>NZ_DASSKM010000074.1:0-6625 GCF_035690525.1 Salinisphaera sp.
TCGGCGTGCGCATCGACGTGAATCAGCCCGACCGGCCCGTGGTGGGCGGCCGCGGCGCGCAGAATCGGCAGCGTGAGCGTGTGGTCGCCGCCGAGCGTCAGCGGCCGGCAGCCGGTGGCGATCACGTCGGCATGAAAGGCCTCGATGATGTCCACACTCTTTTTCAGATCGAAGGTATTGATCGGCACGTCGCCGATGTCGGCCACCTGCATCGAATCGAACGGCGCCGCTCCGGTAGCCATGTTGTATGGACGCAGCATGCGCGATTCGTCGCGGATCTGGCGCGGACCGAGCCGCGCCCCCGGGCGGTTCGAGGTGCCGATATCCATCGGAATGCCGACGAACGCCGCATCCAGCCCAACCGCGGTTTCCTGGCTCGGCAAGCGCATCATCGTCGCCGGCCCGCCGAACCGGGGCATCGTATTGCCGCCAAGCGGCTGATTGAGTTCGCTGTTCGCCATGATTATCGCCTCGATTGCACTGCCTGCACCGGAGCAAGAATCGAACCAGAACATAAATCCTTGATTTCACGCGTCACGCGCAAACCGCCAATTCATCGGCGGATCATTGACCGCGAACGGCAATTCGAAATAGATTCAATCGATTCATTTATGAATCGATTACCATGACTGCGACCGATAACCTGCAGGCGCTGGAACTCGATGCCGTGCTCGCCCACTCGCACGATCATGTCGTGATCGCCGACGAGCACGGCCGCATCGTCAAGGCCAGCGAAAGCTGCGCGGGCGTCTATGGGCTACCGCTGCACGAATTCGTCAACGCCTCCACCTATGATCTGGAGCGCGACGGCGTGCTATCGCCGTCGATCACAGTGCGCGTGCTCGAGCAGCGCCGCGCCTGTCATCTGATGCAGGCGACCCGGACCGGCCGGGCCGTGATGGCCAGCGCCTATCCGGTGTGGGACCGCAACCGGCTGGTTCGCGTGGTGAGCCTGTCCAAGGATATGACCGATATCCGCACCCTACAGCGCGAGTACGAACTGCTGCATCGCCAGCTCGCCGCCCGCGAGGCCTCGCCACCGCCCGTCGACGAAGCCGTCGATATCCCGACCTGCAGCCCGCGCATGCGGGAGATCATCTCGCTGCTCGAGCGCGTCGCCCCGACCGACGCGAGCGTCGTACTGCTCGGCGAAACCGGCGTCGGCAAGACCCGAATCGCCGGCCTGTTGCACCGCCGCAGCCGGCGCGCGGCCGGCCCGTTCGTGGAAGCCAACTGCGGCGCGATTCCGGAAACCCTGTTCGAGTCCGAGATGTTCGGCTATGTCGCGGGCGCCTTCAGCGGCGCCGCGCGCAACGGCAAGCCGGGGCTGGCGGAGCGCGCCCACGGCGGCACGCTGTTTCTGGACGAGGTCGCCGAGCTCTCGCCAACGATGCAGACCAAACTCCTGCGGATCCTTCAGGATCGGCGCATCACCCGACTGGGCAGCACCGAACCCCGGGTGGCCGATTTCCGCTTGATCGCCGCCACCAACCGCGATCTCGAAGCGCGGGTGGCCGACGGGCAGTTCCGTCTCGACCTGTATCACCGCATCAACGTCGTTCCGGTCACGATTCCCGCGCTGCGCGAGCGGGCCGAGGATATTCCGCTGCTCATCCAGCGCATGCTGAAAGCGCTCGACGCCCGCTACGATCAGGACAAATCGCTCGCGCCCGATGCGTGGTCGAGCCTACTCGGCCGGCGCTGGGAGGGTAATCTTCGAGAACTCGAAAACTGCCTGGAACGCCTCTACGTTCTGACCGACGGCGCCACGATCCGCGCCGATCCGGCCGTCGACGGGGCGCAATCGGCTGTCCGCGGCGGGCACGCGGCCGTCGACGGCCACGCGCCGCTACCCCGGCTGCGCGATGCCGTGGAGGCGGCCGAACGCGAATGCCTGACCGCCGCCTGGCGGCGCTGCACGAGTACCTATCAGATCGCGCGCGAACTCGGCTCCAGCCAACCGACGATCTTCCGCAAGCTCAGGAAGTACGGTCTGGCGTCAGAGGATGTTTACAAAATTTAGCGAATGCGACTGGCTCGGCATGCCCTGCGCGTGGCGAGCACAGCGTGTGGGCCGTTGCCGTTTTCATACGACGACGCATCAAAACGTCGCCCATTCGTCGGCGTCGTTGACCGCCTCGGCCGGGCCCACTTTGGCTTCGGGCCGATCGACCCGTGGTTGAGTCGCCGGGCGGCTCTCGGCGGCCGCCGCGTGCCGGTCCGGCGCGGCATGGATCGTTGCGGCCACGGCGTCCGGCGCCTCGTCTTCTTGCGGCGCCCCATCGTCGGCGCCCAGTTGGAAGAACGCCATCTTGGCGATCAGCGCCCGCGCGCGGATTTCCAGGTCGTGGCTGGCGGCCGAGGATTGCTCGACCAATGCCGCGTTCTCCTGGGTACCAGAATCCATGTCAACGATCGCGCGATTGACCTGTTCGATGCCGCCGGCCTGTTCGCGGCTGGCCGAGGCGATCTCGGCGATCAGCGCGCTCACTTTGTGGATGCTGTCGTTGATCGTTTCCAGCGCCTGTCCGCACCGCGTAACCTGCTTCGAGCCGTCGGCGACCTTGGCCGCGCTATCGGTGACCAGGGTCTTGATTTCGTTAACCGCGTCGGCGCTGCGGTTAGCCAGATTGCGCACTTCGCCGGCCACGACCGCGAAACCGCGGCCCTGCTCGCCGGCACGGGCGGCCTCGACCGACGCGTTGAGCGCGAGCAGGTTGGTTTGGAACGCGATGTCCTCGATCAGCCCGACGATATCGGTGATGCGGCGGCTGGAATCGTCGATTTCGCTCATCGCGGCCACCGCGCCGCGGGCGACGCTACTGCCGTCGTCGGCCCGGGTCTGCACCTCATGCGCTAGCGTTTCGGCCTCTACGGCGTTGTCGGCGTTGCGTTTCACGGTCGCCGTCATTTGCTCCATGGATGCGGCGGTCTCTTCCAGGCTCGCGGCCTGGCGCTGCGTGCGTGCATTGAGTTCTTCGTTGCCACTGGCGATCTGCGAGGCGCTGCCCTCGACCGATTCCGAACTGCTCCGCACATCGGCCACGGTATCCACCAAGCGCTGCTGCATACGCCCGAGCGCGCTCAGCATCGCGCCGAATTCGTCGCGCCGGGCATGGGCGACATCGTTATCCAGATAGCCGTCGCCAATCGATTCGGCCAGACGCCGGGCCTGGGCCAGCGGGCGCGTGATCAGACGCACCAATACCACCGCGATAACGAGCCCCGCGAGCAGCGCGCCGCCGCAGGTGACCGCGATCAGCAGCGTTAGCTGGTGCGCGGTCTTTTCGCTCTTGGCATGCACCTGCCGCGCGACCTCCATTTCGCTGTCGCGCAGATCGTAGAGCGTGCGGGCCGCCGCGGTCAGCGGCAGCGAAAGCTTAGCGCTGAAGAAGAGGTTGGCCAGATACGCTTCGTTCTGGCCAAGGATTTTCACGAACTTGTCGAGCTTCGGCGAGAGCTTGTCCAGTGTTTGTTGCAGCTTGTCCGCCTGGACGCGCTCGGCGGGCGACGACACCCGCTCCGGATAATAATCGTGCCAGTGCGACTGAAGAGACTGACGCGCACTCTTGAGTTCGTCCGCCAACGCCGCCATGTCGCCCGGCTTGGCGGCGTGCAGGCGCCCGCGGACGTTCTGCAGCATGGTGGCATAAGTCCGGCTGGTCGCGGCCAGCGCGCTTACCCCGCGCAGGTTGGTGTTGTACAGCGCATCGTTATGGGCGTTGAGCTGGTCCACCGCGTACAACGACAGCGCGCACAGCACCGCCCACGCGACAATGGTCGACCCGAACGCCAGCGTGATCTTGGCCTTGACACTCGACAGGAATCGCACGGTTCTCCCCTCCTTGGGCGGCGCAAGCGTCGCCGTTTCGCCGGCGATCGCCCGTCACTCGGGTTAACGGCGGGTCGGCTCTTTTCTTGAGCGTGCTGACACGCCGATTGCCATCATCAACCGCGAGAAATCGCCCGACGGAGGCGCTCGCACTCTACCCAACGGTTAGGCTGCTATATTGAGTAGCAATTCAGGAGGCAACGGCGATGGCGGACGATAATTTGGTGCTGGAACAGCTCCGTATCATGCGCAACGAAATCAGAGAATTTAGGACAGATACCGGTGATCGGTTTGATCGTCTTGAAACCCGCATGAGTAGCATGAAGCACATGTTGGGTCATATGTATGCCGCCACTGCGGACGACCGCGCCGCCGTGCAGCAGCTGGCCCGGCGTGTTGAGCGCATCGAGCGTCGCTTGGAGCTGCGCGATGACGCCTAACCTCGGCTATATCGCCAGATGAAGGTGCCGGTTGTCTTGCGTCACCGATGCGCGATGCGTCTTGCCTTGAGTCGCGGTCACGGTCACGGCGGCCGTCCGCTTGGAACCGAAAAGCGTTTGGCGATAAATAGAGTTTGGCGCGACGGCCGCTGACGACGGCCGGCCGGCTCCCGACGGGGAGCGATCGAGCCGGCCCGGGCGCGATCAGGCTTGGCGCATCGTGGCCACTTCGCGCCCGATCTTGACCGCCTCTTCGCGGCTCGTCGCTTTGCGCTCCGGGTGCTTTGGCGACGTGCCGTTGTCGAAGCGCACTTCGACTTCCCAGCCGCTATGGCCTTCGCGGCCCATGACTTCGTAACCACGCTCGGCGTCGCGCTCGAGCGATTGCCAGTCGGTCAGATTTTGCTTCATGACATCTGCGATCGTTGCGGAATATCCCGTGGAGGCTAGCAAACGACGGCGCGGCATCCGATCAGTAAAGACACGGTCGCATACCAGCCGGTCGTCAGGCGTTGCTCGACGCCGCCCAGAGATTGATGTCCTCGTCGGTGGCGTAGGTATCGATCTCGTCCAGCTCGGCCTCGGTGAACGAGAGGTTGCCCGCGGCCCGGGCGCAATCGGCGACCTGCTCGGGTCGCGAAGCGCCGATCAGGGCCGAGGTGATCCGCTCGTCCCGCAGCACCCAGGCGATGGCCATCTGCGCCAGCGTCTGCCCGCGCCGCCCGGCGATCTCGTTGAGCTTGTTGAGATGGGACACCGCGCGCTCGGACAGCATGTCCGGGTCGAGCGATTTACCTTGCGTGGCGCGCGAGCCTTCGGGAATACCGCCGAGATACTTCGAAGTGAGCATGCCTTGGGCCAGCGGCGTAAACGCGATCGCCCCCATGCCGACCTCGGCCAGCGTATCGGTGAGCCCGTCGCGCTCGATCCAGCGGTTGAGCATGTTATAGCTGGGCTGGTGGATCAGGCACGGCGTGCCCATCTCGGCGAGCAACGCGGCCGCCTCGCGCGTGCGCTGGGCGTTGTAGGACGAAATACCCACGTACAACGCCTTGCCCTGCTTCACCAGCGAATCGAGCGCACCCATGGTTTCTTCCAACGGCGTCTCGGGATCGACCCGGTGCGAGTAGAAGATGTCGACATAGTCGACGCCGAGGCGCGCGAGCGATTGATCGCAGGACGCGATCAGATATTTCCGGCTGCCCCAGTTGCCGTAAGGGCCGGGCCACATGTCGTAGCCGGCCTTGGACGAGATCACGAGTTGATCACGGTAGCCCGCGAAGTCCGTTTTCAGAATCCGGCCGAAGGCCGTCTCGGCCGAGCCCGGCGGCGGGCCGTAATTATTGGCCAAATCGAAATGGGTGATGCCGTGATCGAAGGCCGTGCGGCAGATCGCGCGCTTGGTCTCATGCGGCGTATCCTCGCCGAAGTTGTGCCACAGTCCGAGCGAGACCACGGGCAGCTTCAACCCGGACCGCCCGCAGCGGCGGTAGACCATCGACTCGTAGCGGCTCTCCGGCGGGGTATACGACATCGCCTGTTCTCCTTTTTGCGAGCCACGCGGCCTGTGCTGGTGCTGGTCGACCGAATATTCGCCAGCCGCTCACGATTGCGGCGGAACCGGGCCCACGTCGCATGGCATGCCTAAACGCCAGACTCTACCACCGACGCTCCGGCGCCGGCCACGCAAATCCGGTCGCGTGCACGATCGCCGAGCGCCGTCGGCCCGAACTCAACGGCGCCTCGATTATTTACGCGTCGATTCGGTCACCAGGGGGATCTCGAAGTGATGGGGCCGCGCGCTGGCCGGAGTGAGAATTAAGTATACTGTCCCCCGAATTCTGAATTCTCCTCCCCCGAATTCTCCCGAATTCCACGGTATCGTTCAGAAAGGTTTGTAGCTCGGCTTCCACTGCTTGTCTCAGCAAGTCGCGTGCGCCGCGGCGCAAGAGATCGGTAAGCGGGTCGTCGATGCCGGTTGCTGGTCTTGTTTCGGGCTCATGCGTATCGTAGCCCATGGCGTATCCTTCATGGCTGGGTGGTTGGCGGGACTTCCATTCCAGCCGGATACGCCGCCTGTTTCAAACTCGCCTATACACCACGATTGAGCATAGCTCAAACATGGGAGGACGCGGAGCGAGAGTTAAGTATACTGTCCCCGGAACTGGGAGGAACTGTCCGGAACTGTCCGGAACTGTCCGGAACTGGGAGGAACTGTCCGGAACTGTCCGGAACTGTCCGGAACTGTCCGGAACTGTCCGGAACTGTCCGGAACTGTCCGGAACTGTCCGGAACTGTCCGGAACTGTCCGGAACTGTCCGGAACTGTCCGGAACTGTCCGGAACTGTCCGGA
>NZ_DASSKM010000075.1:0-14007 GCF_035690525.1 Salinisphaera sp.
TCGTGCAACAATCCGGCACAGGTGATCATCAAATCCAGGCGCTCATGGCGCGCGCCGACCGCGCCGCGTGCGGCTGCGATGCTCTTTTCGTCGGTGATGTCGAGCGCTTGCAGCGCCAACCGGTCGCCGCCGTATGCCGCGTGCAGGGCGACCAGATCTTCGCTGGCTTGCGGCTCGCGCGCGGTGGCGGTGAGGCGGGTCGTCGAATCGGTGAGAAGGCGCCGGACCAGGGCCAGACCGAGGCCGCGGCCACCGCCTTGGATGAGGATGTGTTTGTCGGTCATCGGTATCGGATTATCGCGTGGGGAGTGATCCAATCCTACGCGGCATACGGCGGCCACGATGCCGGCGCCCGGCTACGGCTACTGAATCAGCCAGCTCAGGATCGCGATGCCGGGAATGCCCGCGATCGCGGCGGCAAACAAGCGGCGGGCGAACAGCGAGCGCAGCCCCGAGAGCAGCAGGGCCAGGCCGATCAGCAGCACGATCAGCGAGGTCAGCGTCGGCGAAATACCCAGCGCTTCGCCAAGACCGTGATAGAAACTGGAGAACGCGTCGCCGATGTGCGTGAG
The DNA here is from genome assembly GCF_035690525.1 of Salinisphaera sp. Taxonomy (GTDB): domain Bacteria; phylum Pseudomonadota; class Gammaproteobacteria; order Nevskiales; family Salinisphaeraceae; genus Salinisphaera. The sequence continues at coordinate 573 of NZ_DASSKM010000075.1, forward strand.
TATCCACGCCAGGCCGTCCACGATCAGGCGTAGCAGCCAGCCGATCTGTTCGCCGAGCCAGTGAAAGGGGTTGTCGTTGCCCATGATCGCCGCACCCCGAAGTCGATCCGCGCAGTCTACACGGCGGGCCGCGCGCCGTGGTTCAAAGCCGCCGCGCTACCGCGTTTTCGCGTCGCCGGCGGGCGGAATCTGTTCGCTGCGCGTCTTGATCGGCGTCTGCTGGGCGCGCTGATCGGTGGTGCCGTTGCCGGTGATATCGATGTCCACCTCGACCATCATGCCGGGCGCGAGCCTGGTTTTCGGCCCCTGATCGATTGCGATGCGTACCGGAATGCGCTGCGTGACCTTGGTGAAGTTGCCGGACGGGTTCGGATTGGGCAGCAGGGCGAACTGGTTGGTCGCCGCGCCGCCGATGACCTGGACGTGGCCCTTGTACGTAATATCCGGCCAGGCATCGACATGAATGGCCACCGGCTGGCCGACCGCGAGATCGCTGATCGCGGTTTCCTTGATATTGGCGCTGATCCAGACATCGTTCGGGTCGTGCATCATCAGGATCGGCTGGCCGGCCGAGATATATTCGTCTTCCTCGATGAAGGTCTTGTCGACGATGCCGTGGATGGGGCTCCGCACGGCCAGATCGTCGATCGTGTTCTGTTGGCGCGCGCGCTTGGCCTTGGCCTGCTTGAGCCGGGTGGTCAGCACGTTCGGGTTGGTGATTTTTGCCCCGGCTAGCAGGCCGGTCTTGGCGTTGGCCACGGCCACCCGGTCCTGTTGCACCTGGCTTTGGGCCTTCTTGTATTCCGCCTGGGCGGCCTGGTAGTCGTAGTGATAGATATCGCGCTGCTTTTCGGTGCCGCCATGCGCCTGGTACAGATTCTCGGCCCGTACGTAGTTGTCGTGGGCCTTTTGCATACGCGTTTTCGCGGCGTGCATGGCCGCTATGTCCGCCGCCAGCGTCGCCTTGGCCGATTTAACGCCGCCCGCGATCTGCGCTTTGGCCAGTTCGAGTTGGGCCTTGATGTTGGCGATCCGGGCGCTGATTTGCTCGAGCTGGAGCTTGTCGGGCTTGCTGTAGAGCTGCGCGATCTTGTCGCCCCGGGACAGTTCGTCGCCCTCGATCAGATCGAAGCCGGTCACCCGGCCGCCCAGGCGCGACGATACGGTGATCTCGTGCGAGGCCACCCGGGCATCGCTCGCGCTGACGTGGGTGAAGCGGTGGTACAGCCAGAACGCCAGCCAGATCACGATCACCACCGCGGCGATGACGATCGCGATGCGCTTGAGTTGACGCTTGCGCGGCGACCCGGACTGCGTCTTCTCGCGAGCGGAGTCATTGTCTTTGGAATCGGCCATAATGTGCTTGGATGGTGACGAAAACGGTCATTCGGCCCGGACGGCGCGGGCCGCCGCCCGCTGTTGCCCCCAGCGGGACAGCAGATACGACGGCACAATCACCGCCGCCAGCGCGGCGGCGACCATGAGAAAACAATCCTGATAGGCATAAATGGTCGCCCAGGTGGCGTCGACCTTGGATAACAAATGCTGCGCCGCGGCGTCCCGGTACACCTGCGAGGTGCCGGTGCGCTCCACGACGTTGCCGTAGTAGCGCAACGCCTCGCGCGCCATCGGATTGCCCGGCGTGAGGCCCTGGTAGGTGAGATGGGCGCTGTGCACGGCGGTGCGGCGGTCGATCATCGCCACCAGCGCGACCGTGCCGAAGGCGCCGCCGAGTTGCAGGGCAAAGTTGATCGCGCCCGAGCCGTAACCGATCAGGCGCGGCGGCAGCGAGCCGATCGAGCGCGACAGCGTCGGCGGCGGCACGGTCGCCATGCCGATCGCGAGCAGCGCCATCGACATCGTCAGATAGAAATACGAGCTGCTCCAATCGGCCTGGGCGAAGCGCCAGGTCGCGAACGCGGTGACCGCCAGCGCCGGCACGGTGAGCCAGTGCGTGGGAATCCGATCGCTGAATCTGCCGACCAGGGGCACCAGCACGGCCAGCACGAATGTCGAGGGCACGAACAGTTCGCCGGAGGTGATCGGGCTGTAGCCCAGAATCGCGTCCATGAACTGCGGCAGCAGATACATCACGCCGTAGAACGCGCCGCCGAACAGAAACAGCACGATCGATCCGGCCAGGAATTCGCGGGTCTTGAAGATGTCCAGGTCCAGAATCGGCCGCTCCTGACGCGGCTCCCACCAGATGAAGAACAGCGCGCCCGCGATCGCGATCGCCTCCAGTAAGTGGATGGTGCCGTTGGTCCAGTCCCAGCGCTGGCCGTTGGCGATAGCGGCCAGCGCGGCGAAGATCGACACGAACAGCACACTCGCGCCGATCCAGTCGAGCTTCGGCCGCCGTCCGCTTTCCTCGCGATCGGGCAAAAAGATCAACCCCATGAAAATGGCGGCGGCGCATACCGGCAGTACGATGAAGAACACGTAGCGCCAGTTGAACTGATCGACCAGATAACCGCCGACCACGCTGGCCAGCGTCAGCGGTAGCCCGAGACTCATGCCGTAGATGGCGGTCGCCAGCCCCCGTTTTTCCGGCGGATAGACCATGAACAGCGCCTCCAGCGCGACCGGCCGGATCACGCCGGTCATCGCGCCCTGGAGCACGCGGGCGGCGATGATCATGCCCATACCGGTGGCCCAGCCGCCCATGAGCGACGCGGCGATGAATACGATCAGCAGGCCGATGTAGGTCTTGCGCTGGCCGAACGCCGACATCAGCCACGGCGAAATCAGCAGCGTGACCGTGGTCGCCGCCAGAAAACCGGTCGACAGCCATTGCACCTGGGACGCGCTCATGCCGAACGCACCCTTGATGTAGGGTGTGGCGACATTGACGATCGTGATCGACATGCCGAGCGCAACCAGGCCGAGCAGCACCGTAACGGTTACATACAGACGGTATTTCGGCCCGTAGCGCTCGAACATGGCCTCGACCTGGGTCATGAAACTCCAAGCGTGGATCGGTGGCGGGAAAGGAATCGTGTAGTATACAGGAAAGTCGGTCGACACGCGCATACGCGGATCGCCGGCATTGAAGAGGAGCGCATCGTGGACAACACCCGGATCGGCGCGCGCGGGCTGGCGGCCGGCGCCTTGTTGACGTTATTGGCCGCCTGCGCCCACGCGCCGGAAAACAAGGGGCTGGGCGCGGCGCGCTTCGACAGCGCCGCGTACGATGTGGCGATGGTCTATCCGGCTTCGCTCAAGGCCAGCCACGGCTTCGAGAGCGGCTATTTTATGCAACAGCGCTGGAACCCGGATGCCGCGAAAAGCGTGCCCGGCGAAGGTTTGCTGACGCTGACGCTGCCGGAGTCGAACAAGCTGACCACCGCCGAGTTCCGGCTCGGCGTGAGCGACGACAGCCAGGCGCTGCACCACTGTGCGCTGCCGGACGACGGCCACGCCGGCGCGGTGTCGGAGGTCGTGATCGACGGGGTGCGCTTCAAACGGCGCGACACCGCCGACGCGGGCATGAATCACTATTTGTTGCGCCATGCCTATCGCGGGGTCGTGCGCGGGCGCTGCTACGCCATCGATCTGATCGTCTACGGCACGAATCCCGGCGTCTATCCGGGCAATCCGGCGCCGCCCATGACCAAGAAGGCCGCATTCACGCGGCTGACGGCCCTGCTCGAGGGGCTGACCTTCTCCGGCGCTTGAGCGAGGAAGAGCGCCGGCGATACGTGTCTTATACCAACCTGCAAAAGCAATAACCTACCGGCCAAAAACAGTCCTCAAATGCACGCGAATAAGACGCGCTTATGCGCTTTTCTCTCTTTCATTCGCGTTTATTGGCGTTCATTTGCGGACGAATTCTGGCTTCATGGAGATCGACCAATCTTTATGAGGGTTGGTATTACACCGTGCGCGGCGGCAACACGCGGTCGTGCAGCACGCGGCGCAGCACGAAGCTCGAATGCACGCCCGACACGCCCGGAATGCGTGTGATGTGGGTCAGCAGCAGACGCTGATAGTCGTCCATGTCGACCGCCGAGACCCGCAGCAGATATTCGGCTTCCTGGCCGGTGATCAAAAGACACTCGCGGACTTCCGGCAGCTCGGCGACGCGCGCTTCGAATTCCTCGAAGCGTTCCGGCGTGTGCTGATCCATGCGGATCATCAGCACCACGTTGAGGCCGTAGCCGAGCTTGCGATCGTCGATTACGGCGCGGTAGCCGGCGATCAGACCGGCCGCTTCCAAGGCCCGTACCCGCCGCAGACAAGGCGAGGGCGACAGATTCACCCGTTCGGCCAGCGCCTGATTGCTGATCCGGCCCTCGGTCTGCAGGATCTCCAGGATCCGGCGGTCGAAGCGATCGGGAAACTCGCTGTTGCGGCTGTCGGCCATAATGGAGCTATTTTATTCTAAAAATTTGGCTTAACAAGAAATAATATATCTCGATACGCCGCTACTGCGCCATAGTTAGCAATCATCTGCTGCGCCGGCCGGCGTATCATGGGGCTGTGCCGGCCGTGGCCGGTGTTTATATCCGCCCGGAGTTTCGTCATGTCCCGATTCGACCATCGCAAGTACAAGCCGGCGCCGCGTGTCACCGGCTTCAACCGTAGCTGGCCCGAGCGCGAGATCACCCGCGCGCCGATCTGGGTGAGCGAGGACCTGCGCGACGGCAATCAGGCGTTGCTCGAACCGATGACGGTCGAACAGAAGCAGAAGCTGTGGAAGTTGCTGGTCGATATCGGGGTCAAGGAAATCATGGTCGGCTTTCCCTCGGCGAGCGCGCCGGACTACGACTTCGTGCGCTGGCTGATCGACGAGGACCAAATCCCCGAGGATGTCACCGTCGCCGCGCTTACCCAATGCCGCGATCATCTGATCGACAAGACGTTCGAGGCGCTGGAAGGCGTGTCGAAGGCGATCATTCATCTCTACAATTCGACCTCCACGATCCAGCGCGAGCGCGTGTTCGAGATGGATCAGGACGGCATCATCGATATCGCGGTCAAGGGCACCGAGCGCGTCAAAGCCAACGCCGAGGCGCGGCCGGACGCGCATTGGCGCCTGGAATATTCGCCGGAGAGCTTTTCCCAGACCGAGACGGATTTCGCGGTGCGCATCTGCGAGGCGGTGATGGATGTCTGGCGACCCACACCCGAGGACCGCATCATCTTCAATCTGCCGAACACGGTGGAGCAGGTCGGCCCGCATCATCACGCCGATCAGATCGAGTATTTCTGCCAGCACATCAAGAACCGCGATGCGGTGATCGTGTCGGTGCATACCCACAACGACCGCGGCGGCGCGCTGGCCGCGGCCGAACTGGCCATGCTGGCGGGCGCCCAGCGCGTCGAAGGCACGCTGTTGGGCAACGGCGAGCGCACCGGCAACATGGACATCGTCGTGCTGGCGATGAATCTCTACGGCATGGGCGTCGATCCCGAGCTGGATTTGTCCGATCCCGATGAGATCATCAAGGTGGTCCACGAGTGCACCGGCATCGGCCTGCATCCACGCCACCCCTGGGTCGGCGAACTGGTCTACACCGCGTTCTCCGGCAGCCACCAGGACGCGATCCGCAAGTCGCTGCGCAAGCAGGGCGCGGACGAGCCCTGGCAGGTGGCCTATCTGGCCATCGATCCGCGCGATATCGGGCGCGACTATCAAGCCGTGATCCGGGTGAACAGCCAGTCCGGCAAGGGCGGTATGGCGTTCCTGCTGGAGCGCGACTACGGCATCAACCTGCCGCGCTGGATGATGCTCGCGCTGGCGCCGCACGTACAGCGCGAAAGCGAGAAGATCACCGGCGAATTGGGTTCGGCCGCGATCCGCGATCTGTTGTTCAGGCATTTTGACCGGTCGCATCCGATCTCGCTGGTGGACTACAGCGTGCGTCGCGCCGGCGAAGGCCAGAAGGTCTCGGTGACGCTGGCCCAGGACGGCCACCGGTTCACGCTCGACGGCGCGGGCAACGGCCCATTGTCGGCCTTCGTCCATGCCTGGAACGACTACACCGGCGACCATATCGCGATCGCCGACTACGCCGAGCATGCGCTGTCGACCGGCTCGGACGCCGAGGCGATCGCCTTCGTCCAACTCAAGGCCGGCACCATCCGTATCCCGGCCGTGGCCGAGGACGCCGATACGCTATCGGCGTCGATGAAGGCCATCATCAGCGCCATCAACCTCTCGCGCGAAACCGACGAAACCGGTCAGCGCGGCGGGCTGACGGCGTTGGCGAGCTAAAGATTTCACTATACCAGCGTGACGAACCAAGTCCCGGGGCGTCGTCCGGGAGTTTTTGTTTTATCCGCAGATGAACGCAAATAAAACGTAGAAGGCGAAACTGAAGGGGTTGAACAAGGCAGCGCCTTCTGGCCGTCGGGCAGGCTGTCGGAGCAAATCAGCACGGTATCGAACACGACGACATCAGCCGTGAGTTTTGCAGCCCTCATCGCAAACACGCGTGCAAGCCTGGGCCGGCGGGCATAAAATCAGGGAGATGAACGAGGGCGATCGCTATTCGTGGGCCGGCGCGCGGCGCCGGCTGATGCGTTGGTTTGGCCGTTGGTTGGCCCAGGATGTCCAACCGAGGCCGGCTCCGCGCACCGATTTCGACCGCCTGTGCGAGCATCTGCGGCCGGCCGACGTGTTGCTGGTCGAGGGCCGCAGCCGGGTGTCCGGCGTGATCCAGAGCGTGACGCTCAGTTCCTGGAGCCATGCCGCCATCTATCTCGGCCGTGCCGGCGATATCGAAGACGACACGGCGCGCGCGGCGATTCGCCGGGCGGGCTGGGTGGAGGCGACTCAATTGCTGCTCGAAGCCGAGATGGGCGAAGGCGTGCATCTGACGCCGGTCGCACGCTATCGCGGCGAGCACTTGCGCATCTGTCGGCCGCGGGATCTGACCGCGACCGATCGGGCCGCGGTGCTGCGTTATGTCTGCGCCCGCCTGGACACCCCCTACGACACGCGTCAGATTTTCGATCTGCTGCGTTTTTTCTACCCCTATGGCCTGTTGCCGCGACACTGGCGCTCGACTTTGTTCGAGGCCGGCCACGGCGACATGGTGCGCGCGATTTGCTCGACCCTGCTGGCCAACGCATTCGCCAGCGTGCGCTATCCGATTCTGCCCACCATACACCGCGGGCCGGACGGCGAGATGATCTTTCATCAGCGCAACGGGCGGCTGATCACGCCGCGCGATTTCGATTATTCGCCGTATTTCGAAATCGTGAAGTATCCGTTTTTTGGCGACGACGTCGAACGTTATCGCGAACTCACCTGGGACGACGACGCGCCGAGCGCCTCGCGCCCGTTGCGCCGCACGGGGCTAAAGTAGCGACCGCGGCCGGCCGCTGACCTGCGTATACTCGGGTAACGAGGTTTACCGACCCAGGGCCATGGTGTTTCGCAAAAACGCGCAGACAATGCGCTCGAGGCAAGCCGTTTTACAAGACGGCCGCGGCCGGCGCGCGCACACGCCGTTGCATATTCCGCTGTTGGGCTGGAAAGACGTGCTGTTGCGCGTGTTCCACGCGTTTTCCGACAACAACCTGTCGCTCATCGCCGCCGGGGCCTCGTTTTACGGGCTGCTCGCGATCTTCCCCGGAATCGCGGCGTTCGTAGCCATTTACGGCTTGTTCTTCGACCCCCATAACGCCATCACCCAGATGCAAGGATTGTCCGGTCTTTTGCCGCCGGACGTGATCCGCACCGTCACCGGCCAGATGGTCCAGATCGCCGATCGGCCGCCGGCATCGCTGGGCGTGGCCGCGCTATTCACCTTGTCCCTGGCGCTGTGGAGCGCGCGCCGCGGCACCACCGCGCTGATGACCGCGCTCAACGTGGTCTACGCAGAAAAGGAATCACGTAATCTGATCGTCACCACGCTCATCTCGTTAGCGTTGACCTTGGCCCTCATCCTGGGCCTGATTGGAGTCGCGCTGCTGGCGGCGGGCATCCCGATTATCTTCGCCGCCCTGGGCGCCAGCGGCTTGGCCGTGGCGATCGGCCGCGGCATCGGGCTCGGCGCCGGCGCGCTGTTGCTCATGCTCGGGATCGCCGGCATGTATCGTTATGCGCCGAGCCGGGCACGGCCCAAATGGCGCTGGGTATTCGTGGGTGCGGCCATTGTGACCGTATTCTGGATCATCGGCTCGTTGGCCTTCTCGGTCTATCTGGCGTTTTCGGATTCTTATTCCGCGACCTACGGTTCGATCGGCGCCGTGGTGGTGGTGCTGACCTGGCTCTACATCACGATCCTGATCATGCTCGTCGGCGGCGAAATCAACGCCCAGCTCGAGTTCCAGACCGCCGAGGACACGACCATCAGCGGCAACAAACCGATGGGCCAACGCGGCGCATTCGTCGCCGACAACATTGCCAAGTGCGCCGAAGACATCGACTTCGACGCCGAAGAGTCCGACCCGCAATGAGCGCGACCCCGCCCGATTCGGCCGGCGGCGCCGAACCGGGCGCGGGTATTCGCCCGCGCTCGCGTTTCTGAACCGCGGCGGCGGTGATTAGCCGATAACAGCGCGCAGAATGAAGTAGTACACAGCGGCGAATACGGCCGCGCCCGGCACGGTCAGCAGCCAGCCGGTGAACACGCTGCCCAGCACCGACAAATCCAGCGCGCGCATGCCGCGGGCCAGGCCCACGCCCAGCACCGCGCCGACCAGCGTCTGCGTGGTGGAGACCGGAATCCCGAACCAAGTGGCCAGCACCACGGTCGTGGCGGCCGACAGTTCGGCCGAGAATCCGCGGGTCGGCGTAAGCTCAGTGATGCCCGCGCCGATGGTGCGCATTACCTTGTGGCCGTAGGTGGCCAGCCCGAATACGATACCGGCGCCGCCGAGTACCAGTACCCAGCCCGCCAATTCGGATTGGCCGCCGATGTGCCGCGGGTCCTCGACCACGTTGACCACCGCGGCCACCGGGCCGATGGCGTTGGCCACGTCATTGGAGCCGTGGGCGAAGGCCATGGTCGCGGCGGTGAAGATCTGGGCATAGCCGAACACGCGTTCGACGTTGCGATAACGATCGGTGGCCGCGGCCTCGGGCATGAGGTCGATGCGCCGCAAAAGCACACGGCTGATCATGGCGGCGATCAGGCCGAGCACGAGCGCGCCGCCGATGCTTTCGGCCAGCGACAGGTGGAGCCCGATGTGCGACAGGCCTTTTTCCAGCGTGACCAGGCAGATCACGAACGCGGCCAGGAACACGTAGTACGCCATATAGCGGCGCGCGCCCTCGGCCGGATTGGTCTGCGACAGGATCAGCCGGCGGATGGATTCGAACAGTACGAAGGCGATCGCGCCGGCGATGATCGGCGATACGATCCAGCTGATCACGATCGAGACGATCTCGCTCCAATTGACCGGGTCCGGACCGGCCGCGACCAGGGCGAAACCGAGAATGCCGCCTATGATCGACTGCCCGGTGGACACCGGCAGCCCGCGCAGCGAGGCGAACACCAAAAACGTGGCCGCGCCGAGCAGGGCAGCCAGCATGCCGGTCGCCAGCACATGCGGATCGGCAGCGAAAATCTCGGGCCGGATCAGGTCTTTGCTGATGGTCTCGGTGACCTCGCCGCCGGCCAGCCAGGCGCCGAGGAATTCGAAGATGCCGGCGATCAGCACGGCGTGCCAGAGCTTGATCGCGCCGGAGCCGACCGACGTGCCCATGGCGTTGGCCACGTCGTTGGCCCCGATACCCCAGGCCATGAAAAAGCCGAATAGGCACGCCAGAGCCAGATAGAGCTCCGCGTGCTGAGCGATCATCGACATTCAAATCCCTTGGCTTTGACAGCACCCAGCGCAGCGGGCGGCGGAGCCGCAGTGTAGCGCTTCACCCCGTCACGATCTATTCGGCCGACCGATATACACGAACGCGCGAATCAGCGCGCCATCATGATCTGCAGACGCGAACCGACGCGCTCGGCGCGGTCGGAGACGGTGCCGATCCAATCGATGATTTGATAGAGGAATATCACTTCCAGCGGCGGCAGCTCGGCTTCCTGTTCCAGCAGGCGATGCCGGATCGCGACCTGTTCCTCGTCGGCGCGTTTTTCCAGCTTGCCGAGCTCGACCACCATATCCTCGATCACCTCGGAGATATTGCGGCCAAAGCCGGACTCTAGTAGTTCGTCGAGCTCCTCGAGCACCTCGCGGGCCTGATGCACGGTGTCGATGGTGACCTGGATATAGTCGTTGATCGAGGACAGCAGCACCGCCGGAAACTGCATGCGCCGGCCCGTCATGAGTCCGGCGATATCCTTGATCTTGTTGATGATCTTGTCCTGCGCCTCGACCAACTCGAGCAGATCGGAGCGCGAGATGGGCAGGAACAGGGTGTTCGGCAGATTCAGCCGGATGCGGTCCTTGAGATCGTCGGCGGTGTGTTCGCAGTCCGAGATTTCGCGATAAAGTCCGCGCGCGCGGTCCCAGTCCCCGTCGGAGCTGGCCTGGAAGAAGTTGATCAGCAGGTCCGCGCCGCGGTCGACCTGACGGATGTGCTCCGACAGCGCCTCGAACGGCGAGCCGCCGCCGAACAGGCGGGACAGCGGGCTCGATTTGGTGATATCCATGACCACACCTCGAATGGGCCGTGGCGATCGGCTGGCATCGCCCGAATAAAAGCGCCGGCTCGAGCCGGCGCCGTTATTATCGCAAATCCGCGGGCGAATCGCTCGCCGAGAGCGGCGCGACCTTCGAGCAGGCGCTGAGGCGATCAGTCGTCGAGATGCGCGCCGCGGCGCGCAGCTTCGGCCAGCGCCGAGAGATCCTGCTCGCCCGAGCCGGCGGCCAGCGCCTCGGACAGGCGCCGCCGGACGCTTTATTCGGCCGCGCCGGTCTCCAGCTCGGGCATCAGCACCACGCTTTCCTGCTCGTTCGGGTCGGTGCGCGCGATCACGGCGCGAACGGTCTCGCTGTCGCTCGGGTTGTAGGGCAGATGCGGCACATTGGCCGGGATATAGAAAAAATCGCCGGGCCGAACCACCGCGTGGTGTTCGAGCTGGTCGCCGTACCAGCAGTGCGAGACGCCGTCGAGCGCGTAGATCGCGGTTTCGTGGTACTCGTGCCGGTGCGCCTTGGCGCGCGCGCCCGGCGGGATGGTCACGATCTGCATGTGGATGCCGGTCGCGCCCGCCGATTCAGCGGATATGCCCACGTTGTAGTCCAGCGCCTGTTTGCCGGTGACGGTATCGCCGGCGCGCACGACGCGGCAGGTCGGTTCCCGGGTCGGGTTCATATAAAGCCTCGCTCGTCGAATGCGCGATACACGATTTTAGTGGATTTCCCAGCCTAGTGGGTTTCCCGGGTCGGCGGGCGATCCCTACTTTGTTCGTGTCAGTCTGCGGAGCAAAGTATCAGATATAGACAGGCAAAATGACGAATACAAAAGATCGGCCCGAATCGGGCGCGGGCATGGCGCTGGTCACCGGCGGCTCGCTGCCGACGGTTCCGGGCATAGCGAGGGGCCCGCGCAGTCCGTGGTCGCCGCTATTCGCGAGGCGGGCGGTACTGCCGAGTCGGTGAGGTGTCGGGCGGGCGCTAGCCACGTCGACGGCGGTGTGGCCCGCCCGGCATCCGGATATCAACTCAGTGTTTCCTCGAACAGCGTGGACAGCCGCTTGTAATGCCGTGCGTCGGCCGCTTCGTTGTAGACCGGTGCGTCCGCGGCGGTAAAACCGTGCCCCGCGCCGGCGAACAATTCGGTGGTGAAGTCCACGCCCGCGGCGGCCAGCGCCCGGTCGAGCGCGCCGATCTGCTCGGGCGGCATCAATTCGTCGCCGTCGGCATGGCCGAGAAACACCCGGGCCTTGATCCTATCGACGAGGCCGAGCGGGCTGTTGTCGTCGTCCTGTGCCGCCAGGCGGGCCGAGTGGAAGCCGGCCACGGCGGCCACGCGCTCGGCGTGGCGCGCGGCCATGCGCAGGGCGAACGCGCCGGTCATGCAGTAACCGACCACGCCGATCGGGCCGCCGGCGAACTCGGGCTCGGCATCGATGGTGGCCACCAGCGCCTCGAAATCGCGGGCCTGGGCTTCCGGGGTCAAGTGGCCGGCGTATTCGAACAGCGTCGGCCGTACATCGTCGTCGCGGAACGACTTGCCCGCCGGCACCACCGGCCCGGCCTGATCGCGATAATAGACGTTGGGCATGAGCACGGCATAGCCGTCGTCGGCGATGGTCTGGGCCTTGTCGTGATAACAGGCGCGCAGGCCGCCGATGTCGGTGAACAGTACAACCGCGGGCCAGGCGCGGCCGCCGTCGTCCGGGGTAAAGATATGGGCATCGATCGTGGCCTCGGCGGCGTCGATGGCGTTGATGGAGATAGCGCGGCTCATGAGCGAACTCCGGATGAAATGGATGAAGTCATGGCGTCACCATACGGTGTGTCGCCGGCCGTCGGCCAATTGGAATTGCGGGAAAGTATGGGATGAGCATGGAAATGGAGAAAGAAGAGCTTGAATACCGCCTGCGCCAGCAGTCGCTGGTGTCGGAAATGGGGTTGTACGCGTTGGAATCGCACCGCTTTGCCGAGGTGGCGCACAAAGCTTCGGAGGTCGCGGCCCAAGGCGTGCGCTCGTTTTTGGCGAAAGTGCTCGAATATCGCGAACGCACGAACGATTTTCTCGTCTATGCCGGGGTCGGCTGGCGTGAAGGCGTGGTCGGCCGGGCGACCGTCGGCGCCGGAGTCGAGTCGCCGGCAGGGTATGCGCTGTATTGCGGCGAGCCGGTCCTCGCCAACCATCTCTCCGAGGAGGCGCGTTTTCGTACGCCGCAGTTGTTGGCCGATCATGGCGTCGAGCGCGCGATCAACGTCATCATCCAAGGGCACGGGCGGCCGTTCGGCGTGCTCGAAGCCGATACCGTCGACGACACGCGCTTCGATTCCCACGACACCGCTTTTTTGCAGGCGATCGCGAACGTGCTCGCTTTAGGGCTTGAACGGCGTGATGCCGAGCACCGGCTCGCCCGTGCGCTCGAAGACAAGAGCACGCTGCTCGACGAACTCAATCACCGGGTCAAGAACAATCTCCAGGTCGTGAGCAATCTGCTCACCATCGAAACCCGGCGTCTCGGCGATCCGGCGGCGCAGGCTCGTTTTCGTACCGTGAACGATCGTGTGTCGTTGCTCGGGCGTATCCACAATCACTTGTACCGCTCGGGCCACCCGCGTGAAATCGAACTCGACGGCTACGTCGGCGAACTGTGTGAGAATCTGAGCGCGTTCTATGCCGACGCCGTCACCGAGATTCGGCTCGACGCCGATACCGCCCCGATCCATGTCGATCTCGAAAGCGCGATCCCATTGTCGTTGATCATCAACGAACTGATCGCCAACAGCGCTGAACATGCCTTCCCCGAGGCTCGGCCAGGCGCCATCGAGGTGGCGCTGCGGCTGGGCGACGGCTGGCTCACCGTCACCGTCGCGGATGACGGGCGCGGCG
>NZ_DASSKM010000076.1:0-12751 GCF_035690525.1 Salinisphaera sp.
CGGTCAGGTAGTCTAGGCGTCACCTTCAAGACCGCGCCCTGCTACATGAAGTACCGATTGGCCCCCCGTGTCGCCCTGCCCTTGATCGCGGCTCTGGCCGGCTGCGCCACCCATGCCCCGGCCGCCAACCGGAGCAGCACGGGGACGGCAAATTCGCCAACCGCGAACGCGACCTCACAGAACAACGGCCGGAGCCGGCCCGCGAGCGGCGGCGCTGAGAGCCGCGCCGGGCAGAGCGCGCCGGCCGGCGTCGACGGCCGCGACGCCGCCGGCTTCGCGCGCTGGGTCGCCGGTTTCGTGCGGCGCGCGCAGGCCCAGGGCGTATCCGACGCGACCCTGAATAGCGCCTTCGCCGATGTCGAGTTCTTGCCGCACGTGATCGAGCTCGATCACCGTCAGCCGGAGTTCAACCGCGCAATCTGGGACTATCTGGACACCGCGGTATCGCCTACGCGGATCGTGCATGGCCGCGACAAGCTCGCCACCTATCGAAATACGGCGAATCGGGTGGCCGCACGCTACGGCGTGCCGGGTGCGGTGATCGTCGCGATCTGGGGCATCGAGAGCAATTACGGCGCCAACTTCGGCAACTACGAAACGATCGATGCGCTGGCCACGCTCGGCTACGACGGGCGCCGCGAATCGTTTGCCGAGAACCAGCTCTACGCGGCGCTCAAGATCCTCGCCGCCGGCGATATCAGCCGGTCCGAGATGCGCGGCTCCTGGGCCGGCGCGATGGGTAACACGCAGTTCCTGCCCACCAGTTTTCTGGCTTACGCCGTGGACGCCGACGGCGACGGCCGGCGCGACATCTGGGGCTCGATCCCCGATACCATGGCCTCGACCGCCAATTATCTGGCCGAAAACGGCTGGCGGACGGGCCAGCCCTGGGGTCGCGAGGCGGTGCTGCCGGCCGGCTTCGATTACGCCCAAGTCGGCGGCGAAACCCGCAAGTCGACCGCCGCCTGGCGCGCGCAAGGCGTGCAGGCGATCGATGCCCGCGGCCTGCCGGATTTCGATTCGGCGGCCATCATCGCGCCGGCCGGCGCCTCGGGGCCGGCTTTCATGGTGGGGCCGAACTTCCGCGTGATCCTGCGCTACAACAACGCCACCAGCTATGCGCTGGCGGTCGGGCTGCTATCCGATCGGATCGTCGGCGCGCCCGGCGTGCGGCAATCCTGGCCGCGCGCCGAGAAGAGCCTGTCGCGCGATCAGGTGCGCACCCTGCAACGCGACCTGAACATCCTGGGTTATGGCAGCGGCGCGCCGGACGGCATCGTCGGGCCGAATACGCGAAAGGCGGTGCGCGCCTTTCAAGGCGCGCACGGGATGATCGCCGACGGTTTTCCCACCCAGAGCCTGCTCCATAAGGTTCGGGCCGCCGTCGGCGGTTAGGAAGTTCTAACCGCTATTCGTGCCCGGCGATCCGGTGGGGCGCATAAGGCGCTTCCAGCTTCGACTTTTCGTCCTCGGTGAGGGCGATGTCCATCGCCGCGACGGCATCGTCGAGATGGCGCTGCTTGCTCGCGCCCACGATCGGCGCGGTCACCTGCGGATGCGCGGCCACCCACGCGAGCGCGATCTGGGCCATGGATACGCCGCGGGCTTCGGCGACTTCGCGTAGAGCGCCCACGATTGAATCGTCCGACTCGGCCGCGCCGAGCTTCCATTTCTCGGTCATTTGGTCGGTCTGCGAGCGCTTGGACTGGCCGCCCGTGCCCTGGGTCTTGCCGGCGAGCACGCCCCGGGCCAGCGGGCTCCACGGGATCACCCCGACGCCCTGATCGGCACACAGCGGCAGCATCTCGCGTTCTTCCTCGCGATAGACCAGGTTGTACATCGGCTGCATGGTCACGAACCGGGTCCAGCTGTTTCTCGCGGCGATTTCCTGGCATTTGGCGAACTGCCAGGCATACATCGAGGAAGCGCCGATATAGCGCGCCTTGCCGGCCTTGACCACGTCGTGCAGCGCTTCCATGAACTCTTCGACCGGCGTGTCGTAGTCGAAGCGATGGATCTGGTAGAGATCGACATGATCGGCGCCCAGCCGGGCAAGCGATGCATCGATTGCGTGCATGATGTGCTTGCGCGACAGGCCGCGGTTGTTCGGCCCGTCGCCCATCGGATTGTAGACCTTGGTCGCCAGGACGAAATCCTCGCGATCGGCGTAGTCGGTGAGCGCCTTGCCCACCACGCGCTCGGATTCGCCCTTGGAGTACATGTCGGCGGTGTCGAAGAAGTTGATGCCGTTATCCAGCGCTTTCTTGATGAACGGCCGGCTGGACGCCTCGTCGAGTACCCATTCCCGCCATTCCGGCGTGCCGTAGGTCATTGTGCCGAGACACAGCGGCGAGACCCGCGTGCCGGTCGAGCCCAGTTGTTTGTGTTCCATGAATCGGGAGGTCGGGATATGTATGTGTCTTACAATAATTGCCGTTATCGGACGCCACAAGCTCAGCCGGCATTCACGCGTGATGTGGCGTGATACCGTTCGCGGCTCGATTTTCGTACGGCGACATCCGTGGAACGCGGCATCACGCTCACCACGCTGCTGGAGATTCTCGAATCCAGCGGCACCAGCGAACGACTCACGCTCGGAGAAGTGCTGGCGACCATCGGCGAGCGGGGCTATGCGCCGCTGACGCTGATCCTGGCGCTGATCGCGATTCTGCCCACGGGCGCGGTGCCCGGGGTGCCGACGGTCTGTGGCGCGTCGATCGCGCTCGTGTCGATCCAGCTCGTCTTCGGCAAGCGCTGCCCGTGGCTGCCGAAAAAGCTGCGCGCGCTGTCGATCCGCCGGACCCGTTATACGCGGGTGGCCGAACGGGTGCGGCCCTGGACCCGGCGTATCGATCGTCTGGTCAAACCGCGTCTGCCCTGGCTGGTCGAGGGCGCGGCCGCGCGCGTGCTCGGGCTTTTGTTCGTGGTGCTCGCGCTGTGCATGCCGCCGCTCGAGATCCTGCCGTTCGCCGCCGCCGCGCCGGGTGGCGGTATTGCGCTGATCAGCCTCGGGCTGGCGGGGCGCGACGGGCTTTGGGTACTCTTCGGCCTGATACCGGCGGCGCTGGGCGGCTGGTTGATCTACGGCCTGGTCGGCTTATAACGGTGTCGGCCGTGCGTGTATTTCCGGCTCCTCGAATACAGGCTCGGCGCGGTGGCGATTCGGGAGGTCGACGATATCGCCTGTCGTAGGAATCCGCTCGAAAAGAGCCATTACACCTGCGGCTTCAGTGCCGAAACCGAGATCAAGCGCAGCGATTTCGGCATGAACGCCTATCCGAAACTGGTTGGCGACCGGGTGGAACTCTCGATCGAGGCCGAGGCCAACAAGCCGGTCACGAATAGCTGATCGATCGAAGCCGGTCAGGCGCCCGGCAGCTCGGCCGAGGTCACGATCTCGCCGATACGCGACAACTGCCGGATCGAGGCCTTGTGATCCTCGATATCGTCGGTCGCGCAGGCATCCTCGATCACGCGGATGCGGTAATCGCGATCGTGGCCGTCGCGAGCCGCCGACTGGACCGCCCAGCTCGTCGATACGCCGCATAAATACAGCGTATCGATCGCGTTGGCGCGCAGCAGCGCTTCCAGCGGCGTGGCGTAGAACGCGTTCACGCGGGGCTTTTGCACCACGAACTCGCGCTCGGCGTTGGCCGGAGTCGCATCGAGCGTTTCGTGAAATTCCGTGCCCCAGGCGCCCAGTTGGAGCACGCCGTTTTCCTTGGCTTTGCCGAACAGCGGCGAATGGCTTGGGCATTCCGCGTAACCCGGCCCGAAGCCGACCTTGACCAGCACCACGAACCAGTCGTTGGCGCGGGCATGCGCCAGCGCGGTGTTGGCATGCTCGATCACGCCGCGCTCGGCGACCTGCGAGGCCGCCCCCGCCATCGGGCTGTCCGGGTGCACGATGTCGTTGATGAAATCCAGGGCGATCAGGGCGGTGGTCATGGTCGATCCTCGATGCAGTGATCGGCCCACCTTACCAGTGGTAGCGTGCGGGCAGGTTAGGCTTCGAGCGCCATCCAGCGTTCGAACGCGGCCTCGAGCTCGGCCTGAATCGCGGCATGGGCCTCGGTGGCTTTCTTGATTTCGGCGGCATCGCGCTCATAAAAGCCGGGTTCGCCGAACAGCGCCTCGCTGGCGGCCAGATCGGCTTCGAGTTTGTCGATGCGGCGCGGCAGATCGCGCAGTTCCTTGCGCTCGGCCGCCGACAGGGCGGATTCGGACTTGGGCTTGGGTTGGGGCTTGGGCGCCGCCGCGGATTTGTTCGCCGACGCGGCCGGCGCCGGATCGGACGGCCGCTGGCGCAGATAATCGGAATAGCCGCCGACGTAGTCGCCGACGCGGCCGTCGCCTTCCATGACCAGCGAACTGGTCACCACGTTGTCGAGAAAATCACGATCGTGCGAGACCAGCAGCAGCGTGCCGTCGAAGTTGGTCAGGCGTTCCTCCAGCAGTTCCAGCGTTTCCACGTCGAGATCGTTGGTCGGCTCGTCCATGACCAGCAGGTTGGCGGGCCGGGTGAACAACTTGGCCAGCAGCAGACGGTTGCGCTCGCCGCCGGACAGCACGTGCGTAGGGCTGCGCGCCCGCTTGGGCGAGAACAGGAAGTCGCCGAGATAGCTCATCACGTGGCGGTCGGCGCCGTTGATGGTGACCGACGAGCGCCCGCCGGCGACGTTGTCCAACACGCTGATATTGTCGTCGAGCGCGGCGCGATGCTGGTCGAAGTGGGCAATCTCGAGATTGGTGCCGAGCTTGATCGTGCCGGCATCGGGTTCGAGCTGGCCCAGCAGCAGACGGATCAACGTGGTTTTGCCGGCGCCGTTGGGCCCGATGATGCCGATCTTGTCGCCGCGCTGGATGGTCGTGGTCAGGTTTGTCACGATTGGCGTCTCGCCCCAGGCATAGGCGAGTTTTTCGGCCACGATCACGTTCTTGCCGGACCGGGCGGCGTCCTGGGTCACGATGTTGGCGGTGCCGGTGCGCTCGCGGCGCCGGGCGCGCTCGGCGCGCATGGCTTGGAGCGCGCGTACACGTCCCTCGTTACGGGTTCGCCGGGCCTTGATGCCCTGACGAATCCAGGTTTCTTCGGCGGCCAGACGCTTGTCGAACTCGGCGTTGGCTTTTTCTTCGTCGGCGAGCGCTTTGTCCTTGCCTTCGAGAAATTTGTCGTAATCGCCGGGCCATGAAGTCAGCCGGCCGCGATCGAGATCGATGATGCGGGTGGCCAGATGGCGTAAAAAAGCGCGGTCGTGGGTGATGAACAACAGCGCGCCGTTCCAGTTCGCCAGGATCTCTTCGAGCTGGGCGATGGTGGCAATGTCGAGGTGGTTGGTCGGCTCGTCCAGCAGCAGCAGATCGGGATCGCAGACCAGCGCACGCGCCAGCAGCACGCGGCGTTTCTGGCCGCCGGACAAGGCGATGAAATCGGCGTCGGGATCGAGCTGCAGCCGGCTCAATGTGGCCTCGACCTGTTGCGCCAGCGTCCAGCCGTCGTGCGCCTCGACGTCGTTCTGGGCCTTGGAGAACGCAGCCATCACGTCTTCGCCGGCCGACAGCCGCGCGGCCAGATCGTGAAAACGCGCGACCGCTTCGCCGGCCGCGCCCAGCCCGGCGGCCGTCACGTCGTAGACGCTGCCATGGGTGGCGGCCGGCACTTCTTGTTCGAGACGCGAAATCTTCAGGCCCGGCTTGCGCTCGCGCTTGACCTGGTCCGGCTCGATCTCGCCGGCGACGATCCGCATCAGGGTCGACTTACCGGTGCCGTTACGCCCGACCAATGCCACGCGCTCGCCGGCGGCGATGGACAGTTCGGCACGATCGAGCAGGACCTCAACGCCGTAGGACAGCGATAGTTCGCGAAGTTGCAGCAGCATGGACTGTATGGGGCGGAATAAATCGGCCGCTATTGTACGCGCCCCGGCGGCGCTGCACGCTCCGATTCAAGAAAACATTTTTATCTGCAGATGAACGCAGATACACGCAGATTAAGAAAAACGGACCGGGGACTCGCCCATTGGATCGGACTACATTTCGTGAAGTTACAGAAAGAAAAATATCCGCCAATAAACGCCGATGTAAGACATTTCGCTTTTTATTTACGTTTATTTTGTGTTCACTCGCATACTTATGCCTGTAAAGCCATGCTTATAGATATCGGAAGATTGCTGGTATCCGCCGTCTTCATCTGCGTTAATCTGCGTCCATCTGCGGTTAGTCCGGAAAGAATCTTTCTTCGAACTACGAAACAGGAAGGCTGCCGGCGGCGTCGCGGGTGGTGGCCGAGCGGTTTAGAATCGGCCGGTTGTTGTATGTCGCGGAAATGGCATGACCGATAGTGTCTGGATTGCGGTGGCGGTGGTGGCTTTGTTGATCGGCGCCGCGCTCGGCGGGTTGGTGGCGCTGCTGGTCGCGCGGGCCAATCGCGCCGAGCTCGTCTCGAACCTGGGCGCGCTGCGGCGCGAGCATGCCGCGCGCGGCGACTCGTTGGAAAAAGCGCATGCGGAACTGGCCGGCGCACGTAGCGAGAACGCGCGGCTGACCGAGCGGCTGGATGCCGAGCAACGCCATGCCGAGGACAAACTCAAGACCTTGACCGAGGCGCGCGAGCAGATGACGCATCAGTTCAAGACGCTGTCGCAGGAGATTCTCGACCAGAAGACCAAGACCTTCAACGAATCCAGCAAGGCCAGCCTCGAGCCGCTGATCAATCCGCTGCGCGAGCATATCGGGCGCTTCGAGAAGCAGGTGCGCGAGGCTTACGATAAAGAAAACAGTCAGCGTTCGGCGCTCGCGCGTCAGATCGAGCTTTTGCGCGAGTCGAATCAGGCCATCGCCGAAGACGCGACCAATCTAACCAAGGCTTTGCGCGGCGAATCGAAGACCCAGGGCAACTGGGGCGAGATGATTTTGGAGACCGTGCTGGAGCGCTCGGGGCTGGAAAAACCCGCGCAGTACGAAACCCAGTTCCACAGCACGACCGAAGAGGGCAAGCGTCAGTTGCCGGATGCGGTCGTGCACCTGCCGGAATCGCGCTCGCTGGTGATCGATTCCAAGGTCTCGCTGACCGCCTACCTGCGGGTTCAGGAAGCCGGGGACGACGATACACGCCACACCGCGTTGACCGATCATATCGCCTCGGTCCGGCGCCATCTCAAGCAGCTGTCTCAAAAGAATTACCAAGGGATAGCCACAATCCGCACGCTGGACTATGTGTTCATGTTCGTGCCGTCCGAGGCCGCCTATGTCGAGGCGCTGCGCGGCGATTTCGATCTGCAGCGCGAGGCGCTCGAGGCTAACATCGCCCTGGTGTCGCCGACCACGCTGATGCCCATGCTGCGGGCGGTGGAAAACCTGTGGCGGCTCGACAAGCAGGAAAAGAACGCCGAGGCGATCGCCGCCCGCGCGGGTGCGCTCCACGACAAGTTTGTCGGCTTCATTACGGATCTGGACAAAGTTTCGCGAAACCTGAAAACCGTGAACAATTCGTTCGCCGACGCCCGCAAAAAGCTCATCGACGGCAACGGTAACTTGATCAATCAGGCCGAGAAGCTGCGCGAAATGGGCGCGAAAACCTCGAAGCCCATGCCGGAAAAATGGCGCGAGGCCGGCCAACTCGGCGCCGACCGCGCCGCCGCGCGCGAAAAAGACGAGTCCGCTTTCGACGCGGCCGATCGAAGGGAAAAGACAATCGACGACGAGGCGAGCGAGATATGAGCATCTCCGTCCGGGACCGCCTGGCGGCGCTACGTGAGGCCATGCCGCCGATCGAGCCGGCCGCGGCTGAAAAGCTGCGCGTCGGCGGCGCTTGGCTGGTCGATATCCGCGAAGCCGACGAGATCGCCCAGGGCACGCCGGTGGGCGCGAAGCCGCTCGGCCGCGGTTTTCTGGAAATGCGGCTGGAAGCGGAAGGCGCGGCGGCCGACGACACGCTTCTGCTGCTGTGCGCCTCGGGCTCGCGTTCCCTGCTCGCGGCCGATCAGCTGCGCCGGCTCGGCTATGCCGACGTACACTCGGTCGCCGGCGGTTTCGATGCCTGGAAAGACGCCGGGCTCGCCTTTGAAACCCCGCCCACGCTCGACGCCGGCGAGCGCGCGCGCTATGCCCGTCAGCTCACGCTGCCCGAGATCGGCGATGCCGGGCAAACCCGACTGCGCGATGCGCGCGTGTTGGTGATCGGCGCCGGCGGGCTGGGCAGCCCGGCCGCTTTGTATCTGGCCGCGGCCGGCGTGGGGCACCTGGCGATCGTCGATCACGACACGGTCGACCGCTCCAACCTGCATCGCCAGATCCTGCATCGCGACGCCTCGGTCGGCCAGCCCAAGGTGCGCTCCGCGCAGGCCACGCTCACCGCGCTCAATCCGACCATCGAGGTCGTGCCGGTCGAGGCCCGCGTCGCGCCCGACAACGCAGCCGATCTGGTCGCGGGCTATGATCTGGTGATAGACGGGTCGGACAACTTTTCCGCCCGGTACGCGATTAACGATGCCTGCGTAGCGGCGCACATCGCGCTCGTTTACGGCGCGGTCGAGCGGTTCGCCGGCCAAGTCGGCGTGTTTCCGGCCGGCGGGGCGCCGTGCTATCGCTGCCTGTTCGCCGAAGCGCCGCCGGCGGGATCGGCCCCGACCTGTGCCGAGGCCGGGGTGATCGGCGCGGTGCCCGGCCTCGTGGGCACGCTGCAAGCCCTGGAAGCCATCAAGCTGATCGTCGGCATGACAAACACGCTGTCCGGCAAGTTGCTGTCGTTGGATGTACGCACCCAGCGCTGGCGCACGCTCTCGCTGCCGGGTAACCCGGATTGTCCGATCTGCGGCGGCGGCCAGCGCTAGTGTAGTGTCGGCGCTTCGACATTGGTCCACTGTCGCAAGCGCCGCGGCGGCCGCTATGATGCATCCGTTTATATTCATTGATTCAAGAGCCTGTTCATGAACAGGCTCTAAGCCGCTGGGGGGCGCATGCCGGCTTTCTATTTGATCGTGATCACGCTTGGGGCTTTCTACCTGGGTTATCGCTTTTACTCGAAGTATCTGGCCGAGCGCGTCTATGCGCTGGATCCGAACTTCAAAACGCCGGCGCACGAACTGTCCGACGGCGTGGATTTCGTGCCCACCAACAAGTACATTCTGCTGGGTCATCACTTCACGGCCGTGGCGGGTGCCGCGCCGATCGTCGGCCCGGCGATTGCGGTGTACTGGGGCTGGCTGCCCGCCATCGCCTGGGTGATCCTGGGCACGGTGTTCGGCGCCGGCGTGCATGATTTCGGCGCTATCGTAACCTCGGCCCGCAATCGCGGCCAGAATATCGGCACGCTTTCGGGCAAGGTCATCAGCCCACGCGCGAGCACGCTGTTTCTGCTGATTATTTTCTTCCTGCTGACGCTGGTCAACGCGGTGTTCGGCGTGGTCATGGCCATTTTGTTCGCCAAATTTCCGGGCTCGGTCATACCCGCGGTGATCGTGATTCCGATCGCCATGTGCATCGGCCAATGGGTCTACCGGATGAAAGGCGCGGTGCTGATCCCGTCGCTGATCGGGCTGGTGCTGCTGTATGCGGCGATCCCGGTCGGGCAGATGTTTCCGGTGCGTATCGACGGGTTGGCCGATATGCTGGGGCTATCGGTGCGCACGACCTGGATCATCCTGGTGTTCGCCTATACCTGGTTCGCCTCGCGCCTGCCGGTCTGGCTGCTGCTGCAGCCGCGTGATTACATCAACGGCCAGCAGTTGCTGGTGGCCTTGATTGTGATCTTCGCCGGCGTGATCGTGGGCTGGGACCAGATCGTGGCGCCGGCCGTGAACCACGCCGCGACCGGGGCCAAGCAGTGGTTTCCCTATTTGTTCATCACCATCGCCTGCGGCGCCATTTCGGGTTTTCACAGCCTGGTAGCCTCGGGCACCACGTCCAAGCAGATCAACAAGGAAACCGATGCCCGCCAGATCGGTTATCTCGGCGCGCTGGGCGAGGGCTCGCTGGCTCTGGCGGCGATTCTGGCCTGTACCGCGGGCCTGGGCGGCGCCGCCGACTGGAACACGGCCTATGCCAGTTTCGGCGCGGCCTCGGGCGGCGCACTGGGTAATTTCGTGAGCGGCGTGGGCCATTTCCTGTCCAACCTCGGGGTCAGCGCCGCGCTCGGCGCGTCGTTCGCGGTGGTGGTGGTGATCACTTTCGCCGGCACCACCATGGACACCGGCATCCGTTTGCAACGCTATATTCTGGAAGAGATCGCCGAGCTGGCGGGCTTTCACAGGCTGGTCGGCAAGACCACGCTGCTGACCACGCTGGCCGTGCTTATCCCGCTGGCGCTTTCGCTGGTGCCGGGCGGCGACAGCGCCGGCGGCAAGGGTTTTGCCTTCGGCCAGCTCTGGACCTTGTTCGGCACCACCAACCAGCTGACCGCCGGCCTTGCGCTGTCGGTGATCAGCGTTTGGGTGTTGGCGCGCAACCGTAACCCGCTGGCTGCCATCGTGCCGCTCGTGTTCCTGCTGTTCATGACCAGCTGGGCGCTGGTGCTCAATCTGGTTGCGTTCTTCCAGGAGGGCAGCTGGCTGTTGCTGGTCATGGACGCCGGCATCGTGATTCTGACCGCCTGGCTGATCGTCGAGGCCGTGACGGCGCTGAACCGCCAGCGCAGCGAGCGCGCCTCGGCGCCGGCCGATGAGCCGTCGTGAATCCAGCCGCCGTCTGGGCGCCGGTCACCGTCTGATCTTGATCCGCGAGCAGGATGCACAGCACAGCGGCTCGGGCTGCTGCGGCCGGCTCGGCGAGGCCCATACGGCTCTGGGTGGCGCCGCCGATTTCAGCCACAGCCGCGCGCTCATGGAGGCGCTTGGCGTGGTCTATCGGCGCCTGCGCGACGTTGCGCCGGGGTTGAGCATCGACGTGGTCGACTCGCGCAACACAATCTGGCTGTACCCGGCGGTTTGGCGCGCGTCGCGTCGGGCCGGATACGGCCTCGGCGCGTCGCTGAAAAATTTGTCGCGCGCCGGCGCGGCCACCGCCGTGGTGCTCGACGGCGACGTGCTGTTCTCGGGCGCATTGCCCGAGCCGGATTCGGTTGTCGCGGCCGTTATGGCGCATCTGCACACCGCGTGCGCGGCCTGATGACGAGCGGCGCGCGATTGCATGGAGGCCCCGATGGCTGACGACAAAAGCCTCTGGCGCCGCATCAACGACTATCACGACGAACTGTTCGTCGCGCCCTGGCGGGCAAGCATCGCCCGCGAAGCGCGCAAGGAAGAGGACGTGCTCGTCGCCTTGCTCTTTCTCGAAGCGCTGGGCATTCCCGGCCCGGCCGATTATTTCGCGCTGGAGCTTTATCCGGACCTGATCGAGGCGTTTCATCGCTGGCACCGGCGTATGGGCATGGAAACCTTCCCGGAAGCCGGCGTGTGCTGCTGACGCGATGGCGATAGATCACACGCATCACGACGAACCCACGCGCTTCTTCCTGTTCGGCGGCAAGGGCGGGGTCGGCAAGACCACGTTGGCGGCGGCGCATGCGCTGCGTCTGGCCGCCGCCGGCGAGCGTGTGCTGCTGGTGTCCACGGATCCCGCGCATTCGGTGTCCGACCTTTTGGGCACGGCGCTGGGCGACGAGCCCACCGCGGCCGGCGATAACTTATGGGCGATGGAGATCGATCCGACCGCCGATGCCGAGCGGTATGTGGATTCGATCCGCGAGGATGCGCGCGAAGCGGTGTCCAAGGCCGTGCTGTCGGCGCTGGACCGGCATCTCAAGCTCGCCGTGCAGGCGCCCGGCGCCGCCGAATCGGCGCTATTTGATCGTTTCACGCGGCTGATGGACGCCGCGCCCGGCGACTACGATCGCATCGTGTTCGACACCGCGCCTACCGGCCATACCTTGCGGCTGCTCACGTTGCCGTCCATGCTCGGCGCCTGGGTGGAAGGGCTGGCCGGGCAGCGGGCCAGGGTGAACCGCCTGCAGGGCATGTGGCGCTCGATGGCCGGCGTGTCCGAGCCGGATCGCGACGACCGCGTGCTGTCGCGGCTGCGTCGGCGCGCCGATCGGTTTGGCCGCGCACGCCGGCGGTTGCATCGCGAGGCCCTGTTTCATCCGGTTTTGTTGGCCGAACGTCTGCCGATCGAAGAGACCGTACGCCTGATCGAACAACTCGAAGAAGCCGGCATTCCGGTCGGCGAACTGTTCGTCAATCGCCTGTGGCCGGCGGATACCGGCAGCGATTTCGTGGCCGAGCGCGTCGCGCAACAGAGCGAATATCTGGCCGAGATACGTGAACGCTTCGCCGGCCACGCCCTCGTGGAAGTGGCGCAGAGCGCGCGCGATATAGTCGGCCGCGATCAACTCGAGGCGTTGGCGCAGCGTATCTCGGACACGGCAGAGCCCCATGCCTGAGCCACGTCCGGCGCGCCGGGCGATGATCCCGGCACTGGTGCTGTTGTTGAGTCTGGGCGGCTGTCCGAGCCTAGCTACACAGACCTTCGCGCCATCGAATGCCCGCGGCGTGCGCTACGACGGCTTCATGGCCTATGCGGCGTTCAGCGATCTGGCGGTCGAAGGGGCGTTCGAGCATGCCCTATGCCAGCGCCTGCATGCCGCCGGTCATGCCTGTGAGACCATGCTTCATGCCGCGCCGCCTACCGAAAAACAGACCGGTGCCAGCCGGCGTCGGGCGGCCGAGACCAGCGGTGCTCAGGCGGTCGTCATGGTGGAACTGGCCGATCCGGATACAGCTTCGCGGCGGATTCTGGCGAACGGCCAGCCGGGTTA
>NZ_DASSKM010000077.1:0-4125 GCF_035690525.1 Salinisphaera sp.
GTTCGTGGCGATGCTGGCGCTGTTGCTCGCGCAGCTCTATCCGCAAGCGGAGATTGTTTTCGGCGTGATCGCGATCGCGGCGGCGCTCGCCTACGCGATCCCGGCGGTGCGTCACTTGCGCGCGCAACGCCGCGATCGCGACGATCCGAACGATCGCTGAGTGGGCCGCCGCGTTTTGCCTGCCGCGGCGGCCACGACGCGAGGGCCGGGTTCAGCCGCGAGCGGCGTTCTGCGGGAACATGTGGCGGCGGGCGTCGTCGTCCATCTCGGTCTTGAACGTATGCTTGGACTTCAGCGCGTAATCCAGGCCGGGTTCTTCCAGATAGAGCGCGATCTTGTCCGGGTTCGGCGACGGGTGATAGTAGAACTTGATCATGGCCTGTCGGGCATTTGGATGACCCGAGGACTGTGTCTGGCGTGCGCGTCGTACGCAAATTCGAACGGATCGAAGGCCTTCGCCGGCCGCCCCGGCACGAGCCCGGCGATTACGACCGTGGGCGCGGCGCGGGCGTCCGCCGTTGCCGCATCGGCAGGGCTATGGGAATATTTCCGGCGATGAGTTCACGCCCGTATTTCGCTCTCGGCTTCGGCGCCGCCGTGGCTGCCCTCGTGTTCGCCTACCTGCTGCAATACGTCGGCGGCCTCGAGCCGTGTCCGCTGTGTATCTTCCAGCGGATCGCCATGGCGGGCGTGGCGCTGTTTTGCCTGATCGGGTGGATCCACGGGCCGGGCGGCCTGGCGCATCGTATCTATGCCGCGCTGGCCGCGCTCGCCGCATTGGCCGGCGCGGCTGTCGCGGCGCGTCATGTCTGGCTGATGCATCTGCCGGCGGATCAAGTGCCGGCCTGCGGCCCGGGTCTGGATTATCTGATTCGGATCATGCCGCTGCAACAGGTGGTGGCCACGGTTCTGCGCGGCGACGCCAGTTGCGCGACGGTCGAGGGTTCGTTCGCCGGGCTGAGTTTGCCGGCCTGGTCGCTCATCTATTTCTGCTTGCTCGCCGTCGGTGCGCTGGCCGGCGCCGCCGGCCTGGGGGCACGCTCCTCGCCCGCGCCGGCGCGGGCCGTCTCGTCCTGAACCGGGAGTGTTCATGTACCCCGTAACCGACTTGTGCGACGAGTTCGCCGACCGGCTTCAGATTCTGGAGCCCATGTTCACCGATTTCGGCGGCCGCCTGGCCTTCGGCGGCCCGGTCAGCACCGTGAAGTGCTTCGAGGACAATTCGCTGGTCCGGCTGGCGCTGGAAGAGCCGGGGGAGGGCCGTGTGCTGGTGGTCGACGGCGGCGGCTCGGATCGCTGCGCATTGCTCGGAGACAATCTCGCCCAATTGGCGATCGACAACGAATGGGCGGGCGTCGTCGTCTACGGTTGCATTCGCGACGCCGAGGCGGTCTCGCAAATGGATGTGGCGGTCAAGGCGCTGAACACGCATCCGCGCAAGTCGAGCAAGAAAAACGAAGGCGAGCGCGACGTGCCGGTGCGCTTCGCGGGCGTGTCCTTCATGCCCGACGATTGGCTGTACGCCGATCTCGACGGCATCGTGGTGTCGGCGTCCGAACTCGCGCTGTAGCGGCGCGGCCGGCCGGGGCGGCGCTACCCGATTTCCGCGGTCGTTACGGCAACAGGTTCTAGACAGGCCCTTGTCATCGGCGGCATCGAGCGCATCATAGAATTATGACGAACGAGACCGGGTTCGACCCCAATCGCTACGTCCGACAACTGACCGTGCGCCCGGGCGTCTATCGCATGTATAACGCCGCCGGCGACGTGCTCTACGTCGGCAAGGCCAAGAATCTCAAAAAACGCGTATCGAGCTATTTTTTGCGCGCCTCGGGCAGCCCGAAGACCGAGGCGATGCTCGATCAGGTGGCCAATATCGAGGTCACCGTCACGCACACCGAAGACGATGCGTTGTTGCTCGAGTCGACGCTGATCAAGAAGCATCGGCCGCGCTACAACGTGGTGCTGCGCGACGACAAGAGCTATCCGTATCTGCTACTCACCGGGGACAACGACTATCCCCGGGTGGTCTATCACCGCGGCGCCCAGAAACGCAAAGGGCACTACTTCGGCCCGTTTCCCAGTTCCGGCGCGGTCAAGAACACCGCCGACACCCTGATGCGCCTATTCAAGCTGCGCAATTGTCGCGACAGCTATTTCGAGAATCGCTCGCGGCCGTGCCTGCAATACCAGATCAAGCGCTGCAGCGCGCCGTGCGTCGGTTACATCAGCGCCGAAGATTATGCCCGCGATGTGTCCGATGCGGTCGAGATGCTCAAAGGGCGCAACGAGAAGCTCATTGATCGCCTGGTCCACGACATGGAGACGGCCTCGGCGCGCCTGGATTTCGAAACCGCGGCGCGCTTGCGCGAGAAGATATCGGCACTGCGGCGGCTGCAGGCACAGAGTCAGACGGTTGGGAGCAAGAGCGATTTCGATTTGATTTGCGGCGCCATCGACGGCGGCGTGGCCGCGGTCGTGGTGGTCACCGTGCGCGGCGGCATCAATCTCGGTCATCGCAGTTTTTTTCCCAGCGCGCCTCCGGACACCGGGATCGACGAAGCGATGGCGGCTTTCATCAGCCAGTACTACATCGACCGGCCGGTGCCGTCGGAGCTGCTCGTCGACCCCATGCCCGCGGATGACGACGAACTCGCCGAGAGCCTTTCGGCGCGCGCCGGGCGCAAAGTCGCGATCAAGACCAACGTGCGCGGCGAACGGCGGCGCTGGCTCGACAACACGCGGGCGACGCTCGACCAGGCACTGTCCGCGCAGCTCGCCAGCCGCGCCGGCGTCGAAAAACGGCTTACCGCGCTGGCCGACGCCCTGGGCCTGGACGAGCTGCCGATGCAGATGGCCTGTTTCGACATCAGCCACACGCGCGGCGAAAAAACCGTGGCCTCGTGCGTCGTGTTCGAGGCCGGGGCGCCGAACAAGTCGGCCTATCGGCGCTTCAACATCACCGGTGTCGAACCCGGAGACGACTACGCGGCGATGCGCCAAGCGCTCACGCGGCGCTTTAAACGGATCAAGACGGGCGAGGCCCGGCTGCCCGATCTGTTGCTCATCGACGGCGGCAAGGGGCAGCTCGCCGTGGCCCGCGAAGTGCTCGACGAACTCGAAATTTCGGGCGTGCGGTTGCTGGGCGTGGCCAAGGGCACGACGCGCAAGCCGGGGCTGGAACAACTGTTTTTGCCGGGGCAGAACGCACCTCTTATACTGCCTGCCGACTCGCCGGGGCTGCATCTGATCCAGCAGATCAGGGACGAGGCGCACCGTTTCGCGATCGCGGCGCATCGCGGTCAGCGGGGCAAGGCGCGTAGCGTGTCGGTCCTCGACGGGGTCGAGGGCCTGGGGCCCAAGCGACGCAAGAATCTGTTACAGAGGTTCGGCGGCCCACGCGAAGTCGCGCGGGCCGGCGTTGCCGATCTGGCGCGGGTCGAGGGTATCAGCACGGCCATGGCGCAACGGATATACGATTATTTTCACGACACGGCCTGAGAGGATGTTTACAAAACTACTGCGCTCCGGGCGTACCCAAACTGACGGCGCTTGCTACGTTTTTGTAAACACCCTCTGAGCGAACCCCGTGTGACAACAATGCGAGGAGAGACGTTGAACCTGCCCATCTGGCTCACCCTGTTCCGGCTCATACTCATCCCGTTCGTGGTGGGGCTGTTGTTCATCCGTCTGCCGGGCTTCAACGTCGCGGCCGCGGTGCTTTTCGGCGTGGCGCTGGCCACCGATTGGCTCGACGGTCATCTGGCCCGCCGCTGGAACCAGACATCGGCCTTCGGTGCGTTTCTCGACCCGGTGGCCGACAAGCTGATCGTCTGTGCGGTGCTGGTCATGCTGGTATATCGCGACCCGCACTGGTTCGTGGCGTTGCCGGCCAGCATCATCGTAGGCCGCGAACTGACCGTATCGGCGCTGCGCGAATGGATGGCCGAACTCGGTCAGCGCGGCGTGGTCTCCGTCGGTTCACTGGGCAAATACAAGACCGCGGTCCAGATGCTCGCGATTTTTCTCATGCTGTTCGATCTGTACGACCAGCAGTGGATTTACATCGCCGGCACCGTTCTGCTTGCGATCTCGGCCGCATTGACGCTCTGGTCCATGATGATC
>NZ_DASSKM010000078.1:0-2045 GCF_035690525.1 Salinisphaera sp.
TTATGCGCGCATGGCTGATCAACGATAAGGACGATTCGCAGGAGTTGGTCCTGGAAGACATCAAGGCGCCCAAGCCCGGGCCGAATGAAATCGTCGTGGACGTCCGGGCGATCGGTATCAACCGCGCCGATATCCTGCAGCGCAAGGGCGCCTACCCGCCGCCTGAGGGTTTCGACCCGCGCCGGCCGGGGCTGGAGTACGCCGGCGAGGTGGCCGCGGTCGGTAAGCGCGTGACCGCGCGCAAGGAGGGCGACCCGGTCATGGGTCTGGTCGGTGGCGGCGCCTACGCCGAGCAGATCGTGGTGCACGAGCGCGATACCATGACACCGCCGGCCCACTACGATCATGCCTACGCGGCGGCCTTGCCCGAGGCGTTTCTCACGGCCTATCGCGGTCTGTTCCTGGAAGGCGGGCTCGCGCCCGGCCAGTGGGCGCTCGTGCGCGGCGCGACTTCCGGCGTGGGATTGGCCGCGCTGCAATTGATCGCCGCGCTCGGCAGCCGCTCGATCGCCACCAGCCGCTCACAGGAACGGCTCGACGAGCTGTCGGCGCGATTCAAGTCGCTCGGCCTTGGCCCGGCATTCGATATTGGCGCGGTCGACGACGAGAACGGCGTCGCCGAACGGGTGCACAACCAGACCGGGGGCGCGCATGTCGTGCTCGATCTTGTCGGCGCCTCGGTGCTGGAAGACAACTTGGCCGCGCTGCGCGACGAAGGCCGCCAGGTCCAGATCGGCATGATGGGCGGCGCCGAGGCCGAGCTGAACATGGGTACGCTGCTTATGCGGCGGCTGTCGATCACGGCCATGACCATGCGCAGCCTGCCGTTGGAACGGCGCATCGCCATGGCGCGGCTGTTCGAGGATCGTCTGCGGCCGTTGTTCGAGGCCGGCCGGCTACGCGCCGTGCTGGACCAGACCTTCGATTTCGAGCAGGCCGTGGCGGCGCAGACGGCCATGGAGTCGGGCAGCCATCTCGGCAAGCTGGTGCTGGTGCGCAACCGCTGATCGGCGGATTAGCCGCGCTGCGCCGGCGGCTCTAGAGCACTTCCTCCCAGCGCCGCGACAGATGCCGCGCGGCGTTGATGATGCCGACCATGCTGTAGGTTTGCGGATAGTTGCCCCAGAGTTCGCCGGTTTGCGGATCGATGTCCTCGGACAACATGCCGAGATCACTGCGATGGTCGAGCATGTTGTCGAACAGGTGTTGCGCCTCGTCGGTCCGCCCGATCGAGGACAAGGCTTCGATGTACCAGAACGTGCAGATGTTGAAGGCGTTCTCCGGCGCGCCGAAGTCGTCGGCGGCGGCATAGCGAAACAGATAATCGCCGCGCTTGAGCGTCTCGCCCACGGCCTCGACCGTACCGATATAACGTGGATCGTCGGCCGGCAGGAACGACAGTTCGTTCATCAGCAGCAGCGAGGCGTCGATGTCTTCGCCGCCGAAGGACTCGACGAAGCTGTTGCGCTGTTCATTCCAGGCTTGTTCGCAGATCGCGGCGTGAATTTCGTCGGCGCCTTGCTGCCAGCGCCCGGCGTCCTGCTTCAGTTCCAGATGCCGGGCGATGCGCGCCAGGCGGTCGCAGGCGACCCAGCACAGCAGCGCCGAATGCGTATGCACGCGCGCCCGGCCGCGGTATTCCCAAATGCCGGCGTCCGGCGTGTGGTAGTTGGCCAGCGCTTTTTCACCCAGCGGCTCGAGATGCCGAAACAGGGTCTCTTCCTTGAGGTGCGACAGCCGCTCGTCGAAGAAAACCTGGGTAATCGCGAGGATCACGCTGCCGTAGACATCGTGTTGGACCTGCCGATAGGCGTCGTTGCCGAAACGCACCGGCCCCATGCCGCGGTAGCCGGCGAGGTGCTCGGCCCGGACCTCGGGCAGCTCGGCCTCGCCGTTGATGCCGTAGACCGGCTGCAGTGTGTTGTCCTCGGCGTTGGCGACCAGATTGATGATGTATTGGAGATAGTTCTCCATGGTGCGGGTCGCGCCCAGCCGGTTGAGCGCGCGGATCACGAAGTAGGAATCGCGCAGCCAGCAGTGGCGAT
>NZ_DASSKM010000079.1:0-34972 GCF_035690525.1 Salinisphaera sp.
CGCTCGATCTGGCGCCCCAGCAAGTTCGCTGCCGTGCAGGCAGCTAAGAAAGTCTATGAATCGCTGTACCTGGGCAAGTTCCTGTTCGCTGCCGTGCAGGCAGCTAAGAAAATCTCGTTGGCCGCCATCTGCAACCGATGCAGGTTCGCTGCCGTGCAGGCAGCTAAGAAAACCTGGTCAACGCTGTACTTGTGCGACTGCCCGTTCGCTGCCGTGCAGGCAGCTAAGAAAATCGCGACGCAGTATCTGTATGCGCAACCGCTGTTCGCTGCCGTGCAGGCAGCTAAGAAAATCAACGGCCCGGTGTACGGATCCGGCGAGCGGTTCGCTGCCGTGCAGGCAGCTAAGAAAACATCACACCGGATCACGTCATGACCTACTACGTTCGCTGCCGTGCAGGCAGCTAAGAAAGACACCGAGTGGTATCTCTTCGCCGATGCCAAGTTCGCTGCCGTGCAGGCAGCTAAGAAAGTAGGCCGAACACCTTCCGGCGGCTTGTTATAGTTCGCTGCCGTGCAGGCAGCTAAGAAATATCGCATCCAGCGGGCGGTCGCCGAGCGCATGTTCGCTGCCGTGCAGGTAGCGCCAACGATGTAAGAGACCAAGCGATAGAAATAGATTTTCCGGAGATGTGACTGGCGTGGTTCGGCTTTGTGATCTTGTCGGAGCCGAAGGCACCGAAAATCTCGAGCGCGGAGGCCAAACTAGCGCATTCGTCGAGATACCGGGCGTGTTTATAATCCCTCGGTCTCAAACTTGAAGTGCAACACCCGATGAGAGGAAATGTGTTGCATGAAGAAAACGTACACGCATCTGAGTGTTGAAGAACGTGCGGTGATCCAGGTCCGTCTGGAACAAGGCGCCAGTGTGCGGGCGATCGCCCGCACACTGGCGCGTAGCCCAGCCACGGTCAGTCGGGAACTGGCCCGTAACGGCTGGCGCAATCCGGCACGCAGGCCGCGGCGCCGTGGGCGTCCTCCGCTGGCCGGTGGCTATCGGGCAACGAGCGCCCAAAAGCGCGCGCGTCGGCTGGCGGCCACGCCACGGCGGCCCCGAAAGCTCACCTCGGACCCCTGGCTGTGGGGCCGGGTTGTCGAGTTGTTGTCGACCGGTCATTCTCCGGAACAGGTTTCGGCACTGCTGGTTCGTATGCATTCCGAGCACGCCCGAGTGTCTCACGAGACGATCTACACGGCGCTGTATGCACTGCCGCGCGGCGCGCTGCGCCGCGAGCTGATCGGCCTGCTGCGCCAGCGACGCACACGCCGCCGGCCGCGCTCGCAAGGTGCGGATCGCCGGGGCCGGATTCCGAACATGACCTCGATCCATCTGCGCCCGCCCGAGGTCGATGAGCGCGTCATACCCGGCCACTGGGAAGGCGACCTGATCAAGGGGGCGCGCAATGCCTCGGCGGTGGGCACGCTGGTCGAACGTACGAGCCTGTTCGTCAGTCTGGTCAAGGTCGATAACGCCAGCGCCCAGGCGGCGGTGGCCGGTTTCTCCGGCGTGCTCAACCGGATCGATGCCCAGCGCCGGCTGAGCCTGACGTATGACCAGGGCAAGGAGATGGCCCAGCATGAACAGCTCAGCCGCAATACCGGTATGACCGTGTACTTCGCCGATCCGCACAGCCCGTGGCAACGCGGGATCAACGAGAACACCAATGGGCTGCTGCGCCAGTACTTGCCCAAGGGCGCCGATTTGTCGGTCTTCTCTCAGAATGAACTGGACGACATCGCGTGGCGACTGAATACGCGCATCCGCAAGTCGCTCGGATGGAAATGTCCCGCCGAGCTGTTCATCCCCGATGATTTCGATATGAAAGCCCATTACGAAAAAATTGTTGCACCTCGACCTTGAAACCGCCTCCTTAAAACGGCCGTTCTCTAGAATGAAATCGATTACTATGCGTAGCGACATCGTCGCCGCCAGCGGGCTTTCGGATCGCCAACGCTTCGGCTACGGCCTCAGGATTTCGTAGTAGTCGCCGTCCAGCTTGAAAGGATGCCGGAAAACGAGCCGTGCGGCGCGGGTAACAAACGCTCGAAGCAGAACCAGCGCGCTGCCTGTGCCTCGTTACAACCGCCGACCGCTTCAAGCACAGCGATTTTCGCACATCGCTATATTCTAAGGTGGGACAGTTTTCGCGCCAGTTCGGGCTATGCTCGGCTGCTTCGACGTTTTGCCACACCTCTTGCGCGGCGGCTGACGTAGAGTAAACGGTACGCGATCATGACCGCGATCGAGGGCATTTTCGCGTCTGATCATCATATTGGGCAATGAAGGCCAATCGACATCGCCTTGCGCATTAGGTTCGGGATGTCGTGTTCCTCCTTGATTTGACCCCCCGCCGACAGCTTTCAGTCAACCCAGCGTAATCAAGACGATGGCGATTGCCGCGGCGACCAGGCCGGCGGCTTGGGCATTATTCCACTGTTCGCCGAGAAACACGCGGGCGAGCAGGATGGTGACGGCGGGGTAGAGCGCGGTTAGCACGACGACGATCGAGAGCTGGCCGCGGCCGGTCGCGGCCAGGAACAACAGGTTGGCCCCGCCGCCGAACAGCCCGGCGGCGACCAGCAAGCCGATTGCGGTGCCATTGATGCCGCCTGGGCGCGGCTCTTTCAGGGCAAACGGCAGGACCAGCAGGCTACCCAGCGCCATCCCGGGCACAAGCGGCCAAAAGCCGGCATCCGCGCCGGCCCGGTCGAGCGCAATGAACAACAGCGCAAAGCCGGCGCCGCTGACCAAACCTTCGGCCACGCCCGGGCGCGCGCTGGCGGTTTGCGACCGGTCCCGTTGCCAGGACACCAGGCCGATGGCGGGCATGGCCACGACCAGGCCCACGCCGGCCAGCACGGACAAGTGTTCGCCCAGCGCGAGGCCGGTCAGCACGGGTACGGCCGCGGCCACCACGGCCGAGAGCGGCGCGACGACGCTGATGCGACCCACCACGAAACCGCGATACAGCGCCAGCGTACCGGTCGCACTGCCCACGCCGGCCGCGACGCCCCACGCGAGCGCTTGCGTGGTCGGGCCGTGCGAAGCGCCGAGCGCCACGCTGGCGATCGCGACGAGCAACGCCAGCAGATGGACCGCAAGCGCCACAACGCCCGCCCCAAGCCGCCGGCCGATCACGCCGGCGGCGAAATCGCTCGCGCCGTAGGCCAGCGCGGCCAATAATCCGAACAGAATGGCCATCCGCGCAGCCGGTCGATCAGGTCAAGCGCGAAACGGTATCAGAAGGCCAAGGCGGGAACGATGTCGGCTTAATAAGCATGAACACGCCCGCGGTGCGTTCGCCGTGGCCAACGGCCGCTAGAAACAGCCGCCGCGTCGGCTGTTTTGTTGCCAGATTAATAACCCGACGCCGCCGGCTCCTCGTCGTTCAAAGCCAACCCCACGGCTACGGTCAGCGCCTGCGCCAAGCACATGGACGCGGTCAGCGAGCGGAAATTGTGCAACTCGGCGTCGTGCACTTCGAGACAAACGGTGGCATGGGCGGCAACCGGGCTCAGCGGGCTGTCGGTGAGCACCACGACCGGGGTGCCCTGCTCGGTCGCGTGGCGGATCGTTTCCGCCGTTTCTTCGGCATAGGGATGAAACGACACCGCGAATAGCACATCGCCCGCCTGCACGCGGGCGGTCTGCTGGGGCAGCATGCCGCCCAGGCCGTCGAGCAAGCAGGCGTTGGCCTGAATCTGGCTCAGGGCGTAGGCCATATAAGTGACCACCGGGAACGAACGGCGATGCGCGCATAGATAGATGCATTGCGCCCCGGCCATGACCCGGGCCGCCGCCGCCAGGCGCTCGGCGTCCACTTCATCGGCCAGATGGTCGAGCGCCATGCGATTGGCCTGGCAAAATTGGCGCAGCACGCCGTGCGGGGTCAGCGCCTGGGTATCGCTTTCCTCTTCACGGCGCAGGCGGCGCAGGCGTTCGCTGTAGCTCGACGCGGTCTCGGCCAGCCGGGCTTGGTACACCCGTTGCAGTTCGGAAAAACCGGAGTAGCCGAACGCCTTGGCGAAACGGATGATCGCCGAGGGCTGCACCCGGGCCCGCTCGGCGATCACCGCGGTGGTTTCCAGCGCCATGTCGTTGGGGTGATCGACCGCGAACTGGGCAATCTGCTGCAATCGCTTGCTCAGATTCTTGTATTCCGCGAGTATGCGGCGCTGCAATTCGGACGGCGTTTCCGGTGCCTCTTCAGTCATGGGTCGTCTGGATCCTCGTCTTGTTTTCTTACTTGATTTTCTTAAATGCCGCGTCGTTGCGCGCCTCGACGATGTGCATTTTCTGAAACAAACGCACCACAAATCAAATAACCATTCCATTCGAGCCCGGCCGGCGCCTATCTTTCGCCGGGGCAACCGGCCGCTCATCGCGCTCTTCTCGTGTTATTAAGCCGGCATCAAAATAGATGAACGACCATCGGCTTAATAAAGCGGACCGCGCAAGCGGGCCGCCGCGGCGTCAAGCCGCGTTGAAAACAGCCGATCTTTCGGCTGTTTTGTTGCCACACTAATAACGGCCGGCCGGCATCATATATTCCACGGAGTGACGATCACCGCGCGGCTGGCGCCGTGCTCGGCGGCCCGGCCGTGCCGGCGGAAACACAGCAGATGCCGGATCGCCCGGGCGGCGTCGGCCTGCAAATCGTGATCGACGACCGCATCGATGCGCCCCGCCCGCAGCAAGCCGCGGTTCTCGTCGTCGAGATCGTGGCCGACAAAGGCGACCTCGCGATCGCCGGCCTCGTCCAGCGCGCGCAGTAACCCGCGATTGCCGCCGCCCATGCTATAGATACCGGCGATCGCGCCGCGCTTCGCACGCTCGGCCCGGGCGCGTTCGTAGGTGGCATGCTCAAGGCCGTAACCGCCGTCGGTGGGGACCACCTCGACGCGCGGGCAACGCGCGGCCATGAAATCGGCAAAGCCGCGCCAGCGGTCGTTCTCACCGTGAAAATCCCGGCTGCCCAGATTCGCTAGCACCACCCCGCCCGATTCGCCGAGGAAGCGTGACAGCAGGAAGGCGGCGGTCCGGCCGGCCGCCGTGTTGTCGATGCCGACATACGCGATGCGGCTGCCGCAGCGGATGTCCGTGGCAAAGGTCACGACCGGCACGCCGCGTGCGGTCAGCGATTCGATAGCCGCGACGATAGCCGGATGTTCGGGGGCTTTGAGCACCACCCCGTGGGTGGCCCGGCGTTCGAATGCGCGCAGGCGATCGGCGATGCGCGCCGGCCTCATCCGCTCGTCAGTATGAAAACGCGGCGCGATACGAAGCGGCGCCATGTCGGCGGCCGCGGCCACAAATGCGCGGCGCACCGCCTGGCTGAACCGCTCGGGGCTGTTCAGCAGCACATCGAAAGTTAGGCCGAGGCCGGCGGGAATACCGGCGGCGGCCTGTTCCTCGAGTTCGCGGATCGCGGCGTCGACCCGGCGCCGCGTCTGCTCATGTACGTGCTCACGCCCGTGGCGCGCCCGATCCACCGTCGCCGCACTCACGCCCGCCTGGGCGGCGATCTGCTTGACGGTGAAACGGTGCGCCACGGGCGGCTAATCGACCTGCCGGCGTTCGAGCTGCGCGGCAAGCTGGGCCTCGAACGTGGCCGCGTCGAGCTGTTCCTCGACCGCCCGGATCAGCAGCTCGCATTGGGTTTCGGGCGCCAAGCCGGCGGTCGGCTGGTCGCGGTCGAGATTGGTGGGAAAACCGTAGTCCTCGGCGGTGGCCTTGGCCGCGCGCACGATCGTATCCGGCTCGCTTTCGCGCCGGCGCAGTTCGCCGTAGATCGCCCGGCACATCCGCGCCCGGTCGAGAATGCCCATCGCACGGCCGAAAGCCGAGGAAATCTGTAGCAGGTTCGCCATCCGGCGGATATCGGCCGAACAATTGCCGCCCGCCGCGTGGAACAACGCCGGATTGAAGAACACCGCATCGCCGGCCTTCAGCGGTAGCTGGACATGGTGTTCAGTGAAGTAGCGCTGGAACTCGGGCCGGCCGGTGGCCAAAAAGCCGAGCTCGTAGCGCTGGGAATACGGCAGATACAGCGTCGGGCCGGATTCGACCGGCATGTCGCAGTGCGCGACCGCGCCCTGGAGCGTGAGCTGCGAGGCGAAGCGATGGATGTGCGCCGGGAAGCGCTCGGCCTGCTCGGTCGCCATGAAACCGAGATGATAGTCGCGATGCGCGCTCTGGGCGTCGCCGCCCGGATTGACCACGTTCAAATCGGAGGTGACCTGATACATCGGCCCGAGCCAGGCTTCGCTGATGAGCTCAAGCACCGGATTGGCGTAATAATCGACATAAGCCGCCGGATCGCGCGCGGCGAGTTTTTGCTGCACGCGCCAGACGCGGTCGTTGGCGCCCGGTTTGGCGAAATGGTCGCCCCCGGCCACGCCCGCGGCGTGCTGCTCGGCGATCATCTCCTGAAAGCGGGCGGTGGTCTCTTGGATGCTGTGGTCGTCGAAGGCCCCGGCGAACACGACGATTCCGGGGCCGTCGAGCATCGCTTCGGCCAGTTCGGCCTGCAGATCGGCGCGGGCTTCGGCGCTCAAATCCGCCACGTGGCGACCGTCGTAGATCGGCACGTTCTGTTCAATGCGTGTCGCCAGCGGATAGTCCTCGGGCCGCGTCGTGCGATCGAGGCTCGCGACGAAATCCTCGAGTCGGCAGTCCTTCGCGTGCAGCCAGACGCGCTCGGCCGGGGTCGTTCGATTGGGGTTGTCTTGTGCCAGCATGGCTTTCTCCTCTTCGTTTGGTGCGAATCGATTAAGGTCTTTCGATTATTCGAGCCAAGCCGGGTCCGCGACAACGCGAAATCACCTCAAAAACACCTCAGGATTCAGATCCCGCGCCAACCGAAAAGGGCGCCCGGAGGCGCCCTCGTA
Organism: Salinisphaera sp.; assembly: GCF_035690525.1. Classification (GTDB taxonomy): domain Bacteria; phylum Pseudomonadota; class Gammaproteobacteria; order Nevskiales; family Salinisphaeraceae; genus Salinisphaera. The sequence continues at coordinate 6,891 of NZ_DASSKM010000079.1, forward strand.
AGACATCAACGCTGCATTTCATGCTCAAGGGCATCGAGCCCGGCCCCTCCCGCCATCTGGAAGATCAGATCGTCCAGCGATAGATCCGCCCTTGCGGCGTCCAGATCCATTTCGCCGCGGCTGAGCACCGTGAAGTGATCGCCCACGAGATAGGCGTGGTGCGGATTGTGGGTGATGAAGATCACGCCTACGCCGTGCTCGCGCGCGGCCGAGGCGATGTACTTGAGCACCAGACCGGACTGGTGCACGCCGAGCGCTGCGGTCGGTTCGTCCAGAATCAGCACACGAGCGCCGAAATGAATCGCGCGGGCGATCGCGACCACCTGTTTTTGCCCGCCGGAGAGCGTGCCGACGTGCTGTTCCAGGTCCGCCAGTTCGATGCCCATCCGGCGCAGTGCGTCGTCGGTCTCGTCGTACATCGCCGTCCGGTCGAGACGCCGGAAGGGCCAACGGCCGCGGGTCATCTCCGAGCCGAGGAAGAAATTCCGCCAGACCGGCATCAGCGGCACCAGGGCCAGGCTCTGGTAAACCGCGGCGATGCCCAGATCCAGCGCCTCGCGCGGCGAGCCGAACTTCACCGGCTTGCCGTCGACTCGGTACTCGCCGGCCGAATGGTGCGTCAGCCCGGCAACCACGCTGATCAGCGTCGATTTGCCGGCGCCGTTGTCGCCGAGGATGCAGGTTACCTCGCCCTGGCGAACCTTGAGACTGACGTCGGACAGCGCATGCACGTTGCCGTAGTTCTTGCCGACGCCTTCGAGTTCGATGATGGCGGTATCGTCGGTCATCTTATTTCCCCTGTGAAGCGCGGGTGCGAATCCACGTATTGACGACCGTGGCCATCAACAGCATCGCGCCGACAAAGAACATGAACCAGTCGGAATCCCAGCCGGCGTAGATCACGCCTTCGGTGGTCATGCCGAAGATGAAGGCCCCGAGCGCGGAACCCACGGCCGAACCGTAGCCGCCGGTCAGCAGGCAGCCTCCAACCACCGCGGCCGCGATATACAGCAGCTCGTTGCCCACGCCGGCGCCGGACTGCACCGTGTTATAGGCGAACAGCATATGCATCGCGAGAAACCACACACAGAAACCCACGCCCATGAACAGCGCGATCTTCATGCCGCGTACCGGCACGCCGACCGCGCGGGCCGCATCCCGGTCGCCGCCGACGGCGAAAATCCAGTTGCCCACGCGGGTGCGCAGCAACAGCCAGGTCGCGAACAACACCAATATGATCCAGTAGATGATCGCCACGCTGATGTTGAAATTGCCGATCTCGATACTCGAGGCGAACACCGCATGCGCCGAGTCGAAACCCGGCATCGAGGCGATATCGCCGGTGGCGACACCGCCGGTGATCAGCTTGGTCAGGGCGATATTCAGGCCCTGCAGCATCAAGAATGTCGATAGCGTGACCAGAAAACTGTGCAGCTTGGTCTTGATCAGCAGCCAGCCGTTCAATGCGCCCAGCGCCAACGAAAGCACCAGGGCAAAGGCCACCCCGGTCCAGATGTTGCCGCCGATGTAGGTCGCGAACATCGAGGCGGCCAGCGAGGAACTAACGACCGCCACACCGGCGGTCAGATCGAACTCCCCGCCGATCATCAGCAGCGATACGCCGACCGCGGGAATACCGAGAATCGCGGCCTGGTAGAGCACCGTCGAGAATGCCGGCAAGGTGCGGAACGGCGGCGCCACGATACAGAACAGGACGAACACGAGGATAGCGCCGCCCAGCGCCCCCGCTTCCGGCCGCTTGAGGATCTTCTTCCAGGCCGGCTCCCGCGAGACGCGTTGCTTGGGTTTGTTCGGCGCCGCGCCGGGGGCACCGGGCGCCGGTATGGTTTGCCCTGCGTCGTCCGTAGTAGTTGCCATCGGTTAATCCTCCGGGAGTGTCCCGGCGGCTCCAGCCGTCGGGTTCACAAGCCTGCTTTGCGAGTTATCGGGTGCCGCGCTTTACGTACTTGATAATCTGATCGATATTGTCCTGGGTCACGAACGCCGGGCCGGTGAGCACGGCCTTGCCGCCGCCGAGCGTGTCGCCGTTGGTCAGGTTCAGCCAGAGCAGATCGATGGCCTCATAGCCTTGCAGCCAGGGCTGTTGGTCGACCGCCCAAGCGATCTTGCCGTCCTTGATCAACTGCGCGGTACGCGGATTGAGATCGAAGGTCACGATCTTGGCGTCGCTGCCGGCCCTCTTGGCCGCATCGACGGCGACCGGGGCGAACTGCGCGCCCAACGTCACGATCGCATCGATTTTCGGGTCTTGCATGAGCTTGGCCATGATGCGCGCACGCGCCTGACTCATATCGAAGCCGTTGAGATAGAGCGTTTCGGTCTCGCCCTTGAACGTATCGGCGATGCCCTTACAGCGAGCGGCCAACTGCACCGCCCCCTGCTGATGGTTCACGCAAAGCGCTTTCTTCGCGCCCTCCTTGTTGAGCCGTTTACCGATCGCCTGGCCGGCCAGCGTTTCGTCTTGACCCACGTACATCGGGATATTCATCGACTTCCAGGAATCGAAGCCGGAATTGACGCCGACCACCGGAATACCGGCGTCCAACGCCTGCGCGACCAGCGGGCGCATCGCTTCAGGAAACGCAAGCGTGAGCGCAATACCGTCGACGTGCTGGGTGTTGACGTTCTTGAGCTTGGCCGCCTGTTTGGCCGGCGAGTCGCCGTGCAGATAGATCAGGTCGACGTTGTCCTTTTCCGCCGCTGCTTCCGCCCCCTTTCGTGCCTGATCCCAGAAAGTATTGCTAGGCCCCGAGTGTGTAATAAATGCGAACTTATAATGCTTACTGTTTAGGTCCGCCGCGAACGCAACTCCGATTGAGCCGGCCGCCGCCAGACAGAGGATCAACGCTGCCGTGAGCAGTTTGGTATATCGCCGTCCAGTTTCGAGTAGTCGCATGCCGGATCTCCTCTTTGTGGCGCTTTTGTTTTATTGCCGGACCTCGGTGGGAACCAGAGTCGTATTTTTGATCGAGGCTGGATGCGTCGCTGAATAGGCGCGTCCACCCTTGACCATGACAATAATGGAATAAATATACCGTTTCAATTATTTTTGGAATTTTTAGAATTAGCCAATGGTCGAATGAACGACGACTGGCATTCAGCGGGAGGTTCCAGGCGACAACCGAGAGTTGAAATGCACTCTTGGCGCTAATTTCAAGTTCCTTGAGTTACCGCCGGATCGGCTATGTATGCATTCATTCAGGATACGATCCAGGCACGTTCTGGTCGTAATCGACTATAGCGCCCGTCATGACGCCTGATTGCTCGTTAAGCATGTAGCTCGCCAGTCCGGCAAGCTGAGCGGGTTTGGCCAGTTGGCCCATTGGCTGTTTCTGCTCTGCGCGCTCGAGCCAACCATCGGTTGCGCCGTGGTACATGCGCTGCGTGGCATCTTCACCGGGGGTGTCCATCCAGCCCGGTAGTATCGCGTTGCAGCGTATCCGGTCGAATCGATGGGCATTTGCAACATTCTTGGTTAACGTCGCGAGCGCTCCCTTTGATGCCGAATAGCTTGTTAAATAAGATTGTCCACAATGCACGTTTTGCGAAAGAATATTGACAATTGAGCCGCCGCCGCCGCTGTCCTTGCGGTGCTGTACGAATCGCTGCATGAGAAAGAAAGGCGCGCGCGCATTGGTTTCGAACATGGCATCCCATAGCTCGACAGAGGTATCGAGCAATGTCCCTCGGGCACCAAGCGCGGCGGCGTTCACCAGTCCATTGAGGTAACCGAGCTTTTCTATAGCGGTCTCGATCAATCGGGTGCAGGCATCCACGTTTCTCAGATCAATGGGCTCAAAATGAACCACTCGGTCATCACGCGACAGCTTCTCCACCGCTCTCGCGCCTTTTGCGATGTCGCGCCCCGCCAACACGATATGACGACAGCCTTCATCAATCAGCTGCTCGGCGATGGCGAAACCGACGCCCTGCGCGCCGCCGGTGACGACCGCTCGCGTGTGCTCATGATTCATTGTCGACTCCTCGGTTTTTGAATCTGCCGTTCGCCAGATTCACGCTCGATCGCTTTTCCAAGGATGCCGTAGCCGCCTCGGCAAGATACACCGCCATCAAACCGTCTATCGCATTGACGGGCATGTCTTCAGAAGCATTCACACATTCGATGAATGTTTTGATTTCCGCGGTATAACTTGGGCCATAGCGCTCCATGAAAAATTCGAGGATCGGCGCCGGCGTTCCGGGATGTGCAGATGTAAAACTCCGCACGCCCGACTGCCGTGGATTATCGGAAATAAGCATGCCGCGATCGCCGAAAGCTTCAATGCGCTGGTCAAATCCGAATGCGCTGTGCCGCGAATTAATGATCGTGACCAGAACTCCGCTTTGCGTCTCTAGAACGACCGTGGCGCTGTCGATATCTCCCAGTTCGCCGATCCTCGGATCGACAATGCATGAGCCGGTCGCCGTCACACGGGTAAATTCTTCTCCGACAATCGAGCGAGCCATATCAAAATCATGAATCGTCATATCGCGGAAAATCCCCCCGGAATGGAGGATGTAGTCCGGCGGGGGCGGCGCCGGATCGCGGCTGGTAATGATCAGCTGCTCAATCTGGCCGATTTCTCCAGCATGCACCGCGTTACACAGCGCTTCATGGCCACGGTCGCGGCGGCGGTTGAAGCCTAAATATACTTTGCGGGCGGCCTTTTCGCCGATCGCGGCAATACAGTCTTCGGTCTCGGCGAGACTCGAAGCCAGTGGCTTTTCGCAAAGCACCGGTTTACCCGCACGCACCGCGTTTACAATCAAGTCCTTATGGGTATCTGACGGTGTGGCGATGACAACCGCATCCACATCTTGTCTCGATAAAGCTTCTTCGGGCGTGCTGGCAACAGTCGCCGCATGGTTCAGCGCCAATTTTTCAGCGTTGTCACGTAATTTATCGTATACGACGGTGACCTCGGCGCCGGCTGTAAGAATAGACTGCGCATGGACCCGGCCCATTCGCCCAGCGCCGAACAAGGCGATTCGCGTCATTTTTTCCTCGTTGGTTCAGGAACAGAACCGTCAAGTTGTTTATCAGCTTGAAAATGGGGCTTTTTTCGACTCGGCCAGCCTGTGCAGATTAGGCGCCTGGACGAAATTATCGATCGGCGGTTTGACGCAAATGACGCCAATACTGCCGATAAGCTACGCGATTCATTTATGCCGGGCCCTCAACTCGCTTGATGCGTTTTGTCGATATTGCGCAAGAGCAACCCGGCGGCCGGAGCCGCCGGGTTCGCGAGCCTGCCTTGCGGGTTATCGGGTGCCGCGCTTCACGTACTTGATGATCTGGTCGATGTTGTCCTGCGTCACGAAAGACGGACCGGTCAGTACGGCTTCGCCGCCGCCGAGCGTGTCGCCGTTGGTCAGGTTCAGCCAGAGCAGATCGACGGCTTCGTAACCCTGCAACCAGGGCTGTTGGTCGACCGCCCAGGCGATCTTGCCGTCCTTGATCAACTGCGCGGTGCGCGGATTGAGATCGAAGGTCACGATCTTGGCGTCGCTGCCGGCCCTCTTGGCCGCAGCGACGGCGACCGGCGCGAACGGCGCGCCCAGCGTCACGACGGTGTCGATTTCCGGGTCTTGCATAAGCTTGGCCATGATGCGCGAACGCGCCTTGCTCATGTCATAGCCTTCCAGATACAACGTTTCGGACTCGCCCTTGAACGTGTCTGCGATGCCCTTACAGCGAGCGGCCAACTGCACCGCGCCCTGCTGCTGGTTGACGCAGAGTTCCTTCTTCGCGCCCTCCTTGTTGAGCCGCTTGCCGATCGCCCGGCCGGCCAGCACTTCATCCTGACCGACATACATGGGAATCCCCATCGATTTCCAGGCGTCGAAGCCGGAATTGACGCCCACCACCGGAATACCGGCGTCCAGCGCCTGCTCGACCAGCGGCCTCATCGCGTCGGGAAACGCGAGCGTGAGCGCGATGCCGTCGACGTGCTGGGTGATGACGTTCTTGAGCTTGGCCGCCTGTTTGGCCGGCGAAGCGCCGTGCAGATAGATCAGGTCGACGTTGTCCTTCTTCGCCGCTGCTTCCGCGCCCTTGCGCACCAGATCCCAGAATGTATCGCCGGCCTGAGCGTGGGTTACGAGCGCGATCTTGTAGTGCTCGGACGTCAGATCGGCGGCACTCGCGCAAGTCGCGCTAAAGCCGATAACCAGCGCGGCCGCGATCAGGCGCAAGCGGTGCTTCGTGAATAGTCGCATGTTGGATCTCCTCGTTTTGTGATGCTTTTGTGAAACCGTACCGCCGCCACCGGCAGCGCACTCCTGTTCGGAGTGGCCAACGGCGGGAAAACAGCCGTACCGGCTCTATCAACGACAATGATGGAACATATATATCGCCGCAAGTATTTTTGAAATTTTTGAGCTAGTCCATTGGTCGAATGCGCCGCGGCCCGACGAGCCTAGGGTGCGATCCCGCCCGGATCGACCGAACGGATCGCCGTACGTTTTTATAGGCACGGCCGGCTACCACCGTGGTTTTCGGCTAATAATGCGTAGCGACCCGATGATTTTTGCCGCAGCGCTACCAAATCGAAGCTTTCCGTTCCGGTTCGGCAGTCCCGGAGAACCGATCGCGGATCTGTTCTTCGAACTCCTCCAGGGATTTACCCCGGGTTTCCGGGACCATGGTGAACGTGAATACCATCCCCAGCACGGAAATAGCCGCGAAAATGAAGAAAGTCGGCCCGATCCCCAAAGCGGTGACCACCGGCGGGAACCCGAAGGCCACGCCGGCGTTGGCCAGCCACAGCACGAATACGCATACCCCCATGCTGAAGCTGCGTATCTTCAAGGGGAACATTTCGGAGAGCATCAGCCAGACGAGCGGGCCGAGCGTGCCCTGCATGGAGAACACGAACGCGACCACGAAAAACAGCACGACATAGGGTTTGATGGCCACGTCGGGTATCAATATCGCCGACAAGCCGACGAGGACATGGAAAAAGGCGATCAGGAAAAAACCGCCAACCAACATCGTGCGTCGATCGATTTTGTTGATCAGTAGCGTGCCCACGGTAATCCCCAGCACGCTGAACAGGCCGTTGAGCGTATTGGCGATCACCGCCCCGTCACTTGAAAACCCCGTGTGTTCCAGCAGTTGGGTGCCGTAGTACATGATCGCGTTGATACCGGTGAACTGCTGGAATATCCCCAGTATGGCGCCGATGACGACAAGCCAGCGGACCCAGGGCACGGCGAGATCCGACCAGCCGCCGGTCCGGGCTTCCCGCTCTTCTTCAACGAGCTTATCAACTTCGGCCATCTCGGCTTCGGCGCGCTTGGCCGAACGGATCCGCTTGAGCACGGTCAACGCATCCTGGCGTCGGCCCTGGCCGGATAACCACCGCGGACTCTCCGGTACGCGCAGCATCCCGATCAGCAGGGCGAACGCTGGGAGTACCGCTATCACGAGCATATAGCGCCATATGCCCGGATAATCGCCCCAGATGTTGATTATGACGGCGTTGATGATGAAGGCGGCGAACTGGCCCGAGACAATCATGATCTCGTTGCGCGTCACCAGGCTGCCGCGCCTCTCGGTAGGAGAGACTTCCGCCAGGTAGACCGGAACGGTGGTGGAGGCGCCACCGACCGCAAGCCCGAGAATGAAGCGAAACAGCGCCAGTATCTGCCAGCTCGGCGAGAGCGCCTCGCCGATCGTGCCCACGATAAAGATGACCGACAGCATGCGTATGTTGTGGCGGCGACCATATCGGTCGGACAACTTGCCGCCGACGGCGGCGCCGACAGCGGCGCCGAAAATGAGGATGCTGACCACGAAGCCCTGCGTTATCGGGGTGAGGCCCAGATCCGCCTTCATCGGATCCACCGCCCCGTTGATGACACCGGTGTCGTAACCGAACAGCAGTCCGCCAAAAGTCGCGACGAACGCGATCATCCCCAATCTTCTGGTGTGCGTGCCGGGTTGCTCGGGCGGCAGACCCGTATGGCCTGAAGATGCGCCGGTATGGGGGCTCACGTACATATCCTCCAAGGCGGACAATACGCCTTATCCGGAAGTGGGTGCAGAGCAGGACGGGCGCCGGGAGACCGAGGGATCATTTTCGTGAATGACGGGTCCCGGGCCGCACGCCATGACCGCCGCAGCCGCAGGTAACGTGACTTCTCGTGCCTGCGCATATCTCGTCCATTGCGGCGGCTCCGGCGCGTGCTCGATGCCGATGCTTATCGGCTGACTCAACACATCCGGACGCTACGCCGGCCCTCCATGCCGGTCAAACCAATTATTTCATCATTTAGTATTATGGAATTTATTTTCCATTACTGTTTCGATGACCCCCGGGCAACGTGCGGCCCCGAAAGAGGTTCTTGGCCGATCTGCCCACGCGCTTCCAAACAAGGTATTTCGATCATGGCAAAAACCCGAGTCGGCATCTTCGGTGCCGGATACATCGCATCGGTACACGCCGATATCCTGGCCGGCGACGAGCGGGTCGAACTGGTCGGCGTGGCCGATATGGTGGAAGCCAACGCCGCGCGTCTGGCCGAGCGGATCGGCGATGCGCGCACCGGTACGACACTGGAAGATCTATTCCGAATGGAAGTAGACACGGTCTATATCACGACGCCGAACACCACCCATGTCGACCCCGTCGTGGCGAGCCTGAACGAGGGGCGCAACGTGTTCTGCGAGAAACCGATGGCGACCGATCTCGCCGGCGGGGATCGCATCCGCGAGGCCGCGCTCGCCTCGACCGGCAGCTACAACCTCGGCATGAACCGCCGCTATGCGTATACCCACGACAAGCTCAAGCGGTTGATCGAGTCCGGCGAGCTAGCGCCGTACAGCGCGCAGCTCAAGCTCAATCGCGGCGAGCTGCTGCGCCCAGCCTGGACCGCCGACCCGAGCAAGACCGGCGGCTTCCTCTACGAGACCACGATTCATCAGATCGACTTGTTGACCTATTTGTTCGGGTCGATAGCGACTTTGCGATGTGCGGCGCGCAGCGCGATCTCCGACGCCGAATTCGACGATTTCTCGATGCTGTTCACGTTCGAATCCGGCACCGTGGCCACGCTCAGTTCATCGGCGCATTCGGGCTGGAGCTTTCCCTTTGAGCGGGTCGAGATCTATGGCCGTTACGCCACCGCGATGACCGAAGAGCTGGAACGGGTGCGCTACGCGCTCGAGCTTGATCAGACCGTCCATACCGAGGATTACACGCATATCCCTTTTGCCGAGAAAGGCGGCTACGTGAAAGAGGACCGGCTGTTCATCGACGCGCTACAAGACGGCGGCGAGCCGCCGGTCGACGTCGACGACGCCTGCGCGTTGAACCTGTTGCTCGCCTGCATCTATGAAAGTGCGCGCGAAAATCGCGAAATCGATTTTTCGGCCCGGGTACGTGAATCGATCGGCTAGAACCTGCGCTTTCAATGAAAACCTTTCCAACTCTACATTTAGCGCACAATTGACCGGGTACCGATGGTTATGTAGCTTGCAAGTATCGTGAAAGCGAACCTACCTTTTCCGGCCTTGCAGGTGGCGCTATTCGCATCCCTACTCCGCTCGCGGGCAGCTATGGCGCCGCTGTAATCCTTGCGCTGCTGGCGCTGTGCCCGAACATCGTGTTCACCACGGCGTTCCCGCTGTTGCTGCCGGGGATCGCCCACGGGCTCGGTACGTCCGAGTTTTTTCCACAGCTAGGCGAGGCCCTGTCCAACGCGGCCTATTCGTTTGGCGCGGTGGCGGCCGCGGATCTGGCGCAGCGATTTTCCCAGCGGCGGCTGTTCATCATTTACGAGGCGATATTCATCGTCGGCTCGATTCTGGCGCTATTCGCGCCCGGGCCCGCGGCGTTCGTGCTCGGCCGGATTCTACAGGGGCTAGGGACGGGCCTGCTGCTGGTGTCCGCCCTGCCGCCGCTGGTGACCAACTTTCCCGCCGCCAAGCTGCCGGTGACGGCGATCTGGGTCAACATCGGCTTGTTCGGCGCTGTCACTGTGGGCCCGTTCGTGGGCGGACTGGTCGCCCATTTCGAGGCTTGGCGGGCGTTGTTTGCCGGGCTCGCCGTCCTTGGCATCGGCGGCTTTGCTCTGGCGCTGGCCACCCTGGAGCTACAGCCCGGCGACGATCCGGGCCAGCCGATCGATTGGCTGGCCTTCCCGCTGGCGATCGCCGCCACCGCGCTGCCGTTCTTCGGCGTGACCTGGCTGGGCGTCTCCTCCTTCATGTCGCCGGGATTCATTGCGCCCGTGGTGCTCGGCCTGGCGGCGCTGGGGGCGTTGATCGTCATGCAGTATCGCAAGCGGCAGGCGTTCATCCCCGTCGGCCCGCTGTTCAGCACTTTTCCCGTATGCGGCATCCTGGCCGCCATGGTGGGCGGGGCGACGTCGGTAACGCTGCTGGAACTGACGATCGCTTATCTCACCCGCGTGGCGCATTACGATCCGTTCATGACCGGCCTGCTGTTCTTGCCGGAGTTTCTCGGGCTCATCGTCGCCGCCTACCTGTTCCGGCATATGTTGGCGACCCGGGGGCTGCCGGCGCTGGCGCTGTCGGGCTTGGCCGCCATTATCGCCGGCGCTGCCTTGCTGATTCCGCTCACCCCCGCCAGGGCTCCGTTTCTTGTCCCCATCGCCGCCGCATTGCTCGGTTACGGCTCCGGATCGGCGGTGGCGCCGGGATTGTTCATGGCCGGCATGAGCGTATTCTCGACCAAGCTGGGCCGGACATTCGCGCTGGTCGAGCTGCTGCGTGCGGAAGCCGCTTTTCTCGTCGGCCCGGTACTGCTGAGTCTGGCGGTCGCGCTTGCGCCTCCCCTGGGCGATAGCCTGCGCTTGTCGCTATGGGCGACGCTCGGTATTGGCGTGTTTGGGATAGCGGCCATTGTCATTTTGCTGGCCCTGGGCGGCGTATGGCCCAGACGGCCCGATCTACAGGAATGGCTCGAACGCGGGGGCCGGGCGCTGCACTCACCGCCGCTCGCCGCCTTCCTGCGCTCCCGTCGCTAGAGCAATTTCCACCTTTTTAAAGTTATTTATCCGCAGATGAACGCAGATTTACGCAGATTGAATAAGCGTCAAATCAGCTTTAAATCAGCTTTCCGGCGGATGTTCAGGCTGTGTTCTTTTGTCAGAAAATGGTTATGACTGTTCGCTAAAAGTGCAAAATGCTATAGCTGGTCGCATGTGCGTGATCAATCGACCGCTGCCCAGCGCCCTGTCTTGACGGAGGTCAGGGCTGCATCGATAACGCGGTGCACGTACACGGCGTCGGCGAAATTCGGCCACAGGTCCGGTTTGCCTCCGGTAATCGCGGCGATCAGATCTCGTATTTCCACCGTGACCGTGTCGTTGTAACCGGTGCCGTGGCCGGGCGCGGGGCAGAAGTCGCCGTAGTCCGGATGGCTGGGCCCGATAGGAACACGCCGAAAACCGGACAGCCGAGCATCGTCCGAGCGCAGATAGAGCTGTAGTTCGCTCAGGCGTTCTTGATCGAACACGAGTGTGCCTTCGGTGCCGACCACCTCGTAGGACAAACCCATCTTATGGCCCGTCGCCACGCGCGAGACATACAGCGAGCCGGTCACGCCGTTTGCAAAGCGCACCAGCAGTTCGGCCTGGTCGTCGTTTTCGACCGCTACGCGCCGGCCCGTCTCCGCCTCGGGGCGTTCGCGATGGATGATGCGCGTCTCGGCCATGACCTCCAGGGCCGGCCCGAGCAGCCAGTGCGACATGCCGATGCAGTGGCTGCCGAGATCGCCCAACGCGCCGGCTTCACCGGCCTGGTCGCGCTTCATGCGCCAGTCGATCGGCAGATCCGGATCGGCCAGGAAATCCTCGACGTGCACACCGCGGAACGACACGATCTCGCCCAACGTGCCGTCGGCGATCAGTGCGCGCGCGAACTGCGAGGCCGGGGTCTTCGGGTAGTTGAAACCGACCATCGCGACAACGCCGGCGGCTTCGGCGGCCGCCTGCATTTCCATGGCTTCATCTGTGGTCGTCGCCAGCGGCTTTTCGCACAGCACATGCTTGCCGTGAGCGATAGCCTCGAGAACCATCTCCCGGTGCGGCAAGGGCGCGCATACCGTGACCACATCCAGATCGGGATCGCTCACGAGTTTTCGCCAATCGCCGGTATGGCGGGCAAAGCCTAGACGTTTCGCCGCCCGCGCCGCCGAGGCGTCCGAGCTGGTCGCGATCATGTCGGCGACCGGGCGCGCGTCGAGCCCGAACACGGCGCCGACCGAGTGGATGGCCAGCGCGTGCGCCTTGCCCATGAAGCCGGCGCCGATGACGCCGAAACGTAGTGTATCGCTCATGGTTTGGTTTCCTCGAGATTCAGCGAATCCCGTCGATAGGCGCGAGCCGGACCCAGCGCCCGTCTTCGCCGGCCGACTCGCGCACGGCATCCACGAACTGCAGGCCGAGCACGCCGTCGGCTGTGCTCGGGTAAGCGAGCTCGTCGCGCGTCGGGCGCTTACCCGCACGCGTCGCCGCGATCGCCGCGGCGGCTTCGGAATAGATATTGGCGAACGATTCGAGAAAGCCTTCCGGATGGCCAAGGCCGATCCGGGTCAATTCGGCGGCATCCGCGGACAGTGTCGCCCCGCCCTGCGACAGCTCTTCACGCCGGCCATCCGGGTAGCGCATCTGCAAGTGGTGCGGATCTTCGTGGCGCCATTCGAGCGACGCCTTCGAGCCGACCACGCGGATACGCAGCCCGTGCTCGGAGCCGGTCGCCGCCATCGTGATCCAGAGCGCGCCGCGGGCGCCGCCGGCGAACCGCAGCATGACATTGGCGTTGTCGTAGACCCGGCGGTGCGGCACCACCGTCGACAGATCGGCCGCCAGCGCCGCGATCGGAAGGCCCGAGACATAGCGCGCCAGATGGTGGATATGCGTACCCAGATCGTAGATCACGCTGGCTTCACCGGCCTGCTCCGGATCGGTTCGCCAGGCGGCTTGTTTGTTGTCGGCCTCGGTTTCGACTTCGCCGGCTGCCCAGCCCGAGGCGAACTCGCCCTGGACCATGCGCAGCTCGCCCAGATCGCCGCAACGCACGCGCCGGGCAGCCTCGCGCACCATCGAATGGCAAGCGTAGTTATGGGTCAAAGTGAACACGAGGTGCTTCGACTCGGCCAGCCAGTGCAGTTCCAGCGCCTTGTCGAAATCGTCGGTCATCGGCTTGTCGCAGATAACGTGAATGCCGTGTTCCAGGAAAACCTTGGATACCGGATAATGGCTGGCGTTGGGCGTGACCACCGCCACCGCCTCGATACCGTCCTCGCGGGCGGCCTCGGCCGCGGCCATGTCGGCGTAATCGGCATAGACACGCGATTCGTCGACGCCGAACTCGCGCGCCGCCTGACGCGATTTATCCAGATCCCGCGAGAAAACGCCCGCGACTAGATCATAGCGGCCGTCCAGGCGCAGACCGGCGCGATGCGCGGTGGCAATACCCGCCCCTGGCCCGCCGCCGACCATGCCGATACGAATCGGATGTTCGAATGCTCTCACTTTTCGTCCTCCTAGCGTCGTTGGCGGGTTGTTCTTTTATTCAACCGCAGATATGCGCAGATGTACGCAGATTTAAAGACAGAAAACTGAAATGAACCGGTTCAGGTCGGGGGGGGTTTTTGACCACAGGGCCATTCGATCAACAGTTTCTTCATCTGTGTTTATCTGCGTCCATCTGCGGACAAATCCGGGTTTCGGCCAACTCGCCGGCAATCTGCGGAAACAATCAGACCTTGACCCAAGCCTCGCGCTGGCAGGATTCGTCGATGGCTTCGAGAATCCTCTGGTTATGGGCGCCGAAGGCGAAGTTCGGATAGCAATCGTCGGAACCCGCGATGCCGGTGACCAGGTCGTAGACATCGATGACCTTGGCGTCGTAGAAACCCAAGCTTCCGCCGCCGAAGTCGAACGGGAAAAAGCCGGCGTATTGCGGCACCTGGGAACCCGCGAGCAGCGTCTTGAAGCCGCGATCGCGTTTTTCGTCGCCCATACGGAAGACCTGTAGTTCGTTGAACCGCTCGCCGTCCATGCTGATCGTGCCCTCGGTGCCGGAAACCTCCCAGTACACGCCCATAATGCGGCCGGCCGCGATGCGCGACGACTCGACCACGCCGGCCGCGCCCGAGCTGAATTGCACCAGGCACTGGGTTTGGTCGTCGTTCTCGACCGGCTTCCATTCGGCGTCCGCGCCGGCCCGGGTCGAATAGCCGGCGTCGCCCGAGGCGACCGGTCGCTGGTCGAAATAGATTTGCGACTGGCCGCAGACCCGGCCGAAATCGCCCATCAGGTATTGCGCCACGCCGATGACATGAGCGCCGAGATCGCCCAGCGAGCCGGTGCCGGCGGCGGCGCGCGAACAGCGCCAGGACCACGGCAGTTCCGGATCGTTGAAAAAACCCTGATCGAAGGTGCCGCGAAAACGCGTCGGCCGGCCGATCTCGCCGCGATCGATGATCTGCTTTGCGAGCATGGCCGCTGGCGTCTTGATGTTGTTGAACGACACCATGGTCTTCACGCCGGCGGCCTCGGCCGCGTCACGCATTTCGTCGGCCTCGGCCTTCGACATGGCCATCGGCTTTTCGCAATAGACATGCTTGCCGGCGGCGATCGCCGCCAGCGCCATCTCGTGATGGAACTGGTTGGGCGAGGTGATATCGACCACGTGCACGTTGTCGTCGGCGATCATCGCCCGCCAGTCGTCAAACGCCTTGTCGAAGTTGAAACGCGTCTTCGCGGCCTCGGCCAGTTCCAGGCTGACATCGGCCACCGCGTACAGATGCGGCCGCAGAGTCAGACCGGAATAGAGCGCGGCGCAACGCCAGAACGCCTCGGCGTGCGCACGCCCCATGAAACCGGTGCCGATGATGCCGATGTTGAGTTGTTCCGCCATTGCTGGATTTACTCCTTTTTAACCGCAGATTACACCGATCACGCAGATTTAAAGGAAAAATGCATTTCTTGCTATACGCAAGAGAACAAATGTCTTTCCTTAATCTGCGCAATCGGCGTAATCTGTGGTTAACCGTCTTAAAAACTAACCACCAAAAAACGATCGCACCGTACGCATGGCTTTTTCGGCATATTCGACCGACGGCGCCCGGACCGGGTTTTGCTCGGCTTCGACGACCAGCCAGCCGGTGTAGGCCTCGCTCTTGGCGAAATCGATCACCGGCGCATAATCGATATAGCCATCCCCGGGCACGGTGAACATGCCGGCACGCACGCCGGTATTGAAACTGGCATCGCGCTCGCGGATACCGGCGAATACTTCGCGACGGATATCCTTCAGATGAATATGATTGACGCGATGACCGTGACGGGCCAGCACGCGCGCCGGATCGCCGCCGCCGGCCACGATATGCCCGGTATCGAACAACAACCCCACCGCCTCGCCGGTCTCCGCCATGAGCCGGTCGATTTCCGTCTCGCTCTCGGCCACCATCATCAGGTGCGCGTGGTAGGCCAGCCGGATGCCGTAATCGCGCCGCAACGCTTCGGCGAATTCGGTCAACCGCCGGCCGTAGGCCGCCCAATCCGTGTCGGCGACGATCGGCGTGGCCGACAACGGCTCGTCGAGCGGATCATCGCCGGGCATTAGCCCGGTTTCGCCGTAGACCATGACCCGCGCGCCGTTATGAGCCAGCAACGCCGCGTGGTTGGCCACATTGGCCAGTTCCTCATCCGCGCCGATCTCGGCCAGGCGCCCGGAATACCACCCCGAGACCAAATCGACATTGCCCTCGGCGAGCAGACCGGCGACCGCTTCGCGATCCGGCGGAAACTTGCGTCCCATCTCGACGCCTTCATAGCCGGCCGCCGCGGCCTCGGCGATGAAGGTTTCGGCCGGCGTGTCGTCGCCGAACTCGGCGATCACGTCGTTGGTCCAGCCCAGAGGGTTGATGCCCAGGCGCAGCCCGTGCGGCGCCAGCAAATCCCGCGTCGCGAACTGGCTGGCCTGCCAATCGCGCGCAGACGTGTCAGGCATGGTCTTGTCGGACATGCTCATCGTGGTTCTCCTCGCGATGTCAGGCCGCCGCAGCCAGCGACAGTCCGGCGCGCTGGGCCGATTCCCGCAGATAGCGATAGCTGCGCTGGGCCAGCGGCCAGGACGGCGCGACCGTCTGGTCCTGTTCGGCCTCGGCGATAAGCCAGCCGTCGTAGCTGAGGGCGGCCAGCCGCGCGAAGATCGCATCGAAATCCAGATCGCCGTCGCCGGGGATCGTGAACACGCCGTCGACCACCGCGTTCAGAAAACTGGCGTTGCGGTTGCGCGATCGGGCGATGACCATCTCGCGCACGTCCTTGGCGTGTATGTGATTGATGCGGCGGCCCCAACGCTCCAGCCAGTCGAGCGGATCGCCGCCGGCGAAGCGGCAGTGCCCGGTATCGAACAGCAGGCCGACGTTGTCGCCGGTCGATGCCATCAGCCGCGCCACGTCCTCGGTGGACTGCACCGGCGTGCCCATATGGTGGTGATAGGCGAGCCTGACGCCCTTACCGGCCAGATAATCGGCGACCGTATTCAGCCGCGGCGCGAACAGCGCCCAGTCGGCCTCGGTCAGCCGCGGCCGGCGCGAGACCGGCATCGCCCGGTCGAGATGCACGCAGCGCGCGGTTTCGCAGAACACCATGGCGGTGACGCCGGTGGCCTTCATCAAGGCCAGATGGCCCTGCATGGCCTCGATCTCGGTTTCGGCGTCGCGCTCCAGCAGATTGGATGAATACCAGCCGGAAGCCAACGCCAACTTTTCGTACGCGATCAACGGGCCGAGTTCGTCGAAGCTGTGGGGAAACTTGCGGCCCATCTCCACGCCCTCGTAGCCGGCGCGCGCGGCCTCGGCTAAGCACTGCGTGAGCGGCGTCTCGTCGCCCAGCAGCGGCAGGTCGTCGTTGGTCCAGAGCAACGGGTTCACGCCCAGTCGGATAGACATTGTCGAATCTCCTCAGCGCTGGCGCTGCTTGCTGTTGTCGTAATCGGAGCGACGCTCGGCGACGGCTTCGCGGCCCGATACCTCCGCCACCGGCACATCCCACCAGGCGCCACCTTCGGCGGTCTCCTTGTCCGGATCGGTCTTGAGCGCGATCAGGCACGTATGATCCGCCGCCCTGGCGCGTTCGAGCGCGGCTTCCAGGCCGGCGATGCCGTCCACCCACTCGGCGGCGCAGCCGAGCGATCGGGCATGGGCGGCGAAATCGATCTCCGGCGCGCCGGCGGGCGCGGCGTTGCAGCCCTCGAGCAGATTGTTGAATTCCACCCCGACCGTCGCGCCCTGCAGCCGATGGATACAGCCGTACCCGCGGTTGTCGAGCAACACGACAATGAGCTTGTGGCCGAGCGTGACCGAGGTCGCGAGCTCGGAATTGAGCATCAGATAGCTGCCGTCGCCGACCATGACGTACACATCGCGCTCGGGCGCGGCCATTTTCACGCCCATCCCGCCGGCGATCTCGTAGCCCATGCAGGAGAAACCGTATTCGACGTGGTAGCTGCCCGGCCCGGTGGTCTGATAGAGCTTATGCAGTTCGCCCGGCAGTCCGCCCGCAGCACAAACGACTGTCGCGTTTTCGCCGGCGGCGCGGTTGACCGCGCCCAGCACTTGGCTGTCGGCCGGCCGGGCCGAGCCATCGTCGGCGGTCACGCGGGCGACGGTATCCAGCCAGGCCGTGCGTTCATGGACGAACCTGTCCCGCCACGCCTTATCGGGTTGCCAGTCGGTGAGCCCCGCCTGGAGCGCATCCAGCGCTACGGCCGCGTCGCCGATCAGCGTCTGGCCGCCATGCTTGGCTCCGTCGAAGCGCGCCACATTGATGCCGAGCAGCTTCGGCCCGTGCTCCATATACAGCGCGCGCGATCCGGTGATGAAATCCTGCAGGCGCGTACCGAGGGCGACGATGACATCGGCTTCGGCGGCCAACGCATTGGCGGCGGCACCGCCCGTCACGCCGATCGAACCGACGTTGCACGGATGATCGGCGCGTAGGGCGCCCTTGCCCGCCTGGGTCTCGGCCACCGGCACGCCGTGATCTTCCGCGAACCGGGCGAGCTGTTCCGATGCGCCGGAATACAGCGCTCCGCCGCCGGCGATGACGAGCGGTTTTTTCGCGTTCTTGAGCGTTTCGATCGCCGCGGCCAATTCGTGGGCGTCCAGACCGGGCCGACGAATGCGATGCACCCTAAGATCGAAAAACGACACCGGAAAATCGTAGGCCTCGGCTTGTACGTCCTGCGGCAGCGCCAGCGTGGCCGGACCGCAGTCGATCGGGTCGAGCAGCGTATCGATCGCCGCCGGCAGACTGGTCAACAACTGTTCCGGGCGCGCGATGCGGTCGAAATAGCGCGACACCGGCGCGAATGCGTCGTTGACCGTGGTCGAGGGCGAGCCGTAGTGCTCGACCTGTTGCAATACCGGGTCGGGCGCGCGCGTGGCAAACGTGTCGCCCGGCAGCAGCAGCACCGGCAAGCGGTTGGCGTGGGCCAGCCCGGCCGCGGTGATCATGTTGAGCGCGCCGGGGCCGATGGAGGTCGTGCAAGCCATTAGGCGTCGGCGTCGGTGCTGCTTGGCAAAGGCGATCGCCGCGTGGGTCATGCCTTGCTCGTTGTGCGCGCGCCAGGTCGGGAATTCATCCCGATGGGCGTAGAGCGCCTCGCCCATGCCGGCCACGTTGCCGTGGCCGAAGATGGCGAAACAGCCGGCGAACAAGCGCTCGCGCTGGCCGTCGATCTCGGTTTGCCGGGCCGCGAGATAACGGACCAGTGCCTGGGCCGTGGTCAAGCGGATGGTCTTTTGCTCATTCATGATCGTGCTCCCACTGCGCGCGGCGCCCGTGTCTCGCCCGCCGCCTCGCGCCAGGTGGCGATCAATTCGGCGTAGTTGTCCGACACCACGGCGATGAATGCCTCGTCGTCCAGCTCACCGGCCAGCCAGGCCCGCGCCGGCCCGGCGAACAGGGTCCGGCCAATCGTGAACCCGCGGCAGATTTCGGAGGCGCTCGCCTCGCGAAATCCGGCCTTCACGTCGTCCATCGGCGCGTCGAGGCCCAGCAGCACCACGCCGCGGCAGTGGTCGTCGTAGCGTTCGACGACCCCGCGCACGGCCCGCCACGCCGCGGCGCTCATCGGCGGCAGCTTCCACCAGTCGGGGCGGATGCCCAGGTGATAAAAACGCTGCAGGCTGCGGGCGACGGTGGCGTCGTCGCTGGCCATGTCCTTCGGCGGAATCACTTCGATGAGCAGTTCGTGGCCGGACACGCGGCGCGCCTCGGCGAGCTGGCGCAGCTTGTCTTCCTGGTCCAGCCGGAGTGCGATTTCGTCGTCCGGGTGATAGAACACCAGGCACTTGATGATGTGCTCGGCCGGCCAGGAGACGAGCTGGCTGCCGATATCATCGCCGTGCTGGAAACGCAGCGGCCGCGAGCCCGGTTCCTCGACCGGCCGGCCGATCCACCAGCCGCGCCCGGTCATGGCGTTGAGCGCGTCCTGGCCGACCAGATCGTCGCAGAGCACGGCCGGGGGATGGCCGGGCAGGCCGGCTTTGTCCATACCGCGCTCGACGGCCGTGACCAACAGCGTCTTGAGCGGCGACAACCGTGATTCGGCCACGCCGAGCTCGCCGGCCATATCGAACAGCTGCATGCGGTGGTCGAAGGCCAGGCCGTAGATCTCGCCCCACCGGGCCGGGTACCGCGTGGTTTTGCGGTGCAGATCGTTGAGGCGCTCGTCGCGGTCGGGCCGCGGCACTTCGTCGCGGCGCTCGAGATAATCGAACAATTCGGCCTCGGTGGGCATCGCCGGGGCGCAGCCGTGGCGCGAAACCACCAGCGCCCCGCAGGCATTGGCATAGGTCGCGCACGTCCGCCAGGGCTCGCCGCGCAGATAACCGCGCAAAAAGCCGGCAATAAAGGCATCGCCCGCGCCAAGCACGTTAAGCACCTCGACCTGCACGCCTTCGACCTGCACGCCGTCGTGCACCGAATCGCCGACCGGCCCTTCGAAGATCGTGCAGCCGAGCGCGCCGAGCTTGCAGACCAGCACGGCATCCGACAGTTCGCGCACCTTTTTGAGCGCGGCGATGGTGTCGGTGGTGCCGCCGGCGATATGAAATTCCTCTTCCGTGCCGACGATGAGATCGAAATCGCCGATCCAGCGCTGCAGATGGGCGGTGGTCTCGGCGTCGTCGACATAACGGGTTTCGCCGTCGCCGAACTCGGCCAGGCCCCAAAGCACCGGGCGATAGTCGATGTCCAGAATGCGCTTGACGCCGTGTTGCTTGGCGGCGGCGAGCGCGGCCCGGCAGGCGCCCTGCGTGGTCGCGGTCGACAAATGCGTGCCGGTGATGGCGAGCGCTTTCGCCGTGCCGATCCAGGCGGGGTCGACATCCTCGGCCGAGATCGCCATATCCGCGCAGTTCTCGCGATAAAACAGCAGCGGGAAGGTATCGCGATCCTTGAGCGCGAGGATGGCGAGCGCGGTGAAGCGGGCCTTGTCGACCGGCATGTGCGAGGTATCGACACCGGCGCGCTGGAATTCCTCGACCACGAAATTGCCGAACTGCTCGTTGCCGACACGAGTGAGCATGGCGGACTTCAGGCCGAGCCGCGCACTGCCGTAGGCACAGTTGCCGGAACTGCCACCCAGATACTTGGCGAAGCTGGACACATCCTCGAGCCGCGCGCCGACCTGCTGCGAATACAAGTCGACCGCCGCGCGGCCCAGACAGATCAGATCGAGTGGCTTATGGTTCATCGGCTTCTCCCGAAATCCAGGAACCGACATTTCAGCCGGTTCGTATATGGATTATTTATTCTAAATTCTGCCGAGACGGAATCCTATTTTCAATCACTTTGCGACCAAAGTCGGCGCACCACGGCTATCCAAAGCCGATCGAGGTTGATCAAGCCCGGTACAGCGCCGGTTTGTCGCCCAAATAGACGGCCGTCGCCGCGCCGGTCTGCTGCGCGGCGACACCGGCCTCGCAGCAGACCGCGGCCGCATAGCCGTCCCACGCGCTCGGGCCGTCCGGCGCCGCGCCGGCGCGCAGTCGGTTCACCCACCCCTGGAACTCGGCATCGAAGGCGGCCGCGAAGCGCTGCTCGAAACCGGGTGTGACCTCGCCGCCCCAACGTCCGGCGGAGCGGATATAGGCGCCCTCGTCGTTGCCGATATCGACGATGCCGCGCTCGAACACGGCCTCGGTATGCACCTGGTAGCCGAACAGCGCGTTGACGAAGATCTCCACATCGACCAATACGTCGGACTCGGTGCGCATGAGCACTTGCTGCGGATCGGACAGTTTGCCGTCGCCGCCCGTGGTCGTCCGGCCGCGGCGCACCGAGATCTCGGTAATCTCCTCGCCGGTGAAGTAGCGCACGCCGTCCATTTCATGCACCACCGAATCGTAGATCATCAGCGCATCGGTGAAGTTCGGCGGCGGATCGGGATTGCGATGCCGACAATGCAGCATCAGCGGCGCGCCGAGCGATCCGTCTTCGAAGAACGCCCGTAGACGCCGGTAACCGGCATCAAACCGGCGCATGAAACCGACCTGGATCAGGCGCCGGCCGATTTCCGCCTCGGCATCCACGATCTCGCGTGCGGTGGGCCCGTCCGCTGTTAGCGGTTTCTCGCAAAACACCGGCAGCCGCCGGCCCAGCGCGTCCATCAGCACGTCGTAGTGCAGCATGCCGGGCGTGGTGAGCACGAAGGCGTCGTACTCGCCGCTGGCGAGCGCGGCGTGTGGATCGTCCCAGATTTTCGCCTGATCGCCGGCCAAGACCGCCGCACTCCGCGCGCGCCCAGCGTCGATATCGACCACGCCGGTAACGTCGGCGCCGGCGATGCGATGGGTCAGGCGCTTGATGTGGTCGGTGCCCATGCGGCCGGTGCCGATCACGGCGATGCGCAGATTGTTTGCCATAGGGCTTCTCCTGGTCGGTTCGCGGGCTAGCCGATCTCGTCGAGGCATACGGTGCGGCCTTCGGCCAGCGACTTGGTCGCCGCCGCGGCCAGACGCAGCGATTGGTAGCCGTCCTCGTGGGTCGCCTTGGGCGCGCCGCCCGTACTCCAGGCGTCGTACAGATCGCCCAGTTCGCGGCCGTAGGCCACGCCATAGCGCTCGAGGAAAAAGTGCTTGGGCGGCTCGTCGAGCTGGCCGGCTTCGCCGGTATGACGCAGCCGGGTCTCGGTTTCGTTGACCGCCTGCAGCATGCCCCGGCTTCCGAAGGCTTCGATGCGCTGGTCGTAGCCGTAAGCGGCGCGGCGCGAATTCTGGATATGGCACAGCCGCCCGGAGTCGGTGGCGAGCACCACCATCGCGGTATCGATATCGCCGGCCTCGCCGATCGCCGGATCGATCAGCACCCCGCCGCTGGCGCTGACCGCGGCGATCGGCTCGTCGAGCAGCCAGCGGGCGACATCAAAATCGTGGATCATCATGTCGAAGAACAGCCCGCCCGAGCCCTCGATGTAGTCGATGGGCGGCGGCGCCGGATCGCGGCTGATGATGGTCAAGGTCTCCAGCCGGCCGATCCGACCGGCGTCCAGCGCCGCCTTGAGTGCGGCGAACTGCGGATCGTGGCGCCGGTTGAAGCCGAGCGCACAGGCCACCGAATGCGCATTCACGACCTCGACCGCCTGCCGGGTACGCTCGATATCCAGCGCGATCGGTTTTTCGCACAGCACGGCCTTGCCGGCCTTCGCCGCGCGCTCGAGGAATTCGGCATGGGTCGCGGTCGACGACGCGATCAGCACCGCATCGATCCGTTCGTCATCGAACAGGGTGTCGACATCCACGCTGGTCGCGCCAAAAGTCGCCGCGAGCGCCTCGGCGGCCTCGGGCCGGATATCCGAGACATAGACAAGCGCGATCCGGGGATCGCGGTCGGCCGCGGCGGCGTGCACCTGGGCGATGCGCCCGGCGCCGATGATGGCCAGGTTCATGATCCGATCGGACATCAATGGTTCTCCAATTCAACGATGCTGGCGGTGGTCGCCGATTCGATACAGGCATCCAGTACTCGCATGTTGGCGAGCACACTCTCCGGCGTGTAGTTGGGCGCCTGCGCGTTCAGCACGCAGTCGGCGAAATGGGCAATTCCGTTGGGGTACTGGAACGAAGTGGTGCGTTCGATGGTTGTATTGCCGTCGGCGTTGACGATTTCGATCGAGCCGTCGCCATCGGCCTGCGGCACGAATGCCTTGTTCACCCGGATCGAGCCGGCCGTGCCGTACACCTCGTAAGCATGCCGGGGCGCGGCGTCCATGCCGCAGTCGAAGCCGGCCTTGGCGCCGTTGGCGTAGCCGAGTATTGCGGCCGCGGACATTTCCGCCCTCTGCGGACCGGCAAAGCGCGCGAACGTGGCCACCCGGTCCGGCTCGCCAAGCAGGCTGCGGATCGCGTGGATGCAGTAGCAGCCGAGGTCGTAGAGACTTCCGCCCCCGCTTGCAAGCGTGCCGTGGCGAAAATCCGACAGGCTCTTTTCGAGGTTGAAGGTCAGATTGGCGTGGACGCCGCGCACTTCGCCGATCGCGCCGCTACCGATCAACTCGCGCACGCGCGCATGCTGATCGTGGAACTGATACATCATCGCTTCCATGAAGAGCACGCCGGCCGATTCACAGGCCGCGATCGCCTCGGCGGTCTGCGCGGCGGTCAACGCGGCCGGTTTCTCGCAGAGCACATGCTTGCCGGCGCGCGCGGCCTTGACCGCCCATTCGGCGTGGCGGTCGTTGGGCAGCGGCAGATAAACCGCATCGACCGCCGGGTCGGCCAGCAGCGCATCGTAATCGCCGTAGCCGGTCTCGAAACCGAAGCGTTCGATGAGCGCATCCGGCGCGCCGCGGCGGCTGGCCAGCGCGTAGGGACGGCTGTTTTGCGCGGCCACGATGGCCGGGATGGTGTGTTCGCGGGCGATTTCGGCCGCCCCGAGCACGCCCCAGTTGATCGACGATCGGCTCATGGCCGGCTCCTGAAAAACGATGAAGCCCGACCGGAACGGATCGGGCGCGGCCTGATTAGAATTTATTTTCTATTTTTATTTTTTACAAACCTATCGTTTTATACTTTAGTCGAGCCGGCCATAGGATGCCGATCGTGGCCAACGGCCCGAACACCAACCGTCGAGGTGTGGCATCAGCTGGCCGCCGTCCGTCAATACGCCCTATGGAAGTTGATCAACCGGTCCTGCATGCGCTTGCAGACGTGGAATTTTCATTCTAATTTGCGCCGGAACGACCACGAACCTGCTCAGTTTACCGAGGAGATGCGTAATGAAGATAGGAATGGTCACCGACAGCGTTGCGAACATGGGCACCGATGCCATGCTCGACTACTGCGCCGAACTCGGCCTCGACGCGATCGAGTTCTGCGTCGGCAACTGGGGCGCGGCCGCGCATATCGGCGACGTGGACGCACTGCTGGCGGATGCCGCGCAACAGCGTGAGTTAGCGGCCAAGATTCGCGATCGCGGCCTGGAAATCTCGGCGTTCACCGCCAACGGCAATCAACTCCATCCCACCGACGGCGAGCGGCAATCCCAGGTGGTGCACAACGCCGTTCGGCTGGCCGAGATCTTCGAGGTGCCGCGCATCGTGCTCATGTCCGGCCTGCCGGCGGGCGCGCCGGGCGACTCCATGCCCAACTGGGTCACCACGTCGTGGCCGCCGGAAACCCACGACGCCCTGCGCTATCAGTGGGCGGATGTCGCGATCCCCTACTGGCGCAAGCTCGCGGATTTCGCGCAAGCGCACGGCGTGTCCCAGCTCTGCGTCGAGGCGCACGGCGCCCAACTCGTGCACAACATGCCGAGTTTCATGCGTCTGCGTGAAGCGGTCGGGCCGACCGTGGGGCTGAACTTCGATCCGAGCCACTTTATCTGGATGGGCGGCGACCCGATCGAGATGATTCGCCGCTACGCGGACTGCATCTATCATGTCCACGCCAAGGACGCCTATATCGACACCCACAACCTGGCCGAAGCCACACGGCTGGATAACCGGTCGATGGATCGTGTCCTGGAGCGGAGTTGGTCTTACGTGACGCTGGGTTACGGGCAGCCCGAGGACTGGTGGCGTGAGTTCTGCTGGCAGCTTCAGGCGCGGGGTTACGCCGACGGCGTGCTTTCGATCGAGCACGAGGACCAAAACCTGTCATGCAAGGAAGGCGTGCAGCGCTCGGTCGATCTACTCAATCGCGTCATGCCGCGTGAACGGCCGGACTTCGTCCTGCCGGACTGACGGGTGCGGGCGAGCCAGCGTCATGTTATCGACTTACCCGAAGCGAGGCGGAGCAAAAGGTCAGCTTATGCCATAACGCGGGTGTCGGCTTACGGCCTGCGGCCTAAGCCGTATATAGATCCGCTCCTTGAATCGGTTACGAGCTTTCCGACAACATCGTGAAGTACGCAAGCTGGAAGCGCCTGTCAAAGTCGTTCGACAGGCGTCCGGTGAGGCGCTATCCCAGCTAACGAGTCGGAAAATCCGCCGGCTAACGATCCTTCAGACGCAGCGGCGAAACATAGCCGGCATTGTGGCTGCCGCAGAAACCGGCGAGCCGATCGAGCGTTGCGCCGAGCCGTGCCCATACCGGATGCGCGGCGGCCCAGCGGGCGTTGTTGTCGGTGTCCGCGGATAAAGCCGATCCGACAGTCATACCACTCATCGCCTAACTCCTCCCGATTTTTCGGGCTTTGCCTGGTGACGATCCAACCGTCTATGCCAGAAGGCTATTTGACGAGCCACGCGAAATCCGGATCGGTCGTGAACTTCCATTCGCGCTTCGGCCCGGCCATGACGTTCAGGTAGTAAAGGTCAAAGCCGTACGGCGCGCCGACCGGATGATACCCGCGTGGCACCAATACACAGTTACCGTCGCTAAAAGCCATGGTCTCGTCTATTAAACGATCGTCGGTATAGACCCGCTGGAAACCGAACCCGCCGGCCGGGTTCAGACGGTGGTAATAACTCTCTTCTAAGAAGGTTTCATGCGGCGGATTGTCTTCGTCGTGCTTGTGCGGCGGATAACTCGACCAGTTGCCGGCCGGCGTGTACACCTCGACCACGAGCAGGCTGTCGGCCGCTTGCGTTTCGGGCAAAATGTCGTGCACGTGCCGTACATTGGCGCCCTCGCCTCGCGTCGACTGCTTGATGTCACGCGGCTCGATAAGCCGCGGCGCATGGTTGCCGTGCCCGGGCGCGCCGCAGATGCCGAGTTCGACCTCGGTAAGCGCCTCGACCCGAAAATCGGTGTCGTTGGGCAAGTACACGGCGTATGGCGGCGCCTGCTCGAACACGCTCATGCGCTCACCGATGGCTTCGAAGGTCTCGCCCGCACAGTGCACCGTAGCCTTGCCCGACAACAGCACGAGGCACAGCTCGTGGTCCTCGCTGTGGTCTTCGAACACCTCGCCGTCGCCCATGCGTCGATGACGAAAACGCACGTATTCGAGCGGTTCGGCCGCGCTGGCGGTATCCAACGTCTGGCCGGTTTCGGCGCCGGGCTTAAGCAACAGATCCATAACGACCTCGTTTGAACGAACGATTCAGCTTGCGAATAAATAGAACATATTTTTTATTATCGCGACGCGCAAACAATTCGTTTCATACTTTCGTCGGCCGTTACCCTCGAACCGCGAAAACCAACGCGGGACCACCCGCGCCACGGAGCAATCGCGCGATCGTCCACTCACGCTCGGCGATCGCCTGGCACGGCAGCCCGCTGGCTACAGGGCGAACATCATCGCGGTGCGCGCTGCATGGCGCAGTGCGGGATGCCGTCCTCGAGATAGACATCCGAGGTCACCACGAAGCCTAGCCGTTCATAGAAGCCGCGCAGGTGCGCCTGGGCGCTGACATGGATGACGGTTTCGCCGTAGAGACGATCCGCCTCTTCGATACCCGCCCGCATCAGCGCATAGGCGAGACCGTGGCCGCGGAAGGCCGTCGCGATCAGCACCCGTCCGATCGCCGGCTCGCGTCCGACCACGATACGCAGATAGCCGGCCAGCGCCTCGTCGATGCGCAGCGTGAGATGCCGCGCCCCAAGATCGTGCATATCGGTTTCCTGATACGCACACGTCTGCTCGACCACGAATACCGACTCGCGCAGCATCACGATCTCGTGAAACAGCGACGCCGGCATCTCGTCCAGCCAAAAGACGTCAATACGCGAATCGCTCATTCCGGGTCACGTGCAACATATTTGGCGCGCATTATGCCTGCGACCGCCCCGGCTCAGGCCAATCACGGATAGCCGGGCATTCCTGGCTTGGCTAATGTCGAAACACATTTATCGGGCTGAGAGTTCTCATGCTTCGAATCGCGCCCTTCAAATCCGACAGCGAACACGCGGTGCCCCTGGAAGTCGACGGCGAAATCGGTGCCCAGGACTTCGCCAACGTCGTGTCGACCGTCGAAAAACGTCTCGAACAACACGCGGCGCTACGGCTGTATATCGAGATCAAGTCGCTCGGCGGCATGTCGGCTTCCACGGTCTTCGGCGAACTCAAGAATTCGATCAAGCACTGGAATCGCTTCGACAAGCTAGCCGTGGTCACGGACGTGGAAGGCGTACGCACCGCCACTAAAGTCATCGACAAGCTGACACCGAAGATGGAGTGCAAGACCTATCGCTTCGACGATCGCGAAGCGGCCCGGCAGTGGGTGATCGTCTGACGGGCCTTTTTTGCCGTACGGGCCACGAATTCGTAGCACCGGTCCGTGTTGAAAACTCGCTAACCCGCCTCATTTCATGATCCGGCGACCTGTGCGGCTGTTAACGTATCGAGAAAGGCTGTTACAATGAATTCGTTTTCGGGGGCGACATGGCTTCGACGCGGATGTCAAAACCCGAGGTGCATGCCGAGGTTGCAATCCTCCTCGTTAATCCGTTTGCACCCTAAGCTAGTTGCGAACGACGACAACTACGCTCTAGCGGCTTAAACAGCCCGCTAGTGCCCGCCCGGCAAGTGTCTGTGCTTCCGGTCACGGGTATCGACACTCGCAGACTCGCGGCAAAGCCCCGCTTCGGGCCGACCCGTTAAGAGCAAACGAAGATACGCGT
>NZ_DASSKM010000080.1:0-3685 GCF_035690525.1 Salinisphaera sp.
CCGGGCCGGCGAGCGGCCCGCGCCCCACCTCGTCGACGCCCGCCACCACCGGGCATGCGAATTTACGGCCGGTACGCGGCTTCATTGCCGGGTCTCGATCAACTCGGCCACGGCGTCGGCGGCACGGGCGTCGGCATCGCGCGCCAGGATCTGGTGGATCGCCTCGAAGGCATCGATTTGGGTCGCGCGCGCGGCCGGTGAATGCATGAGTCGGTACAGCCAGGCGCCGAGCATGGGCACCTGGGCGTCGGTCTGCAGCAGTTCGGGCACAAGGCGTCGTCCGGCCAGAAGATTCGGCATGCTCACGAACTCGGTCTTGATGAGATTCAGGCCGCGTGCAATCCAGTAGTTGGTACCCGAAAGCTCATAGGCCACCACCATGGGTGTCTTGGCCAGCAGCGCTTCCAGCGTCGCCGTGCCGGAGGCTATCAGCAGCGCCTCGGCCGCGCGCATGACCTCGCGCGAGCGCCCGTCGACGAGCACCACGTCGAGATCGGCGAATCGCGCGAGGTCGGCCTCGAACCGCGCGCGAACCCTAGCGCTCGCCATGGGCGCGATAAAACGCACCGCCGGGTCGCGCCGGGCCAGCCAGCGCGCGACTTCGAGAAAGCGCGGCCCCAGCCGGCTGACTTCGGCGCCGCGACTGCCCGGCAACAGCCCCACCCAACGCGCCTGCGGGTCCAATCCCAGCGCCTCGCGGGCCGCCGCCGCGCTCGGGTGCGCGGGCAACTCATCGGCCAGCGGATGACCGACGAAAGTCGCGCGGATATGGTGCGCGGCGAAAAAATCCGGCTCGAACGGGAAAATCGCCAACAGCAGATCCACGGCCCGTCGAATGGCGCGCGTGCGGCCGGCGCGCCAGGCCCAGGCGGTCGGACAGACATAGTGCACGGTGGCGATTCCGGCGCGGCGCACCCGTTCTTCCAGGCGCGTATTGAACGCCGGGGCATCGACCCCGATGAATGCGTCGGGGCGCAGTTGCAAAACTTGCCGGTACAACTGCCGGCGCAGCCGTAGCAGGCGCGGAATCTGGCCGATGACCTCGCTGATCCCGAACAGCGACAGCGCCTCGATATCGGCCCGCGATTCGCAGCCCGCGGCCCGCATTCGCGGCCCGGTTACGCCGATGAAACGGGCGCCGGGGTAGCGTTGGGCCAGCCGCCGGATCAGGCCGGCGGCCAGTACATCGCCCGAGACCTCGCCGGCGACGATGAAAAAGACCGGGGCATGATCCGCCATCACCACATCGAAATAAAACGGCGCGCGTCAGCGAATGATGCCGCGCTGGGCGTTATCCAGCGAGGCCAGCAGCGTCGCCACGGCCGGGCTTGCCTCGGCCTGTTCGCGGATCGCCTCCTTGGCGTCGGCCAATCGCATCTTCGAGCGATACAACGTGCGATAGGCCTTCTTCACGGCGGCGATTTCGTCGCTGGAATAGCCTTGGCGGCGCATACCGATGGAGTTGATGCCGTGCGGCTCGGCCGGCGAACCCGCCGAGCGCACGAACGCCGGAACGTCCTGCACGACGCCGCTGCAATAGGCCAGAAACGCCAGCGGACCGACGTGGCGGAACTGGTAGACCAGCGCAAAGCCGGCGAGGATGCAATGGTCGCCGATATGCACATGCCCCGCCAGGCTTGCGCCGTTGGCCATGGTGATGCCGTCGCCCAGCACACAATCGTGGGCGATATGGCTGTAGGCCATGACCAGATTGTCGTTGCCGATGTGGGTCACGCCGGCGTCGAGCATGGTGCCGCGATGCACGCTGCAATACTCGCGAAAGGTGTTGCGGTCGCCGATGATCAGTTCGGTCGGCTCGCCCTTGTAGCCGCGGTGCTGGGGCCCGCCGCCGAGCGAGACGAACTGGGAGATCCGGTTGTCGCGGCCGATGGTGGTGTGCCCATCGATCACCGCGTGCGGGCCGATGCGCGTACCCGGGCCGATCTTGACGTGCGGCCCGATCACGGTGAACGGACCAATATGGACGTCGTCGGCAACCTCGGCTTCGGGATGAACCTGGGCGGCGGCGTCGATCGGCATTATTCGACCTCTTCTTGCGCCGGCCTGCTCGGAATCGCCATCACCTGGGCGCGACAGGCCAGGTCGTCACCAACCCAGGCTTCGGCGTCGAAACGCCACAGCCGCTTCTTGGCGGAACCGATCTCCAGCTTGAGCAGCAGTTGATCGCCCGGAACCACCTGACGCTTGAAGCGCGCCTTGTCGATGCCCGCGAAGTAGACGATCGTGCCGTCCTCGGCGTCGACGGTGCGCATGCCGAGAATGAGCCCGGCCTGGGCGAGCGCTTCCAGAATCAGAACGCCCGGCATCACCGGGTGCCCGGGGAAATGGCCCGAGAAAAAAGGCTCGTTGAAGGTGACGTTCTTGAGTGCCGTGATCGACTCGCCCGGCTTGCACTCGAGCACCCGGTCGACCAGAAGAAACGGGTACCGATGCGGCACCTTCTTCATGATCGACTGTATTTCGTCCTGTTCGCTCATAAGGGGTCTCCCGAAATCCCGTTTTTTGTTTCGACGCGCTTGAGCCGTGCCTCGATTCGATCGAGCGCGCGAAACAGCGCCAGCCGCTTGCGCCAGGCCCGTGCGGGCATCGCGCGAAAGGTCGACGAGTATACCCCTTCCGTATCGATGTCCTTGGGCACCTGACTGGCCGCGGTGATGATCGCCCCGTCGGCGATGGAGACATGATCGCCGATGCCCACGCCGCCGCCGATCATGCAGCGCGAGCCGATCGTGCACGAACCGGCGATCCCGGTACAGCCGGCGATCACGGTGTGCGCCCCGATCACGCAGTTGTGCGCGACGTGCACCTGGTTGTCGATTTTCACGCCGGTGCGCACGACGGTGTCGTCGATCGCGCCGCGGTCGATCGTGCTGTTGGCGCCGATTTCCACATCGTCCTCGATGCGCACGCCGCCAAGCTGGGGCACGGCTTCCAGACCGGCCGGGCCCGGCACCAGGCCGAATCCGCGCTCGCCGATCACCGCGCCCGCGCCGACCACAACACGTTCACCGAGCATGGTGCCGCTGCGGATCACCGCGCGCGGCCCGATGGTGCTGCCCATGCCGATCGTCGTATCGCTTTCGATCACGCCGCCCGCACCGACAATTACAGCCGCGCCAATGACTGCGCGCTCGCCGATGACCGCATTGGCGCCGACGCTGGCCGACGGCGCGACTTGGGCGCTGGCGGCCACGACGGCGCCCGGTGCGATCCCCGGCTCCGACGCCGGCCGCTCGAACACCGCGGCCACGCGGGCGAAACTCAGCCGTGGCGTATCGCTGACCAGAAGCACCGGTCGATCGAGATCGATCAGTTGGCGCGGCACGATGAGCAAGCTCGCCCGGCTGGCGGCCGCGATATCGCGCTGGCGCGCGGTTTCGGCGAACGCCAGCCGTCGTTCGCGGCCCGGTTCGAGCGCACAGACCCCCTCGACGACGATATCGCCGTCGCCCACGACCTCCAGCTCGAACCGGCGGGCCAGAGCTTCGGCGGTATATTGCGCTGCGGGGTCGGCCACGGCTGCCCTCGATCAGTCGGGTTTGTCGCTATTGGGCGGCTTCGCCGACGGGGCCGCCGTGGCCTGTTGCTGCAACCGGTTCAGAATGGCGTCGGTGATGTTCACGGTGTCGCTGGCGTAGAGCACCGAATCGCCGACGATCAGGTC
>NZ_DASSKM010000081.1:0-9562 GCF_035690525.1 Salinisphaera sp.
CGACGGTTATTCTAGAACCCCGGGCAGCCGGGCTGTCCGCGGCGGCGGCGTTCGCCGCCGAATGGAGCGTCGAGCACGGCTTCGATGCGCAGTTGCTTATCCCGGCAGATATCTCCGAACTCTCGGCGCAAGAGATCGCCACTCTATTGGCCGCGATCGACCACGGGCCGGCGGTCACCATTTGCGCGGCAACCGACGGTGGCACCAATGCGCTGCTGACATCGCCGCCGAATGTGATCCGCTTCGATTTCGGCTTCGGCTCCAGCCGGCGACATATGCTGTCGGCTCGGCAGCGCGGCATTTCCTGCCGGCTTTTGCGGATGCCAAATCTGAGCCGCGACATCGATACACCGGCCGATCTTCGCGGGCAGCGAATCCATCTCCAACCGACGCGCGGCGCGGGGATGCACCCGTGACCAGCGAGATCGCACTGCGCGTACTCCAGGGCATGCCGGACATCGAGCCGGGCGACGACCTGGCCGGCCTGCTGGCTCAAGCCGCCGGGCGGTCGCAGCTCGCCATCCGCAACGGCGACGTTCTGGTCGTCGCCCAGAAAATCGTGTCCAAATCCGAAGGCCGATACGTTCATCTGCCGGGTGTCCAGCCGTCGCGAGAGGCGCGCGAGTTGGCGACACGCGTGCACAAGGACCCGCGAAAAGTACAGGTCATCCTCGACGAATCACGCCGGGTTGTCCGCGCGGCGCCGCCTCGGAGCGACCAAACCGAGGGCGTGCTCATCACCGAGCATCGGCTCGGCTTCGTCTGTGCGAACGCCGCGGTGGACGAGTCCAACATCGACCGACCGGACAGCCTTCTCCTGTTACCCGCCGAGCCCGATGACAGCGCCCGGCGTTTGCAACAGGCACTGGCTGCCGTACTGGGCGCGGAGGTCGGTGTCGTGATCAGCGACACTTTCGGCCGGCCGTGGCGGCGCGGCCTGGTCAACGTCGCGATCGGAATTGCCGGCATTCCGGCCCTGGCCGACCTGACCGGCTCGACCGACGCCTACGGCCGCACGCTGAAAGCGACTGTCCCGGCGCTGGCCGACGAGATCGCCGCGGCGTCCGGGCTCTTGATGGCCAAGGCCGCCGGCACGCCCGTCGTGCTTTTCAACGGGCTGCGCTGGCAGGCCGATCCCACAAGTTCGGCGCAGGATCTCCTGCGCCCCGAGACCGAGGACCTATTCCGATGAAGATCGCTATTCTTGGAGGAACCGGCCCGCAGGGCCGCGGCCTCGCGCTCCGCTTCGCCCGGGCCGGCGTGGATGTCGTGCTGGGCTCGCGTCAACGGGAACGCGCGGCGCAGACCGTCGAAGAGCTCAAAGCACAGATTCCCGAGGCTCAGGGCACGCTGACCGGCGCCGACAACGAGACGGCGGTCGCCGAGGCCGGCGAGATGGTGTTCCTGGCCACGCCGTACGGCGCGCATGACGCCACGCTTGCCGCACTTCGGCCCAAGCTCGCCGGAAAAATTCTTGTGGATCTGGTGGTGCCGCTCGCCGACGGCAATCCCAAGAAAGTGGACATGCCGCCCGAAGGCTCGGCGACGGAGGCTGCCCAGGCGTTGCTCGGAGCTGAAATCCCGGTCGTCGGCGCTTTGCATAACGTCTCGGCGCATAGCCTGAACGCGCTCGACCAGCCGATCAATTGCGACGTTCTGGTCTGCGGCGACGATATCGATGCCAAAAAGAAAGTGATCGCGCTGATCAAGCGTATTGGCGTCGAAGCCTACAACTGCGGCCCGGCCTACAGCGCCCGCTGCATCGAAGCGATTACGCCGCTGCTCATTCGCCTGAATATTTCCAAAGCCGTGCCCTTCACCGGAGCAGGTATCCGTATTTGGGCACCCGGCACGTCATAAGAACGCGGCCAGTGCGCCGCCGAATCACTATAACGGAGGACTTAGATCATGGAATTCGGTATTTGTTTCAAGGGATTCGTCAGCCCCGAGCGCGCGCGTCATCTGGTGCGTCAGGCCGAAACCGGCGGTTTCAGTCATTGCTGGTTCTACGACTCGCCGATTCTCTGGCCGGACCCCTACCCGATGATGGCCATGTGCATGGAGCACACCACGAACATGCGCTTCGGGCCTTGTGTCACCAATCCGAATGCCCGCGACTGGTCGATGGCGGCCAGCCTGTTCGGTAGCCTCGCCCGTCAGGGCGGCGGCCGCTTTGATGTCGGCCTCGGCCGCGGCGACAGCTTCCTGCGGATGATGGGCAAGAAGCCGGCCAAGCTGGCCCGGGTTGCCGAATTCACGGAAAAGCTCAAGGCCGTGATACGCGGCGAAGAGATCGAATACGAAGAAATCACCGAGTCGGTTCAGTTCTCGTGGGCGCAAGGCCACGACGTACCGGTCTGGATCGCCGCCTACGGACCGAAAGCACTGAAAACCGCCGGCGAGTACGGTGACGGCGTGATCCTACAGATCGCCGATCCGTCCATTTGCAAATGGCTGGCCGATCAGGCGATTAACGCCGGCGAGGCGGCCGGTCGAGATATGTCCAACTTTCGGGTCATGTCGGCCGCGCCGGCTTTTACCGGCCCGATGGATGAATGCATCGAAAAGACCCGCTGGTTCCCGGCGATGGTCGGGAATCATGTCGCCGACATCGTCGAAAAATACGGCCAGGATACCGATCGGGTGCCGCGCAGCCTGACCGAATACATCGAAAAACGGCGCGGCTACGATTACAAGAAGCACGGCCAGAGCGACAATCCGTATCTCGACTTCATCACCCCGGATATCGTCGAAAGCTTCGGTGTGCTCGGCCAAGTCGACGACCACATCGACAAGCTGAAGCAGTTGGAAGCGGCCGGCATTACCCAGTTCAACATCTACCTCGACAACGGAGATGAGGAACGCCTTATCGCCGACTATGCCGAAAAGATCATTCCAAAAATGAGCTGACAAGAGACAGGCTGCGGACGCACTCCGGCCATTTATACGATAGCCTGTGCCCCGCGCCAGCCTGCTGGTCATCGCGGTGCTGTCCGGCACCGTGATGGGCAGCGTCGCGATGCGATCGGCGGGCAATGAAAACGACTACCGATGCGGAACCGGAGCAGCCGCGATCGCGGGCCGAACGAGCAATGACCGAACGCAAGCAAGCTAGCGCTACCGTCCCTATTATCTCCCAAAAGCGGAATGCTGTTGAACACGCGGCCGAACAAAACCCAGCCTAGACGACACTCGATAACCGGCGAGGGCAATCGCCAGCGCATACTATCCGCGGCCGAAGAAGTATTTGCGGCGTACGGCTATAATGGCGGCACCGTGGGGATGATCGCGGAGCAGGCCCGGCTTTCAAAACCGAATGTTCTCTACTACTTCCCCTCGAAAGCCGAGATTTACGACCGTCTTCTGGTATCGATCCTCGATGACTGGATCGGAAAGATGGCTCTGTTCGAGCAGGCGGGTGACGAGCCCGCCGACAAGATCGCGGCTTATATTCGCGGGAAAATCGCGTTCTCCCGCATACGACCGAATGCGTCTCGGGTTTTTGCCAACGAGATCATCGGCGGCGCCCGTAATCTCGAGAAAGCGATACACGCGCGTTTGCGCCCCCAGCTAAAAAAAGACGTCGAACTGGTCTACTGCTGGATAAGAGACGGCAAGATCGATTCGATCGATCCCTATCATCTTTTTTTCCTGATCTGGTCGTCTACCCAGTCGTACGCCGATTTTTCCGCACAAATCCGAATGCTTCTACAAAAAGAGCAGCTTGAGACCGAGGATTTTAAGGCTGCCGAAACATTTCTCATCAATCTCGTCCTCAAGGGCTTAGGATTGTATGCAGAATCCGGGGCCAGGACGCGCGGATAGCCTAAGCGCCCGGGCATGCCGCAATGGCTCAGTCGCCAATATCCTCGTTCCAAAGCTCCGGTTTTTCGGCCATGAAACGGCGCATGAGCGCAGCGCAATCGGCGTCATGCAGCACCGCGACGGCGACGCCGCGTTCGGCAAGTAGCGCCTCGTCGCCGGTGAAGTTCTCGTTTTCCCCGATGACGATGCGTGGGATGCCATAAAGAAGAATCGCGCCGCTGCACATAGCACAGGGCGAGAGCGTGGTGTAGAGCGTCACGTTCTTGTAAAACGCGCCGGGCTGCCGGCCGGTGGCTTCCAGGGCGTCCATCTCGGCGTGCAGGATGGCGCTATCGCGCTGGACGCGGCGATTATGGCCCGCACCGACGACCTCACCCTCCCGGACCAGCACACAGCCAATCGGTACGCCGCCCTCATCGAAGCCTTGCCGCGCTTGCTCGAGCGCCTGATACATATAGTGCTTGTCGCCGTCTGCTTTGCCCATATTTTGACTCGCGTTTGCAGGAACGAATGCGTTACGAAGACTCTTGTTAACGGCTATGCCTTCACGGGCGCGTGATCCTGGGAGTGACCGAGCAGACTCAGGACCTTGTCGAAGGCAATATAGCCGACGACCGCGGCGATGATGCCGTTGATTGGCGGCACACCCGGACTGAAGAAAGCGATCAGACTGGCCAGAACATATGCGCCGATTCCGGCCCAGTTGAATTTGCGAAAATGCGTCTGCTCCAGCAACGTATACTTACCGCGGTGCTTGTAGAAGAAATCGGCAATGATAATGCCGCCGATCGGTGGAATGAGTGTGCCGAGTAGCAGCAGGAACTGCACCAAGTACAAATCGATACGCATCAGCCCCAGCACCGTTCCGACCACGGCACCGCAGATGGTTATAAGTCGGCGATTTTGGGTACGCAGAAAGTTGCAACCCGCGACAGAGAAAGTGAGAAAGTTATTATCATCGCTGACGCGCAGGGCCACTCTCCCGAAACGTGGTCTGGACGACACGAAAGTCTATCGAGGACGTAAAAGGCGCGTCGACGGCTAGTCATCTAAGCGAACAAGTATGTCGTCGTCCCGCCATTGCAAATAGGCTTCACCCAGCGCATTGATATCGGGTGCCATGCGTGCGCCGCCAATGCCGCAAAGTCGTCGCTATGGTCGATAATGTCCCTGAGAGGTAGGCCGAAAGCACATATTTATGGCGACTGCGCCTTCGGCCTGCTTTTAAAGCGCAGGGGGTTAGTTATGTGCGCTCCACCTTCTGCGGTGCGTTGCGCCGGGCACGCTCGTCCATGCCGTCGAACGGCCGTGCGAACGGCGGACGATCGATGTAACGCCCGGCGCCGCGTTCGGCCCGTAGTTCACCGTCGCGCCAGACGATGCGCCCCTGGCTGACGGTATGGCTCGGAACCCCGCGTACGGTTCGGCCTTCGAAGATATTGAAGTCGACATTCTGATGATGCGTCTTGGCCGAGATGGTTCGTGTGCCTTCCGGGTCCCAGACGACAACATCCGCATCGGCGCCTACACTGACCGTGCCCTTCCGGGGGTAAACGTTGAAAATCTGAGCGGTGTTCGTCGAGGTCACGGCCACGAACTCGTTCATGGTCAACCGGCCGGTGTTCACGCCGGCATCCCAGATCACCGCCAGACGATCCTCGACGCTGCCGGTTCCGTTGGGGATCTTGGTGAAATCTTCGCGACCCATGGCCTTCTGATCGGCGCAGAAACAGCAGTGATCAGTCGCGGTAGTCTGCAAATTACCGCCCTGTAGCGCACGCCAGAGTGCGTCCTGGTGCTCTGGCGCACGGAACGGCGGGCTCATGACATGAGCTGCCGCGAACTCGAAATCCGGATGACGATAGACGCTGTCGTCAATCAACAGGTGCCCGGCCAGACACTCGCCGTACACCCGGTGGCCTTCGGCTCGTGCGCGGGTGATCGCGTCCACGGAGTCCTTGCAGGAGTTGTGAACGATATACAGCGGTACATTGAACGTCTGGGCGAAACGAATGGCGCGATCCGCCGCTTCGCCTTCCACCGCGGGCGGACGCGAAAGCGGATGCGCTTCCGGGCCGGTGATGCCGGCCTTGAGCATCTCCTGCTGAAGCTGATACACCAGCTCGCCGTTTTCGGCGTGCACGGTCGGAATGGCACCCAGTTCCAGGGCACGACGAAAACTGTTGGCCATGATCTCGTCGTCGGCCATCATGATGTTCTTGTACGCCATGAAATGCTTGAAGCTGTTCACGCCGCGCTCGTGGACCAGCGTGCCCATGTCTTCGTGGACCGAATCGTCCCACCAGGTCACAGCGACATGGAACGAGTAGTCGGCCGAGGCCTTCTCGGCCCAGCCACGCCATTTTTCGTAGGCGTCCAGCAGCCGCTCCTGCGGAGCGGGAATCACGAAATCGATGATCATGGTGGTACCGCCGGCCAGCCCGGCCGCCGTACCCGTATAGAAATCTTCGCTCGCCGTGGTGCCCATGAACGGCATCTGCATATGCGTATGGGGGTCGATCCCGCCCGGCATGACATACTGACCCGATGCATCGATGATTTCTGCACTGGAGGGCGCATCGATATCCTCGCCAACGGCGACAATCCGGCCTCCATCGCAGAGCACATCCGCCTTGAAGCTTTGATCGGCGTTGACGACTGTTCCGTTCTTTATAAATACAGACATAATGAACTCCTTCGCTCCTCCGTCGCTTTGGCTTTGGTGACTTCTTGGTCGATTAAAAGTCGGGCTTTATCCGTTACATGCTATTGCGAAGCAACGCCACGAAAACACTGGCGCGTGCATCAAGCGCGGGCCTGTTAAGAGCCGGCCTTCGCTTTTCCGGCTGCGCCAAGACTCCCGTCGGTGCTCGTCGACTGCCGGAGCAACGAAATCAGCCAGTACACGATCACGGACACGCCGAAGGTGAAGAACCAGCCGTAGTTGAACAGGCTGTCGATCATCGATGGGTTATCGACGTTGCCGCCCGGCGTGCTCGCAGCGACGATGAATCCGGGAATGACCGGGATGATGGCAAACGCCATCGCAACGAACGCAGGCCAGTTCCAACGTGGATATTCTCCTTCGACCCGATAAAGATCCGTGAGATTTAGATTGCGTCGGCGCACGAGCCAATAATCGGCGATCATGATGCCGGCGATCGCACCCAGCAGGCTTCCGTAGCCGCCAAGCCAGGTAAAGATATAAGCGCCGGCGTTGTCCATGAGCGCCCACGGGAACATCAACACGCCGATGACCCCGGTGATCAACCCCCCGGTCCGGAACGAAATCAGCTTGGGGGCCACATTCGAGAAATCGTTGGACGGCGCGACCGTGTTCGCGGCCATGTTTGTGCTGATCTGGGCGATGGCAATCACCACCAGCGCGACCACCAGCACGAACGGGTTATGAGAAACCATCGGCACCAAGTCGACCGGGTTCCAGACCGCCTTGCCAAACACGACCACCGTGGCGGCGGTCGTAGCGATGCCGATGAAGCTGAAGATGATCATCGACACAGGAAGCCCGACGATCTGGCCGACGGTCTGGGAGCGTTGCGAGCGCGCGAAGCGCGTAAAGTCGGGAATATTCAGGCTCAAGGTCGCCCAGTAGCCGACATTGGCGGCCAAACCGGGCCAGAATAGACTCCAAAACGAATGCTGGCTCTTCGTGGTCATGGACTCCGAGGCCTGCAGAACATGAACCGGACCGCCGCCCGCGGAGAATCCCCAGACCAGCAACCAGAGCGCGACGATGATCAGAAGCGGCGCCGCCCAGGACTCGAAGATCTTGATGGTTTCCATGCCGCGCACGATGATCGCCATCTGAATGGCCCAGAAAACAAAGAACGCGATGAATGTATGGCCGGTTACGTCGGCCCATGCGGGCCACAGCGCGGTCAGAATGCCGGAAACCGCCAGACCGCCGAGCCAGGTCTGAATGCCGAACCATCCACAGGCGACCACGGCTCGGGAGAGCGCTGCAAAATTCGCCCCCGAAGTGCCGAAGGAGGAGCGCACGAACACCGGAAACGGAATACCGTAGCGCACCCCGACATGGGCGTTGAGTATCATGGGGATGAGCACGATGAGATTGGCCAGGCCGACGGTCATCAGTGCCTGCCACCAGTTCATCCCGGAGGCCATGAGGCCGGAGGCCAGCGTGTAGGTAGTTATGACCACCGAAATACTCAGCCACATGGCCATGATGTGCCACGTGTGCCAAGTACGCCGCGCGGGGCCGGCGGGCGCCAGATCCTCGTTGTAAAGACGAGAGTCCCGAACCCGGTCGCAGACTTCATCGACCTCGGCGTCCGTTTGCAGCGCGAGGTCTTTCAGCCGTTTTGTTTCACTCATCGTCGCCCCCTTTTCGCGTGTTGCGTTTATTTATCCATTGTCTGCGGGTCGATCGAATTTCTGAAAGGATTACCCCTTGAAAATTTCGGCCCACGCCATCGAGCGCCACCAGCCGGCGGCGCTATTGCCCTGACCGGCTGAATCCGACCCGATCCTCGCGCTCATCGCTGAACCCGTCGATGCTTCAGCGCCGATCCGCGCCCGACCAGCGAATGACCGGTCTGCGTGCCCATCATTTCCATAAATCTGAAAATAGCACGCTCCGGTGCCTCCGAAAGCCCTTCACATGACATCCGTCCGGCGACGGGAACACATCCGAGGTGGCGGCGTACACTACAATTCACCGCTGCTCGGTCAGCGGCGTATAGGTATCCGGCCGGCGATCGCGATAGAACTGCCACGTGTTGCGCACCTCGCGCACCTTGTCCAGATCGATATCGTGGATCAACAGTTCGTCCTGATCGGCGCTAGCCTGGGCTTCGATTTCACCGCGCGGGTTGGTGATATAGCTGGAACCGTAGAAATTGCCCATCTGATCGGTCCAGGGGTCCTCGGTGCCGACACGATTGATCGCGCCGATGAAGACGCCGTTCGCCGCGGCCGAAGCCGTCTGTTCGAGCTCCCACAGGTGCTTGCTCAAACCTTCGACCGTAGCCGAGGGGTTGACGATGTATTCCGCGCCGTTCAACGCGAGGGCACGCCAGCCCTCGGGGAAATGGCGGTCGTAACAGATATAGACGCCGAGTTTCAGGTACGCCGTGTCGAATACCGGATAGCCGAGATTGCCGGGCTTAAAATAGAACTTTTCCCAGAATCCAGGCGCGACTTGGGGAATATGGCTCTTCCGGTATTTGCCGAGATAGCTGCCATCGGCATCGATCACCGCGGCGGTGTTGTAGTAGACACCCGGGCTTTCCTCCTCGTAGATCGGTACCACGATCACCATATTATGGCGGCGCGCATACTCCTGCATCAGGCGGGTCGTATGCCCGTCCGGAATCTTCTCGACCGTGTCGTACCATTTCTTGTCCTGACTCGGACAGAAATACGGCTGCGTAAAGACCTCTTGGAAACAGAGTA
This sequence comes from Salinisphaera sp., assembly GCF_035690525.1. Taxonomy (GTDB): domain Bacteria; phylum Pseudomonadota; class Gammaproteobacteria; order Nevskiales; family Salinisphaeraceae; genus Salinisphaera. The sequence goes on from NZ_DASSKM010000081.1 coordinate 9,262, forward strand.
CCTGCACACCTTTTTCCGCGGCCTGGTCGACCATCGGCAGATGCGCCTCGAGCATCTTGTCCCGAATCTCGTTCGGATGCATCGACGTGTCGCCTTTCAGGCCCATTTGGATAAGGCCGCACCTCACTTTACCCATTTGTTCTCCTTCCTTTAACTACTTATGCCAGAGCCGTTTAGGCTCCCGATATGGTTATCATCGCACTCTATGGCGAAAAGTACGCCGACTTCAGTCGTGGGTCGGGAACGAAAACGATGCATCCGAGCCGTGCGCCGGTTCCGGCCAGCGCTGGGTGACGACCTT
>NZ_DASSKM010000082.1:0-7541 GCF_035690525.1 Salinisphaera sp.
TGCGACCGTCTGTCGCCAACTTAGCGCTATTCGAAACGTTCGCGCCAGCGCTGCACGGCGACCTGTTCCTTGACCAATTCCAGCACTTCGATGGTGGCGTCGCGGATTTCCGTCGACGCCGCGCCCATGTCCTGCGCCAACAGCCGCTCGATCGCCGCTTCCACGACGTTGGACACCAGCGCATCGAACTCGGTCGAGGACAGGCCGGCCACGGCTTCGTCGAGCACCTGATTGACCGTATCGCGGATCGCCTCGTCCAGCGCCCGCGATACATAGGCGCCGAGCATCGGCACCCGCTCGAGATTGCCGAGCGCCGGGTTGGCGTCGACCGCCCGTGTGACAATGCGCCCGACATAGGTTTGAATCTGCTCGCGGTTGGCTTGATAGGCCGCGACCACGGAATGCTCGATCTGCGCGCCGGCGGCCGAGGTGAGGCCCTGCCGGCGGGGTGCGACCACGTCGGCCACGATCCGCCGCGAAAGCCGCTGGCCGCCGGACTTCATCTCCTCCTGCACGCCGCTGAGCACCTTGATCACCACGCGATCGGAGATTTCCTCGACCACGATGTCGTAATAGACCATGAACTGGCGATACAGCCACCAGCCGCGAACATCGATCACGCCCAGGCGCTGCAGGCGCATCATGATCGAGATCACACGCAGCACGCGCAGAAACCGGAACCCGGCCACCGGAATACAGCCGAGCACGTCGTACCAGCGCACGAACGGATAGAAATACCAGCGATAATAGCGGTGCTGCGCGATCGCCAGCGCCCAGCCGGCCAGCACGTCGAGCACGAATACGGCGACGAAAGCGAGATCGATAGTCGTGAATTGGGCGTGCACCGCCTGCGCGTACCCGTCGTGCGCGCTTGGCCAGAGCGCGCCGAAGGCGTCGCCGACCGGGCCGATCGCGTACAGCGTATCGAAGACGATCAGCGCGAGATTGAGCGAGACCAGCACGATGATCGCCAGATCCCAGGCCAGCAGCAGGCGCTCGCCCAGCGTACGATCGCCGGAGACCACGGCCAGCGGATCGGGCATGGCACGGCGGCCGGCCCGCGCGCCCCGGCTCATCGCGGCCCCGCAGCCCCGCCGAGCGCGGCCGGCGCGAGCATGGCCCGCACTTCGGGCAGGTTCTCCTGCATGGTTTGTCTCCCCCATTCCACCGCGAGTTCGAGCCCGGCCCGCCCGGGCACCAGATTGGTCGGCGACAGCGTACGCCGGAAACGCACCATGGTATCGGCATAAACGCGGTTGATGCGCATCTGGCGCTGCACGGTCTGGGTGATCGGCCAGAGCCAGAGATTCTTCGGGTCCAGATGCGGCAGAAAACAGTCGAAGGCCAGGTAATAGCCGTTGCGGGTGCCGCCCGCCCGACCGGCGGCCACGCCGCGCCAGGCCGCGCGGGTCGGCACGTTGTCGGCCACGCCGCCATCGACCAGCGCCGCCAGTTCGTGCCGGGCCATCAGTTCGGACAGAATCTCGCGCGTGGCGCCGGCGCGCGCCCCGGGCTCGTATTGCAGAATCGAGGGCACCGCGGCAGAAAAGCCGGCCGCGTCCACGGCATGCAGTTGCCGCGTGGCGGCATCGCGGCCGAGCACGATCGGCATCACCATGTCGCTGCGAAAGAACTGCAGAATACGCGTCAATCGCGAGGCGATGCGCACCGGCAATGGCAATAACCGCGCCGCGCGCGCCTCGCCGGCTTGGATCTCGGGCGCCAGCCGCTCGTAGGAATGCCGTTTCAAGCCCGCCACCACGACATCGAGCGGAATATCGAGTTCGTCCAGGCGCATCGGTCGCCGCAAATCGCCGGTCGACAGCCGCTGATGCAGCGCCGTCAAATGCAGATAAAGCAGTCCGCCGAGACAGAACTCGCTGCGCCGCCGCCGCGCCGCCGAATAGATATCGCTTTTTTTCAGCCCGGCGGCGAATTCGATTTGCTCGTCGAAATCGGCGTTGCGATGCTGGGCCCGCATCAGCCCCAGGATCGCGCCCATCGAGTTGCCCACGATGTAGTCGGGCACCAGCCCGGCCTCGGCCAGACAGGCGAACGCGCCGGCATAGACATAGCCGCCACCGCCGCCGCCGCCAGCGACCACCACGAGCGCGCGCCGACCGGCCTCGCGGTCCAGGGCCTCGGCGTCGAAATCTTTGTCGTGCGAGGCCAACAGCGCGGCGCGCGCTTCCGTTGCCAGCAATCGCGCCATGTCGGCGGCCTCGCGCGCGAGCGCCAGTTTATCCTCCACCGGCGACGGCAGCCGCAGTGGATCGTGCAGATGGTTGAGCAGCCAGTCGCGCAGCGGCAGCACGACCGACAGATCGACATCGATCTCGGCGCCGCCGCGCTGATTGAACGGCCGGAACCGCCCCAGCCGCGCCAAACCGATGGCATAGCGCAGATTCTGATAATCCGCCTCGGGCAGCAGGTCGGGCCGCGCCAGGCGCGAGCGCACCAACGAACGCTCCATCCGGTGCAAGGCCAGTCGTGCCCGGTCCTCGGCGTGGCCGGGCAAGGCCAGCGCCCGGCGCGCGCCGCCCGCGCGCGGAATCTTCGGCGTCGCGGCGCGCCGCGTAGTCCGGTCGATCACCGGCGGCCGCCCCCGGCGCCGGTCAGAAACACGCCGTCCCGATCTGTTCCAGATAACGCTGATGATAGTTCTCGGCGCGATAGAAGGCGGTCATCATCGGGGTATCGAGTCGGGCCTGGCGCGCCTCGGAGCCGGCTTGGGCCTCGGCGGGCCGGGTGTCGCGACAGCCATATCGATCTCGCATTGAATGGTGAGTCGATCGCGTCATCATAGCGCACGCGAAAAGACAACCGCCGGATCAATCGTCCTCACCTTCCGGCCCGTCGGCATAATCGGTGGCCAGCGGCTCGGCCGCGACGCCGCGCTGGCGCAGATAGGACACGAGCACATCGGTCCGGCCGTGGGTGGCCAGAACGCGGCGCGCGCCGGTGGCTTCGATGGTGTCGATCAGGCCCGGCCAATCGGCGTGATCGGACAGTACGAAGCCGCGATCGTAACCGCGCCGGCGTCGATTGCCGCGAATACGCATCCAACCGGAGGCAAATCCGGTGCGATGCTCGCCGAAGCGCCGCATCCAGCGCGAACCGGCGGCCGAGGGCGGCGCCAGCGCCAGAGAGGCGGAGAAATCGTGATCGCGCGGCCGGTCCGAGACCGGTTCCGTGGCCAGCATGTCGATGCCGGCCGCGCGATAGAGCCGCGTCAGCGGCACCAGCGCGCCGTGCAGATAGGCCGTATCCCCCGGCAGATCGCCGCATTGCCCCAGTTCGGCCAGCAGCCGCTGCGCCTTGCCCAGCGCATAGCAGAACAAGACGCTGGCGCGGCCGGCGGCGGCGTTGTCGCGCCACCACGCGGCGATCTCGCGCGCGACCTCGGCGGCGGGCGCCCAGCGATAGACCGGCAGCGCGAACGTCGCTTCGGTGATGAAGGTATCGCAGCGCACGAGCTCGAAATCGGCGCAGGTCGGATCGTGATCGCGTTTATAGTCGCCCGAGGCGACCCAAACCTCGCCGTCGACCTCGACCCGGATCTGGGCCGAGCCCAGAACATGGCCGGCCGGATGAAACGACACGCGCGCCGCGCCGAAGGTCAGCGTTTGGCCGTAGGCCACGCCGCGACAATCGATGTCCGCGCCGAGACGGTGCCGCAGCAACGCCACGCCGGGCGCGGCCGCCCAGTACCGGCCGTGGCCGGCGCGGGCATGATCGGCGTGCGCATGGGTGATCAGCGCGCGCTCGACGCTCCGCCACGGGTCGATATAGAAATCGCCGGCGGCGCAGTACAGACCGCGGTCGGTGGGTTGGATGAGCATGCCCGCCCTGCGTCAGACTTGGGCCGCGCCAGGCCCGATCGCGGCCCGCGCGTGGCGCCGCGACACGGTCAAGTCACCGCCGGCGAAGACGAAACCGCTGGGTAACAGAACATGATCGAGGCGCGGCCAGAAAGTTTTTTTAACATAGGGTATTTAAATCGTTTGTAAATTAATGATAACTTGCTGTTGCGAATGAATGGGAGTTCGCGAACCACATACCACGGGGGTATTCCTGAACGTCAAAATCCGTTGCGATCGGCTCGCTTCGCCGGCGCGCTCTGTCGTCGGCGGCCGATATTGGCACCGATCGTGCGCGCTTCGCAGATACGACGTGCCAGGCCCGTCGCTTTTTTATTCGGGTCATTCAAAGAACTCGTGAACCCGGGGCCGCTCTTCGGCATCACGCTTTTTTCAAGGGAGTAGGGAGAACCATGCGTCAACATTCAGCCAAGACTCTGGCGCTGGCCGTGTGCGGTTGCACCGCGCTGTGGTCGGTGCAGGCCGCCGCCCAGAGCGGTAATAACCAGCCGACCCTGGAACAGTTGCAACTGCAGATTCAACAGCTGCAGCAGCAAGTTCAGGACATGCAGGTCCAGCAACAGCAAGCACGACACCAACAACAGCAGCTACAAACGCAACAGCAAACCACCTCGACCGCGCAGAAGAAGAGCGACAAATCCCTCACCATCACCGGTGGCGTCGTTGGCGAATATCAGGCTTTTCTTGACCATGCCAATGCAAGAGACCAAAGCACCGCGGGCAATCTGATCCTGGACTACTTCGATCTGGGTGTAGCCGGCAACGCCGGTCACGGCATCACCTTTGCCGCCGACTATCGCTGGTCGCCGAGCGGCAATATCGGCGGCAACAGCAATAGCTTCCTACACAAGGGTTGGGCGGCCTACAACTTCGGCGCGGGCGACAGCAGCCAAATCAAGGGCGGCTTTTTCCAGGTGCCCTACGGCAACCTGGCGTACGGCTATCAATCGTTCTGGGCGCCGGCGCGCTATTATCTCAGCTTCAACGACGACCAGGCCGCCGGTCTGGGCTACAAGTACAAAGCCAACGGCCTCCGCTTCGACATCGCCGCCTTCAAGAACGACGATTTCGGGCAAGCGGCGACCTACGGCGCCAATCCCGCCGGCGACTTCCAGCGGATCAACGGGGGCGCCGTGCGGTTGGGCTATACCTTCAACCACGGCAACGACAACACGCTCAATGTCTCGGCGTCGGTACGCGGTGGCCAGCTCAACGTCGAAGCGCCCGAAAGCGATCGCGACGACTACGGTACCCACTGGGCCGCCGCGCTGGCCGCAACCGCCAATATCGGCCTCTGGACGCTGCAAGGCCAGATCAACAGTTACGACTACAACGTGCCGGATAATCTCGGCCAAGACCCCAACACGATCACCTTCGAGAACTACGGCTTCCAGTATAATGTGCCGGCCAGCGGCCAGATGTACTCGTTCAGCTTCGCGCGGGCGATCCCGGTCAGTCTCGGCCCGATCAGCAGCTTCTCCGTGTACGACGATATCGACTATCTGGATATCGGCGACCCGTACACCGGCACTGTGAACCTCGATGGCGATACCGGTGTCATCGACGATAACACCGTGTTCAACGTGGCCGGCGTGAGCATGGCGGCCGGCCCGATCATGGTCTGGGCGGAAATCATCAGCGCCAAGAACGGTGCGCTTGGCTTCGACGGCCCGAACGACGGCGATTGGCACCATCGCTTCAACCTCACCGCCGCCTACTACTTCTCGGGTGATCTCATCCAGTAGTCGGCAGCGACAAGGTTCGGCCGAACGTTTCGGCCACCGCAATCAGGCGGGCGCTTCGGCGCCCGCTTTTTTTGTGCCCGCGAAAAGCTCGCCGGTCGGACGCTTACCCTCGTGGGCGGCAATCGGGTAGGGGCGATCGAAGTGGGCGATGGCGAGTGTGCCATTGAGCGCTGACCCTCGGTGCTTCGTTCTGTCGGATTACGCCTCCGGCTAATCCGACCTACGGGTTTCGAGCGACCTCTCGTAGGTCGGCTTAGGCCGCAGGCCGTAAGCCGGCATCTGTGCCGCGGTATCGTTACACTTTCTCTCCACGCCCGGTCGCCCTCGAGCCACAAGACCGGCGGACCGGTTCGCGAGGCGAATCGACCTACCGCCGGTCGATGGCGCGATGTCCGATATCGCGCCGGTAGGCGACGTTGGACCACTCGATCACCGCCACGCCGCGATAGGCTTTTGCCTGCGCCTCGGCCACGCTCGCGCCGAGCGCGCAGACGCATAGAACGCGCCCGCCCCCGGTCACGACCCGGCCCTCGTCATCGAGCGCGGTGCCGGCATGAAAGACTTCCACGCCCAGATCGCCGGCCTGCGCCAAGCCGGCGATCACGTCGCCCTTGGCGTAAGGCCCCGGGTAGCCGCCGGCGGTCATCACTACGCCGAGCGCGACCTCGTCGCGCCAGCGCGCCTCGATCGTATCGAGCCGCCCGGCGACGCCCGCTTCCAACAGATCGACCAGATCCGATTCCAGCCGCATCATGATCGGCTGGGTCTCCGGATCGCCCAGGCGGACATTGAATTCCAGCACCCGCGGCGCGCCGGTCTCGTCGATCATCAGTCCGGCGTAGAGAAAACCGGTGAAGGCCCGGCCGTCGGCAGCCATGCCGGCGACGCTCGGCTGCATCACCTCGCGCATCACCCGCGCCGCGATATCGTCGCTGAGCACCGGCGCCGGCGAATAGGCCCCCATGCCGCCAGTATTCGGCCCGGTGTCGCCATCGAAGGCGGCCTTGTGGTCCTGCGAGCTGGCCAGCGCCAGAATATGCTCGCCGTCGACCATCGCAATGAAGCTGGCTTCCTCGCCGGTGAGATATTCCTCGACCACGATACGCGCGCCGGCGTCGCCGAAAGCGTTGTCATCGAGCATGTCGCGGGCCGCGGCCAGGGCGTCCTCGATCGAGTGCGCCAGCACCACGCCCTTGCCCGCGGCCAGCCCGTCGGCCTTGATCACGATCGGCGCGCCGCGGGCCTCGATATAGGCCGCCGCGGCGTCGTAGTCGGCAAAGGTGGCGTAGGCCGCGGTCGGAATATCGTGGCGCGCCAGAAAATCCTTGGAGAACGCCTTGCTCGCCTCGAGCTCGGCGGCCGCCCGGGTCGGCCCGAAACAGGGCAGCCCGGCCGCCGTGAACACATCGACGATGCCGATGGCCAGCGGCGCCTCGGGGCCGACCACGGTCAGGCTCACGGCGTTGTCGAGCGCGAAATCCCGTAGCGCATCGAGCTCGTCGACCCCGATCGCCACGTTGCTGGCGTCGCGCATGCGCGCGGTGCCCGCGTTGCCGGGCGCGACATAAACATGCTCGACCCGGGGCGAGGCCGCCAGCTTCCACGCCAGGGCGTGCTCGCGGCCGCCGCCGCCGACGATGAGAATACGATGTACTGCTGTACTCATGGCGCGCGCCGATCTCCGCGGTTGATCATCGAGTTCGTGACCCCTCGGGGCGGCGCAAGCTTAGCAAAGGAGAGCCTTTCGCATACCCGATATATCGCCCCAGCTCACCTGCCGCCGGAGCAGCCGTAGGCTGCGGAATCGGGATAGGGGGCGACCGCAGGCCGCGCCCCTCCCACACCACCGAGCAAGCGGTTCCGCACACGGCGGTTCGAGAATTTGAAACTAGCACAACCGGGGTGCGCCCTGGCG
>NZ_DASSKM010000083.1:0-4214 GCF_035690525.1 Salinisphaera sp.
CCTTTCAAAAGGGCGACGTGGCCGATCGAGCGTCGCGCTACGGGCTATCGAGGCCGCGAACCGTCTATGACACGCGAAACCCGATGACCGGAAAATGAACGTGGCCATATTCGCGGCCGCCGGCACCCATCGTCCGCCGCTCAAGAATAACCCGACAGCGCCGCGCGCGCTGAATACGGATCGCCGCGCGCGTTCAGGTGGCGGTCATCGCCGCGGCCATCTCCGCTAAATAGTTGAAAACATCTGATATTTCATCTGTTTTAGCGCCGGGTCAATAATAATCAAAACCGAACCACTGCCCACGCAGGCGATCCAAGAGCGAACCGAGCCGTGGCAGCACGGTACCCGCGTTCTGGGTGATGTTCAGCATCATCTGGATGTCCGAACGATTGCCGACCGGGCTCCAACCGGCCGAGAGATAGCCGACGCTGACCGCGACGTTGTCGAGCAGCCCCGGGAATCCCATGGCGAGCCCCGTACGACTACCGAGCGCCTGGCCGTCGTGCCGGCTGCCGCCGATCGAGAAGCTCGGCTGGAAGCGGGTTTCCAGACCCGCCAGATCGAGCTCATGACTGGCCGAGACCTGCCATAGTCCGCCTTGGACGGGCATGGCGCCGGGTGTGGGCACATAACCTTGATACCAGCCGAGCGCCGAATCGACATGCCAATCGCGCCAGTTTCGGGTCCGTGCAGCCAACTTCAGTGACAGCGGCGTCTCGCGCTCGGCACCGAACCCGCCGGCATTACCGAACTGCGCGCTCAGCCGCCACGGCCGGCCGATGGCGCTCGAATCACCGATCCTGCTCAGACTCCACTTGTCGACCAGGCTATCTCCAAAATCGGTCGCGCTGTTGCCCGCGTGCATTCGCACGGTGTTGCTGAACCGCCAGCGGCGGCCCAGATCGTAGGCCCCGGAGACTTCGAAGCCGCTATCCCCGGCGACGATCGCACTGCCCCACGGGCTGTAGTTGCGGCCGGTTTGAAAATAGCCGATGTGATAGTTGCCGGCGGCGAAATCGTGACCGAAGCCGATCCGGGTCGCGCGCCCGTCCAGGGCCGAAACCGCGCTACCGCTGCTCAACAACTGATCGGCCTCGAAGGTCAGATTCGGGAGATACCAGCGATTGCCGAGATCGAGCTGCGCCTCGGCGCGCATGAGCGTCTGACTGCCGATACCACTGCCGCTCGAGGCGGTATGCATGGCGTCGATCCTCAGCAGCGGCGTATCGACGGCGGCGCTCTTCCACCGCAGACCGCTCGTGAGATAGTGATTGATGTCGTTGCTGAGCGAATCGACACCGAAGAACGCCGCGGCGTCGCCGAGCCGCATCGGCCCCGCCGAAAGATCGATCTTGCTTTGATGACCGTGAATCTGGCGGTTCAGTTTCGACGAGTCGAATACGGAGAACGTATCCAATCCACTCGCCTGGGCGCTGCCGACGACACAGCATAACGCCATGACGACGCCGCAACCGCGGACGATGTGTTCGGCAGCATTCCCCATGACGCTCACGCTACGCAAAGCGTTTTGACCCGCTGCAATAATATAAATCGGCCCCGTGGCTTTCAAGCCGCGGGGCCGAAGGAAACCGCTGATTCGAGAGATATTATCAGCGCCTAATCCGGTAACAAACAACCGACGCGTCGGCTGTTTTTAGCGCCAAGGCTTGCGGCCGTTGCCCCGGCAGGTCAAGAGGGCCTTGTTATCGCGGCGCCGCTAACGGCCGCTGCGGATACGGCGAACCATCTCCAGGCGGGCGGCGGCTTCGGTCAACTCGAGCTGGGCGCGCGCGAGATCGCTCTCGCCCTCGGCCTCGGACACCGCCTGCTCGGCACGTTCCTTGGCTTTCTCGGCCTCGGCTTCGTCGATGTCCTCGGCCCGTTCCGCGGTGTCGGCCAGCACGGTGATCAAATGCGGCTGCACTTCCAGCAGCCCGCCGGAAACGAACACCTGTTCCTCGTCGTCGTTCTCGTCGCGAATACGCAGGTTGCCGGGCTTGAGCCGGGTCAACAGCGGCGCGTGGCGCGGCATGATGCCGATTTCGCCCATTTCGGCGGGCGCGAACACGATGCTGGCCGAGCCGGTGAAGATCTCGCCTTCCACGCTGACGACATCGACGTGAATTTTCATAACGCTTGCCTATGCCACTGAAGGTTTAGCGACGACCGCGGCCGCCACGCGAGGAAGACGCCTCGCCCGCTCAGGCCGCCTTCTCCTTCTTGGCCATCTCATCGCCCTTGGCGATGGCCTCGTCGATGGTGCCGACCATATAGAACGCCTGTTCCGGCAGATGGTCGTATTCGCCGTCAACGATGCCCTGAAAACCGCGGATGGTCTCGGACAAGGCCACGTACTTGCCGGGCGAGCCGGTGAACACTTCGGCCACGAAGAACGGCTGCGACAGGAAACGCTCGATCTTACGGGCGCGGGCTACCGCCAGCTTGTCGTCCTCGGACAGCTCGTCCATGCCCAGAATGGCGATGATGTCCTTGAGTTCGCGATAGCGCTGCAGGGTCTGCTGCACGCCGCGCGCGCACTGATAATGCTCGTTGCCGATGATGTTCGGATCGAGCTGGCGCGAGGTCGAATCCAGCGGGTCCACCGCCGGATAGATGCCGCGCTCGGCGATCGAGCGGGCCAGCACGACGGTGGCGTCCAGATGCGCGAAGGTGGTGGCCGGCGACGGGTCGGTCAGATCGTCGGCCGGCACGTAGACCGCCTGCACGGAAGTGATCGAGCCGGTCTTGGTCGACGTGATGCGTTCCTGCAACAGGCCCATTTCCTCGGCCAGGGTCGGCTGGTAACCCACCGCCGAGGGCATGCGGCCGAGCAGCGCCGAGACCTCGGTGCCAGCCAGCGTATAACGATAGATGTTGTCGATGAACATCAGCACGTCGCGGCCTTCGTCGCGGAAGAACTCGGCCATGGTCAGCCCGGTCAGCGCCACGCGCAGGCGGTTGCCCGGCGGCTCGTTCATCTGGCCGTAGACGAGCGCCACCTTGTCGAGTACGTCCGACTCCTGCATTTCGTAGTAGAAGTCGTTGCCTTCACGGGTGCGCTCGCCCACGCCGGCGAATACGGAGTAGCCCGAATGCTCGGCGGCGATATTGCGGATCAGCTCCATCATGTTGACGGTCTTGCCGACGCCGGCGCCGCCGAACAGGCCGACCTTGCCGCCCTTGGCGAACGGACAGAGCAGATCGATGACCTTGATGCCGGTTTCCAGCAGCTCCTGACCGCCCGCCTGGTCCTCGAACGTCGGCGGATCGCGATGGATCGGCGCGATATCGTCGGCGCCGATCTCGCCCTTTAAGTCGATCGGATTGCCCAGCACGTCCATGATACGGCCGAGCGTTTTCTGGCCGACCGGCACGGAGATCGGACTGCCGGTGTTTTCGACCTCGCCGCCGCGGGTCAAACCCTCGGTCACGCCCATCGCGATGCAGCGCACGACACCGTCGCCGATTTGCTGCTCGACCTCGAGCACCAGACCAGTATCCTTGTGCTTGAGCGCATCGAAGATGTTCGGCAGCGATTCGCGGTCGAACTCGACGTCCACCACCGGGCCGATGATCTGTACGACTTTTCCAAGACTCATAGCGTTTCCTCGACTGGGCAGCGCGCGCTGCCGCGTATCTTGTTCTCGTCCAATTACCTGGCGCGTCAGCCGCTGGCCGTCTAGGAGACGGCCGCCGCGCCGGCCACGATTTCCGACAGTTCCTGCGTGATCGCGGCCTGACGCTGCTTGTTGTACTCCAACTGCAGGTCGTCGATGATGTCGCCGGCGTTGTCCGAGGCCGACTTCATGGCCACCATCCGCGCGGCCATTTCGCAGGCCACGTTCTCGACCGCGCCCTGATAGACCTGCGATTCGACGAAGCGGACCAGAATATCGTCCACCAGCCCGTTGTCCTCGGGCTCATAGATATAGTCCCAACGATCGGACAGCTCGTTGTCGTCGCTTTCCTCGACCGGCAGCAACTGTTGACGATACGGGCGTTGCGTCATGGTGTTGACGAACTCGTTGCCCATGACGAACACGCGATCGACGTTGCCCTCGCGATAATCGTCGAGCATCACCTTGACCGTGCCGATCAGATCCTGCAAATGCGGCCGATCGCCCAGATCGACCACGTCGGCCTTGACCTTGGCGAAGCGCTTGAAAAAGCTCAAGCCCTTACGACCGATGACCACGAGATCGACTTCGACGTTG
>NZ_DASSKM010000084.1:0-9343 GCF_035690525.1 Salinisphaera sp.
ATCACGCGTACGCAGCGCGCGACAGCGGCCTGCTGCGGCTCGCGCAGACCGCGCAACACGGTCAACACGTCGTCGGTATGCGCGACCAACCGGCGCTCGGCCTCGAGCGTGGCGCCAGCGAGCGCCGGCGCCAGCCGCTCGCCGAAAGCCGCGCCTGATTCGCCAGTCTCGACCACCTGGACGAATTCGGCATGCCAGCGCGCCTTGCTCTGGAAATCGAGCTCGGCATCGTCTTCGATGGTATCGGCGATCCGGCACAGCAGATAAGCGTTGCCCACGGCCACCCGCAGCGCTTCCGGCAGCTCCGGGATGGTCAGCGCGAAGGTGCGCGAGACGTGCGGCAGGATCTCGTCCTGAAAGGCCAGCGCGCGCCGACCGGAATCCGTCTGCATTGGGGCTTGTGACATGAACGAACGACTTCCAGGTTTTCCAGCGTGGCGGACGCGCCGGCCCCGCCGTGCGCGTCGTCGCACCGGGCCCGTGACGCAAGAATTTGACGCACCCGATGTTCAATGGCTAGCTAGCCCGCCAGTCGAGCCGCCGGACCGTCGATCCGGTCACCAGGGAGGCGAACTAACCATGGACGAATCTCAAGCCCCGTATTATAGCCAACGCATCGAACATGTGCTTGATGCCTGCCTGCCCGGCGCCGACACATCCCCCGCCCGGCTGCACGAGGCGATGCGCTATGCCGTGTTAGCCCCGGGCAAGCGCGTGCGCCCGCGCCTGGTTTATGCCGCGGCCGACGTGCTGGGTGTGCCCTGGGTCCGGGTGGACGGCGCCGCGGCCGCGATCGAATGTGTTCATGCCTATTCGTTGATCCACGACGATCTGCCGGCCATGGACGACGACAACCTGCGCCGTGGACGGCCGACCACCCATATCGCGTTCGACGAGGCCACCGCCATCCTGGCCGGCGACGCATTGCAAGCCCTGGCCTTCGAAATCGTGGCCACCCACGGCGGGCTGAACGACGCGCCCGCGGCGCGCGCGGCCCAAATCGCGACCCTGGCCCATGCCGTAGGTTCGCGCGGCATGGTCGGCGGCCAGGTGCTCGACATGGGCGCGGAAGGCCGCGACGATGTCACGACCGAGGATCTGGAAGAGATCCACAACCTCAAGACCGGCGCCCTGCTTGCCGCCTGCGTGACCATGGCCGCGGATGCGGCCGAGAGCCTGTCGGCCGATCAGCGCGCCGCGCTCGATATCTTCGCCACCCGGATCGGCCTGGCCTTTCAGGTGCGCGACGACGTGCTCGACATCGAATCGTCCACCGAAAAGCTCGGCAAGATCCAGGGCGCGGACGTGGCCCACGACAAGGCGACCTACCCGGCCTTGATGGGCCTGGACGAAGCCAAGGCGTTCGCACAGCGGCTCTACACCGAGGCCACCGCCGCGCTGGATATGTTCGAAAACGCCGAGCCGCTACGCGCGATCGCGCGCGAAATCGTGCAGCGCGATCATTGAGCCATCACTTGCGGGCCCATTTCTTGAAATAAATCCGCAGATGAACGCAGATCTACACAGATCCCCCAAAATCAGCGCCGCCGGAGCGGGCGCAGCCTGTGTAGGAAAACAAACCTCGGCGTATATCTGCGGATAAGGTTTTCGCCGGCCGAGCGTCTTACGACGATTGTGGCCGGGTGAAGCGGTAACTCAGTGTCCGGTGTCCGTTCGCGGGTAAGCTGACCCGCCATTGCGGCGCGTGGGCCGAGCCGCCGTTGGGTTTCGGCGCGTTATCGGCGAGCTGCGCGCCCTGCGGCAGGCGTTCGGCGACCGTGACCTGTTTTTCGCTGTCGCCGGCGTTGAACAGCTCGACGGTGACTTGCGTGATATGCGCCCCGTCATCGTTCGACTGCTTCGTGACCCGGTGCGTACCGGTAATATCGAAGGCCCCGCCCAGGTTGAGCCGTACCGGCGCGCCGGCCGGCGTGTCGTCGATCCGGGCCCCGCCCATGAGCTGCGCGGCATGGGCCGCGTCATAGATACGCACCGGCCCGGCCGGTAGCGGCTGGCCCGAGCTGTTGTCGAACGACAGATTCACCTCGGCGTGACGCCGTGCATTGCCGGTATCGCTCAGCGCATAGTTCTCGAAGCGATACCGGCGCTTGGCGTTCACGGTCATCGGCTCGATCAGGGCCACCGATCGGGTCGCCCCGGCCGGTACGTGCAGCCCGTTGGCCAGCGAATAGCGATAGACATCGCCCACGCGCTCGGGCGGACCGGCCGGTGCCGGCGCGGCGGCCGTCATCTTGGCCATCATCATCGGGCGCGGCCCGCCATGTTCTGCCCGGGCGGTATCGCCGGCGACCAGCCACGCCTTGTCGGCGTTCAGCGCGCCGTGGCCGCTGTTGTCGATGATCGCCGAACCGGTTAGCTTGAGCCGGCCGGTTTGCGGGTCGAAGCGACCGGTATAGCTGGTTTGCCAGCTCGGCGCGTCGGTCTGATAGGTCGCGGTGAGCTTCTGCTTGCCGGCGTGATCGGCGGTCACATGCAATGTGATCCCGGAACTATTGTCACCGTTGTTCGCCGCAGGCCAGCTGATTCGGGCGGCCGAGGCCGCCGTGATGCGCTCGATGCGATCGTCGATGCGTACGTAAGCGGTGTCATCCTCGACTGCGACCAGCGTGCCTTGGCGCGACGCGCCGTCGGGCGCGTTCACAGTGATCGACCGTCCGATGCGCCCGGCCAGCAACCCGCCCGAATCGCCGCGGTTCATGTTGAGTTCGAAACCGACAAGGTTCACGCCGGAACCCGACAACCAGAACGTGCCCGGCTGCACCGCGCCAACCACCGGCCACGACAGGTTCTGCTCGCCGGCGTCAAGATGCATCGTACGGCTGTCCTGCACCACGGCCGAGCCCTGGCTGTACAACGCCATGGCGTCAACCGCGTGCGGCGCGCCGGCATTCGCGGCGAAAGCTGCCGGCGCCGCAGCAGCCAGAGCAAGGGTAACGATCCGTGGGCTTTGCATTGCGATTTTCCTTTATCAGGTCTTATGTATTTTTCAATTTTTCGATGGAACCATCTGCTCCGGGCCCGACCGGGCCATTATTAATTCGGCACCAAAACAGCTGAAAGGTCAGCTGTTTTCAACGCACTTAAAAATCAAGGCCGGCGCATGTCCGTCCTTGATTTTCAATTGCTTCGCGGCCGATGGCCGCGGCGAGCACGCGGTGGCGTACTCGCGCTATTAATCCGGCATGAAGTATTTTCATGCCGGATTAATAGCCAAACCAGCAGCGCGATCACCGGCAGCCCGGCGATGGCCGTATCAATAAAAAACCAGACATAGCCGGCGTGATCGACCACCCAGCCGGAAAAACCACCGACGAACTTGCCCGGCAGGGTCATCAGCGACGAAAACAGCGCGTACTGGGTTGCGGTATACGCAGTATTGGTCAGGCTGGATAAATAGGCGATGAACGCCGAGCCGGCCAATCCGCCGGACAGATTCTCGGCCGAAATCGTAACCGTCAGCGCCCCCAAGCCCGGGTGGTGAATCGACGCCAGCCAGGCAAACAAAAGATTGGCGGCTGCCGACAGAATCGCGCCGGCCAGCAGCGGCTTCAAAATGCCAAAGCGCACCACCAGCACACCGCCGATGCCCGCGCCCGACAGGGTCATCAACAACCCGAAGATCTTGGAGATGCTGGCGATCTGCTCCGGGGTATAGCCGGAATCGAGATAAAACGGATTGGCCATCACGCCCAGCGTGATTTCCGCCAGCCGGTATAGGCCGACGACCAACAGAATCAGGATAGCCCGGCGGCCGTAGCGGGCGAAAAAATCCCAGAACGGACAGGCCACCGCGCCAATCACCCAGCGCTCGATGCCCAACAGCCAGTCCGGCTGGTGGGCACGCGCGGCCAGCCAGTCGATGGCCCATTGCTCGCGCAGTTCGGTATCGCGGGTCACGGCGCGTTCCGGCTCGCCAAGCACGAGCACCGTGACCATACCCACGGCGACCAGGCCGGCCATCACATAATACGCCGCCGACCACGAGGCGCCGGCGGCGATATAGAACGCCCCGGCGCCCGCCATCAGCATGGCGATCCGATAGCCGGCCTGATAGGTCGCGGCCATCGCGCCTTGTAGATCGCCGGCCACGGCTTCGATACGCCAGGCGTCGATCGTCACGTCCTGAGTGGCCGAAGAAAACGCCACCAACAGGCCGAACCAGACGATCGGTTCGAGATTGGCCGATGGATCGGTGCCGGCCATGCCGAACAAACCGGCCATGAGACCGATCTGGGCCAGCAGCATCCAGCCTCGTCGTCGACCGAGCAAGCGGGTCAAGCCGGGCAGCGGCAGCCGGTCGATCACGGGCGCCCAGAAGAACTTGATGGAATAGGTCAGCCCGATCCACGAGAAAAACCCGATCGTGGTCTTGGACACGCCGGCCGTGGTCAGCCAGGCCGACAGCGTGGAAAAGACCAGCAGAAACGGCAAACCGGAGGAAAACCCGAGAAACCCCATGCCGATGACGCGCGGCCGGGTATAGGTGGCCAAAGCAGCGCGCCAGTCGCGGCGGGCCGCCTGCCGGCGCGCGCGCCCGGCCGCCCGAAACTCAGAATTCGACGGCATAATCGATTGTCAGCGGCGCATGATCCGACAGGCGCTGTTCGCGATAAACGTATTCGGCCGCGGCGAACTCGGCCAGGCCCGGCGTGGCGACATGATAATCGATACGCCACCCGACGTTGTTATCCCAGGCGCGCCCGCGGTTCGACCACCAGGTGAACTGGTCTTCGTCGGGATTGATCTCGCGGAACACATCCACCAGCCCGACTTCGCCGAACAATTTGTCCATCCATGCACGCTCGTGCGGCAGAAAGCCCGAGTTCTTGCGATTATTCTTCCAGTTCTTGAGATCGATTTCCTTGTGCGCGATGTTCCAGTCCCCGCAGATCAGATACTCGCCCGGTGCCGCGGCCTGCCGGCGCAGGAAATCCAGGAAATAAACCAAATAGCGTTCCTTGGAATCCTGGCGATGATCGCCCGATGAACCGGAGGGCGCGTACAGACTGGCGATACGCAGATCGCCCCGAGACGTCTTGAAGCGGGCCTCGATATAGCGCCCTTCGGCGTCGAATTCGGCGTGACCCATGCCGCGAATGACCTCGTCCGGCTCGCGCTTCGAATAGATGGCAACGCCCGAATATCCCTTACGGTTGGTCGCCTCCTCATAGAAGCAGTGATACCCCTCCGGCCAGAAGGCGGCCACGCCATCGAGCTGATGCTGCTGCGCCTTCAACTCCTGGATACAGACCACGTCCGGATCCTGCGCTGCCATCCACTCGAAGAACCCCTTGCGCTGCGCCGCGCGAATGCCGTTGGCGTTGAAGGACATCACCCGCATGCACGTTTTCCTTGCCGATCGAACCGGGCGCCAGGATTCGCCGCCCTGAAAATCAGCGCTTATCATACGTGCTCGCCAACCGTTTTCGACAACGCCTGGAACGCGCCTCATGCCCGCCGACCGCTTCGACACCAGCCAGGATTTCCTGGCGCTGGCCGATCAGTACGACGCCCTGAAGTTCGGTGAATTCACACTCAAATCCGGCCGTGTCTCGCCCTATTTTTTCAACATGGGCGAAATCGCCTCGGGCGCCGGCATGAAGCGACTGGCGGCGAATTATGCCGCTGCACTCGCCGCTTCCAACATCGACTACGACAGCCTGTTCGGCCCCGCCTACAAGGGCATTCCGCTGGTGACGAGCCTCGCCTGCGCACTCGCGGATCATGGTTTCGACGTGCCGTTCACCTACAACCGCAAAGAAGCCAAGGACCACGGCGAAGGCGGCTCACTGGTCGGCGCCCCGCTGGGCAAGCGGGTGGTGATCGTCGACGACGTGATCACCGCCGGCACCGCCGTGCGCGAAGCGATCGGCCCGATCCGGGCGGCCGGCGCCGAAGTCGCCGGCGTGCTGATCGCGCTCGACCGACAAGAGCGCGGCGCCGACAACCGCTCGCCGCTGGTAGCGCTCGCCGAAGACGAAGGCATCGCCACCGTCGCCGTGGCCAATCTGGACGATGTGATCGGCTACGCGCGCGATCGTTACAGCGCCGAGACCGTCGCCGCGATCCGCGCTTACCGCGAGCGCTACGGCGTAGCCTAACCGGCGCGCATCGCCCACCGGCCGACCGCTGGGAACGGCTCAGCCGCTACGGGCGGCGGTGGTCGCCCCGAAACCGCGCGGTATGCAGAGCACGGCGAGCAATGTGGCCACCGCGACGATCACCAGACCGATATACAGATGATGGGTCGCGGCAAAGATGGCATGGCGCAAATAAGATGCGGCCGCGCCGCCGATATGCGTGCCGTGCAGTGCGGTCATGACGGCGTCCACATTGTCCGGCAGATGCGCGGCGAGATCGGCCGGCGCCGCGTCCAGACGCGCCGTCAGCGTGGCGTTGAAGATCGCGCCGAACACCGCCACACCGAAACTCTGGCCGAGAAAACGCGAGAACATGTTGGCGCCGGTCACGACCCCGCGTTCGCGCCAGTTTACCAAGGTCTGCGCGCCGACCAATGTCGAGGTCGACAACAGCCCAAAACCGGCGCCGAGCGCCACCTGATCGATTACGACCGCCCAGACTGGCACGCCGTACGGCAGCGCGAGGAATGCGCCACCCGCGAGCGTGATCAGCACGCTGCCGATCAGCGCCGTATCCCGAAAGCCGATGCGCAGATAGGCCCGGCCGGCGAGCGCCGAGGCGGTCGGCCAGCTGATGCTCATCGACGCCAGCACCAGCCCGGCGGTAACCGCGCCCAGGCCGAACACCGATTGCGCATACGTCGGCAGATAGGCGTTCGGCCCCATCACCACGAAGCCCATGCCGACCATCGACAGATTGACGCCGGCCAGTGCGCGGTGACGCCAAAGCCAACCCGGCATGATCGGCTCGGCGGCGCGACGCTGGGTCCACACCGCGATTGCGAGAAGGATCGCGGACGCCGCGAACACGACCAAGCTCGGCCACGACAGCCAAGGCCAGGCGGTGCCGCCTTGTAGCAGCCCGAAGATCAGCGTGCCCACGGCCACCAGCACGGCCATCGAACCGGCGTAGTCAATGTCATGGCGCTCGCGCTCGACCGATTCGTGCAGATACAGGCTCAGCAGCGCAATCGCGCCGACCCCGATCGGCAGATTGATCAGAAAGATCCAGCGCCACGAGACATATTCGGCGAACGCCCCGCCCAGCGTCGGCCCGACAATCGCCGAGATACCCCATACACTAGACAAAAAGCCCTGAATACGCGCGCGCTCACGCAGGTTGTACAGATCGCCCGCCAGGGTATTGACGATGGCCATGATCGAGCCCGCGCCCAGCCCCTGAATACCCCGAAACACGATCAGCGCCAGCATATCCGGCGCCGCCGCCGAAGCCGCCGACCCGGCCAGAAAGATCAGACTGCCGACGATCAGGATCGGCTTGCGGCCGTAGATGTCGGCCAGCTTGCCGTAGATCGGGATCGTGACCGTCTGGGTCAGCAGATAGATTGAAAATACCCACGTGAAAAGCGCAAAACCGCCCAGATCGCCCACCACCTGCGGAATCGCGGTGGATACGATCGTCGTGTCCATCGCCGCCAGCATCATCGACAGCATCAGCGCGGCCAGAATCCAGGGCCGGCGGTCGGTGGTGACGTTGGCGTCGGACACTCGGGCTTCCTGCGGCGAGAGACAAGTTTTGCGGCAACCTGAGGAGCGACAGGCCCCGGCGCCGCGCACTGCGGCATTGTAGCGTTTCAGCCGTGGCGGATTCGCGTCGATAGCCGAACCGAGCGCATATACCGAAAAGCGGTGCTGAGCATGTCGGCGAAAACGAAGCGGCTCTTGCCACTCCAACGCTAGCACCTCAATATCGACTGCCGAAAAATAAATCACGCTGCCGTTATTTCAGACGGCGAACAAACCTGCCCGACGACTCGCGAAACGCCATGAGCCGCGCTTTTTTTGAACACCCTATCCTCAACTCGCCCTATCGCTACCCGAATCAGCACTGGGAGATCGACGACGATGGCCGGCCTACGCATAAAATCATCGACAAGCGCCGGCGCGCCGAATTTCTGACGCCGATTCCAAAGCCCCGCCGCCAGCGCGGAGCGGGTGAGCAGCGTGAGCTCGGCTACGGCGACGATCGGGGCCTTTCCAGCGAGCAGCAACAATACGAGCACGCGGCGATCATCAACGGCGTGCGCGCGCAGGTCGACCGCTGGCGTCAATTGCCCGAATCGCAGTGGAAAGTCACGCCCGAAACCGCGCGGCTTCTCAAGCATTGGCGCCATCACGAGTTCAGCCATCTGCGTCCTTTCTTCTGTCAGGTCGAAGCCGCCGAAACCGCCATCTGGCTGACCGAGGTCGCGCCCAAAATCGGCAACCTCGGCCGCAGCACGCTCGAACACCTGCGCAACGCCAACGCCGCGGCCAACCCGGATCTTTTTCGGATCGCGCTCAAACTCGCCACCGGTGCCGGCAAGACCACGGTCATGGCCATGCTGATCGCTTGGCAGACGGTCAACGCCGTGCGCCGACCCAACAGCCGATTGTTTACCAAAGGCTTTCTCGTCGTAGCGCCGGGCCTGACCATCCGCGACCGCCTGCAGGTACTCAAACCCAACGATCCCAACAGCTACTACAAGACCCGCGAACTGGTGCCGGAGGACATGCAGCGCGATCTGGGTGCGGCAAAGATCGTGATCACCAACTACCACGCCTTCAAGCGCCGCGAGAAAATCGAACTGTCCAAGGGCGGACGCGCCCTGATCAACGGCCGGCACGGCGAGCACATCGAAACCCTCGAAACCGAAGGCGAAATGCTGGCGCGCGTGATGCCGGAGCTGATGGGTCTGAAACACATCATCGCGATCAACGACGAGGCGCACCACTGCTACCGCGAAAAGCCGGGCGATCCGGATGCCGATAACACCGCCGCCAAACTCAAGGGCGACGCGAAAGACGAGGCCAAGAAAAATACCGAAGCCGCGCGGCTGTGGATCACCGGCCTTGAAGCCACCAAGCGGCGGATTGGCGTCTCGACCGTTTTCGATTTGTCGGCCACGCCGTTCTTTCTCGCCGGCTCGGGCTATGCCGAGGGCACGCTGTTCCCCTGGACGATGAGCGATTTCTCGCTAATGGACGCCATCGAGTGCGGCATCGTCAAGCTACCGCGCGTGCCGGTGGACGACAATATCCAGCCTTGTCCAATGACACATGAGCCTGAGCGAAGCGCGCGATTCCAGGGTGAGATGAGCCTGAAGGCGGTCTGGAGTTTGGGATCATCGGAGCATGATCGTGCGACTCCATACCCAAAGACTCCAGACCATTGACGAGGT
>NZ_DASSKM010000085.1:0-74866 GCF_035690525.1 Salinisphaera sp.
CGGCCGCGGGAATGTCCGCGGCCGCTGATACGCAGAACCTTGCGCGCAATCGGTCTGTTTCAAGTGCTTTGTTCGACCAGCGTGAGCCGGTCATAGTCCTTGACGATGCGCCCGGCCGGGATCACCCGGCCGTGGAAAGCGGCATAGACGCCGGGGCCGAGCAGGCGCGCAGCCATCACCGCCTGGGCCACGTTCTGGGCGGCATCGCTGGCGGCCACGCGATACGGGCGCATCGCGCCGGTCAGCACCACCGCGCGGTCCAGCCCGGCCAGGCTCCCGGCGAGCGCCGCGGCGGTTTGGGCCAGGGTATCGGTGCCGTGGGTGATCAGGATCGCGTCGGGCGCGTCATCGACCAGGCAAGCACGCGCGGCGGCCACGATCGCGGCGCGCTCCGCCTCGCCCATATCGAGCGAATCGACCGACATCACCCGCCGCACTTCGATCTGCACGTCGGGCTGGTCCAGCGCGTCGAGCAGGGTTTCGATCACCGGCGCGTCCAGCGTCAGCGTACCGGCGGCCGCGTCGTAGCTCTTCTCGATGGTGCCGCCGGTGGCCAGCAGCACGATACGAAACGGCGAGCGCATATCGACGGTCATGAGTTGATCCGGACGGCGAAACAGAGAAGAAGTCTGGCGCACGGCGCTCAACCGGCCAGCGCCTCGAACACACGGGCCACGGCTTCGGCGCCCGGATCCTTGATGCCGGCGAGCGCCTCGTCGCGAACATAGGCCGACCGGCCGGCCCGGGCGCGGCCCATGTCGGCGGTCGCATCGGCGCCCTCGCGGGCGGCGCGGGCGGCATCGGCCGGCGAGCCGCCGTCGGCCAGCGCTTCGGCCGCCGGCACCAGCGCGTCGAGCATGGTGCGATCGCCCGTTTGAGCCCCGCCGTAGTCCTGCATGCGCCGGATACCGGCCACGATCGCCTCGCCGATCGGCTTGTTCTCGCGCAGGGCGGCAGCGGTCGCGGTGAACAGGATAGAGAGCAGCACGCCGGACGAGCCGCCCATGTCACGCGCGAGCAGATCGCCGATCTCGTCGGCCAGCCGCGCATCCTCGCCGGTGGACAGGCGATCGTCGTCGAGCGCGCCGAGAATGGCGGTGGCGCCGCGATTGAACGCGGTGCCGGTATCGCCGTCGCCGGCGGCGGCGTCGAGATCGTCGAGATCCTCACGGGCGGCGGTCAGGGCCTCGGCCGCGACGCGCAGCCGATCGGCGCGCCCGGCATCGCGGGGCCCGTCGCCGGGCGTCTTGTCTTCGCTGAGCGCCGGCGTAAAGGTTTCGGGCTCGGCCACCGAGGCCAGCCCGGGCCAGCCGATGGCCGACACCGGACTGGCCAGCGCGGCCTGCACCTCGTCGTCGCAAGGCAATAGCGTGATGGAAAAGCCGTGCATGTTCATCGAGGTCATCAGCGCGCCCGGCACGACGGCGGCCCGGGCGCGGCCGCGTGGCAGTCGGCGCAGCACCTCGTCGGTGAGCACGCCCATCTCCTGGGTGGAACAGCCGCCCAGATTGTTGAGCAGCACCACCCATTCGGCGTCGCCGTGGCGCCGATCGGCGGCCTTTAGCAACGGCTCTAGCGCCAGTTCCACCGCCTGCGCGGCATCCCGCGGGGCGACTTCCGACACGCCCGGCTCGTTGTGGATGCCGAGCCCCAGTTCCGGCGAGCGCGGCTCGCGCTTACCGCCGGGCAGCACGGCGCTGGACAGCGACAGACCGATGGAAACCAGCCCGTCGATCGTCTCCTGCGCGCGCTCGGCGACCGTGTCCAGATCGGCGCTGGCGGCGGCGTGGTAGCCGGCGATCTTGTGCACCAGCACCGTGCCGGCCAGTCCGCGCGCGCCGACATCCTCCGGCAGCGAGACATCGTCGGCCACGATCACGGTGCGCACGCTATAGCCTTCGCGGGCGGCGCGCTCGGCGGCCAGACCGAAATTGAGCCGGTCGCCGGTGTAATTCTTGATCACCAGAACACAGCCGGCCGGCCCGGTCACCTCGCGAATCGCGGCCAACACGGCCTCCACGCTCGGCGAGGTGAACAAATCGCCCGCGATCGCCGCGGCCAGCATGCCGCGCCCAACCAGACCGGCGTGCGACGGCTCGTGGCCGGCCCCGCCGCCGGAGACCACCGCCACGCGCCGGCGGTCGAACTCGCGATCCACGATCAGCCGCATGCCCGAGCCGCGCTCACTGATCCGTACCGGCGCGATATGGGCCAGTCCGGACAAGCCGTCGTCGACGACATCATCGGGGGCATTGAAGAAGAAATCCATGACGCGCTCCCAGGCAGGCTTTATCTTTTGATCTTAACAGCGGGCGCCGGCGACGACCGGCCGGGCCCAAGGCCGGTTGAGCGCGAGCGCGGCGCCGATGATCGCCGCCCCGGCCGCCAGCCGCGGTAGATCGGCGTCGTGATTCCAGATGAGCAGATTCACCGCCAGGCCGGCCGGAATGAGGGCGTTGTTCATCACCGCCAGCGTGCCGGCATCCACCCGGGCCACGCCACGGTTCCACGCGTAATAGCCGATACCCGAGGCCGCGATGCCCAGCCACGCCAGCACCGCCCACTGGACCGGCGTATGCGCCAACGCGGTGCGATCGCCGAAGACCGCGAACGACAGCGCGGCCACCGGCCACGCGCCGACGAAGAACCAGCCGAACTGCCGGTGCAAGGGCACCCCGGCGGCCAGACTCGGGGCCAGGCGCCGATAGCCGACCTGACCGATCGCGAAGCACAGATTGGCGCCCTGCATCAGGGCGAAGCCCACCCAGACCTGGTCGCCAACCTGGGTATAGCGGATCACGCCGGCGCCGGCGACCGCCAGCACCGCCGCCAGCAGATAGCGCGGCGCGAAGCGGCCGGCCAGCAGATCGTCGAGCAGCGTAATGTAGATGGGCGTGACGATCGAAAACAGCAGCACCTCGGGCACCGAGATGAACAGAAACGACTGATAGAAAAACAGATACATCAGCCCGATCTGGACCGCGCCGATCGCCATCAGGCCCAGCGCCGCCCGGCTTGGCGTGGCGCGCGGGCGCAGCATCGGGGCGAATACGGCCAGCGCCAGCGTGATCCGGGCCAACACGGCAAAATAGATATCGACCTGGCCGGCCAGATAGACACCGATCAGGCTGAAGGAAAAAGCCCAGAGCACGGTAACGGCAACGAGATAGCGCATGGCGATCGAGGCGGCGGCAGACAACGAAACAGATGACGCGATTATACGAGTATGGCAGCGATTGCCCGGCCTGCGCCGGCTGTCGCTGACAGCCCGGCCCGGCCCCGCCTCGCAAACCGGCTGGCGCGGCGCGGCCACCGCTGACATCGTCGCCGAGGCCGACGGCGACGACTGGCGACTAATCGAGCGCGGCCGGTTTTCTCCGGCGCCGGCGGGGCGTAGCGTGGTATTCGAGAATATCTATCGCTGGCGGCGCGCCGGGGATCGGTTGCAGTTGTATCACGAACGTTTCGGCGCCTCGGCCGCGGTGTTTCTGTTCGAGCTGGTTACCGAAACGGACAGCCGCCTGACCTGCCGGCAACCCCATTTCTGCGGCGATGATGTCTATCGCGGGGCGCTGTCGTTGACCCCGACCGGCTTCGATCTCGACTGGTCGATCAGCGGTCCGCGCAAGGATGAACATCTGTTCTATCGCTATCGCACGGCCTAGGGCCTGTTGCCGCTTCATACGGCCCCCGCGTTGCGCCCCAAATCGTGTCAGCCAAGACGCAGAGCGCCGGCCGCAGTCATTCTGCGGTCAAGCTCTGCAACGCCGGATGGCGCGATTTGGGCCGCAACCCGAAGGGCCGGGGCCATTTTCCCGCAATACAGCGTTGCAGCGCGCTACGGTAGAATGACTACCGTACGCCCGCTGCGCCTTGTCTTGCACCAAAATGGCCGCCGGCGCGGCGTCGTATGAAACGGCAACAGGCCCTTACCGGAAGCTGCCATGCCCGAACGCCAAGACGAATCACGCATTGCCACCATGCCGCTGACTACCCCCGTCAACATAAGCGCCGATACGCGCCTGATCGCGAGCACGCGGCGCGCCGTGCTGCTGGAAGAACGCGGCCACCGGCCGGTGCTGTACGTCCCCCGCGACGACGTGGCGGCCAACGCCCTGATCGAGTCGGCCACGCGCACCCGCTGCCCCTACAAGGGCGAGGCCCGCTATTTTCATGTGACCGCGGGCGGGCAGACATTCACCGACGCCGCCTGGGCCTACGACGCGCCGTTGGCGGCGCTCGAAATCATCGCCGGCCTGGTCGCCTTCAATCATCCGGCGATCCGGGTCGATCAGCTCGACTGAACCCGCGGTTCGATCCGGGCCCTGCGCACCGTATACTCGGGCGCGTTGTGCCCGTTACCCGGAACCCTGCATGTGGGTCACTATTGCCCTGATCGCGGTCACCTGCGCGGTCTCCATCACCTGTTTTTCCGACCAGCGCCTGCTCGACCGGCTGCTGCTGTGGCCGCCGGCGGTCGGTCGCGGTGAATATCACCGGCTGGTGACCAACGCCTTCGTGCACGCCGACGGCGCGCATCTGGCCTTCAACATGATCACGCTGTTCTTCTTCGGCCGCGTGATCGAAGGTTTTTTCGAGCGCTACATCGGTATCGCCGGCTTCGTCGCCTTCTATCTGGCCGCGGCCGTGGTCTCCACCCTGCCGAGCTATCTCCGGCATCGAAACGACTCGCACTATCGCAGCCTCGGCGCCTCGGGCGCGGTCTCGGCGGTACTGTTCGCCTTCATCCTGCTCGCGCCGTGGTCGACGATCTATGTGTTTGTGGTGCCGGTGCCGGCGATTCTCTACGGCGTGGCGTTCACCGCCTACGGGCTCTACGCCGGCCGGCTCGGCCACGATCACATCAATCACAGCGCCCATTTGTGGGGCGCGGCCTTCGGCGTGGTGTTCACCCTGATCATGGAGCCGCGGCTGGGCCCGCTCTTTCTCGCCCACATCACCTCGCCCGGCGCCGGTTACTGACGTGCGCCTTCTGTTCTGGCTGGCCGCGTTCGTCATCGTCGTTCTTCTGCTGCGCGCCCGATGGCAACGCTGGCGGCGGCGGCGTCGCGGCGAGCCGGAGCCGGTGCAACAAGGCCCGCGCACGATCACACTCGTCGTGGTCGCGCTGTTGCTGGTCTACGGCCTGCTCATCGGCTATCGCCTGTTCGTGGGGAACGGGCATCTGTTTTCCTAAGGGCCTGTTGCCGCCGGTTTCGCCGACATCCCTCGCATCGCGGACCCGGCAGGCGTATACTTCGCGCCCGACGCGCTCCCTTCGTCTAGCGGTCCAGGACGTCGCCCTCTCACGGCGAAAACAGGGGTTCGAGTCCCCTAGGGAGCGCCAACTTTTCCCAGTCGGCCAAGCCCAGTCCGCGCGTTGCTGTTTGCCCGTCCCGTGCGCGCAAAACCTGGAACAACGCAAGCGCGGCGGCGTATGATCGATGCCGGCAGTCGCGCCGATCGTGGCCGGGCGTTCATCAACGCCGACATGAGGCTGCCGCGATTTCGAGGGAAAACGCAATGATCACCGGAGTTTCGCACGCTATGCGTGGCCATGTGTGGACCGTCATCGTTGTCATGGCCGTGTCGTTCGTGCCGGGCGTGGCCGGCGCCACCATGGTGTCGTTCACCGGCACGCCGGATTTCATGAACCTGTCGCCGGGCGCTTCGGGCATCGATCGCAACAGCGTGCTGGCCGGTACGATCACCTTCTCCAGCACCTATCACGGCGGCGCGTTCGATGCCCCCGATGTAACGGACATCGATCTGAAGATCGGCCGCCTGGATTTCAGCACCCTGGCCGTACCCGGCAATGCACGTTTGACGGGAACGGCTTCCGACGACAGCGCCGTGCTCGATTCCCTGTTCTATCAGTTGACCCTGCCCCGCTCGAACGAGGCCTGTCCGGGCTGCAGCCTGAATCTCGCACTGGGACAAAGCCCTGGTAGTTTTTCAGCGACCTACAATACGTTGAATCGTGGCAGCGGCATCCTGACGGGCCGCTTCGACACCGACGCGCCGTCCGCGCCGGATGACGACACCGCCATTCCGGAACCGCCGGGCTGGCTGCTGCTGAGTCTGGGGCTGCTGCTGATCGGCTGGGGTGTAAGGCAACGCGGTCTCACAGCGCCGCCGGCCCACATCGAGCGAACATGACGGTCCGTCGCATGATACATCCGCCCGTTTTACCCCCCATGCTCGTGCGCACGCCATGCCGCATCTGATCACCCACCGTCCGCGCGTCACCAATCTGCGTTCGCGCGATGAACGCAGCAACTCCCACAAGGTCTGGGAAACGATCAACGCCTTCAGCTACAAGATCGGCGGACTGACGTTCGTGGCCGGTAGCGTGTTCTATTTTCCGGCGCTGTCGGAATATCTCGCTTACGGCGACTGGCTGTTCTTTATCGGCTCGCTGTTGTATCTGCTGGTAACCGGCCACGATCTGCTCGAAGTGTTCAAGTATTGGCGCACGCACAATACCGATACGTTTGCCGATCATATCGAATTCGTCACCGCCGTGTCGTACGTGCTCGGCTCGGCGCTGTTCACGATCGGCAGCATTTTTTTCCTGCCCGCGCTGGGTACGACGGCGATCGGCAGCTGGTGTTTCATCGTGGGTTCGGCGTTGTTCGTGATCGGCGGTTTCGTCAACATCCTGCAGGTGGTCGAGGCGCCGTCCATGCTCTACATGCAGCTGTTCAACATCACCGTGGCCCAGTTCATCGTGGGCTCGGCGCTGTTCCTGGTGGCCACGATCCCCTATCTCTGGCATCTCGGCGATCCGGCGGAAACACAGATCACGACCCTGGCCGCGGCGCAGTTCCTGTTTGCCAGCGTGCTGTTCTTCACCGGCGGCATCGCGATCTACTACCGCAAGCTGGTGCGCGACAAGCTGGAAGCGTTCTGCCACGCCAGCGGATTCGGCACCATGTTCATCCGCGCGCTGCGCAGCGAGATCCACGACAAGGCCACGCTCGGCAAAAGCCCTGATCCGGGTTGAGCGGCTTCAGCCGCGCGGTATCCAGATATCGGTTGCTTGCCCGGTCAGGCGCGCGCAGATGCGCCGCAGTTCGGGCAGTTCGTCTAGCAGTAGCTGCAACTGACCGGCGACCAGCCGCGTAGTGCCGTCATGCGCCGGGCGCAGCCGCGCCAGATGGTCGTAAATACGGGCCGCGGCCTCGCCGTCGAACGGCGCCGGTTCCGAGCGAATCAGGCCGTGGGCCACGTGATCCAGCGCTTCGGCGATATGGCCGACCGCCTCGTCGAGCGCGGCCGCGTCGTTTTCGGCCAGCTTTTCGCGATGCGCGCCCAACGTCGACAGATGTCCAATCAATGTCTGGGCGCAGGCGAGCACCGCAAGCGCCTCGCGGCTGTCGCTGCGGGCGCCGCGTGGGTCGGCCAGCGCGGTGGCGACGTGCGTGCTGACCGCGGCGTCGGCGTTGTGGGCGTCGCGACGCGCGATACGATAGGCCAGATCGTCGGCACGCCCAACACGGTACTGGTCGAACAGCGCGCGTAGATACGCGGCGTGGGCGAGCAACGCATCGGCCAGCCGATGATGCAGTTCGCGCTCGCGCCAGTCCGGCAGCACCAGCCGCATGACGACGGCCGCCAGCGCGCCGCCGATCACGGTATCGATGAAGCGCGGCCAGATCAGATCGAAGCCGTTGCCGATCTGGTTAAACGAAACCAGCACGAGCACGCTGATGCCGGTGGCGGCAACGAAATAACGACGAAACCGGGCCGCGAAGAAGACCACGCCGGAGGCCACGATCAGCAGCAGTTGAACCTCGGGCGATGGAAACAGCCGCAAAAGCGCCCAGCCGAGCACCAAACCAGCGACGGTGCCGCCGACGCGCTGGAGGAAGCGCGTGCGGGTGGCGCCGTAGTCCGGCTGGCAAACCAGCATGGTGGTCAGAAGAATCCAGTAGCCCTGGGCCGGATGCACGGCCAGCAGCACGAGATAGCCCGCCCACATCGCCAACGCCAGGCGCAGCGCATGACGAAAGCGCGCCGAGGCCGGGTTGAGCTGCACGCGGATACGCCGCCAGATCTCCATCGGCGACTGCGGCAGCGGATTCTGCAGCGCGGTATCGCTGTTCTCGCCGGGTTCGCCGGCGCCCGCCGCACGCCCGGCTAGATCGCGCAGGTTATCGGCGACATCGTCCATGGCGTATAGCAAGGCCGCGCCGGGTGCGTCGGTCATGGTTCGCCGATGCGCGATGGCGGCGTCCAGATCGGCCACGGCGGCCGCGGCGCGGCCGTCGTCCGTGAACGCCTCGTCGTAGCGCAGCGCCGCCGCCCGCGTACGGCAGGCCGCGCCGATAACCCGCAGCAACCGCTGGCAACGGAACATCAGGTCGCTATGGAAGAACGCCTCGGTCAGCGCCTGGTAGGGATAATGCGCGGAGCTGGTGCGCTCGTGAATATCCTGAGCCGCCATATACAGACGTAGATTCCCGGCCATGGCCGAGCGCGAGCGCCGGCCAGCAAGCCGGTCCACCAGCGCCAGACGGGTGTCGTTGAGCGCGCCGACCACCCGCGCATTGGCGTGCGCCAAATCGCTGCGCCGCGCGGCGACATTCAAATCGCGCACCGGCTCGAACAGCCACGACTTGCAGACCAGATAATCGTCGAGCGCGGTGTACAGGCGGGCCAACGACTGACGCACCGGGCGGTGTACGAACACCGCGTTCCACGCCAGGGCGAGCACACCGTACCAGGCCGCGCCGATGACCAGCAGCAACGGCTCAAGCCAGAAGGCCTTGGGCCCACCGGTGTGCTGGGTCACGCCGATCATGGTGTAGACCGACAACAACAACGTGGCATTGCCGATAGTCGCGAAACGCCCGCTCGCCGCGCCCAGCATGATCAGCACGAAGGTGCCCGCCGGCAGCGCCAGCGCGAACGCCCAGGGCATGTCGAGCAGCGCCTCGACCGTGAGCGCGGCCCCGGAAAAACAGATCAGGGTGAGCAGCAACGCCCGGGCCCGGCGACGCCAGCCGTCGTCGGTTTCGGCAATGGCGCTGGCGATCACGCCGAGCATCAGCGGGATCAGCTGATGCGCATCCTCGCGCAATCCGGAATAGACGATCACCCCGAGCAGCGCGACGAACACCCGGATGGCGTCGGCAAAACGATCGAACGTGGTGACGCGTTGCAGACGAAACCAGCGCATGCCGGCCAGTGTAGCGTGCGCCTGATCGCGGGCCATAAACTGCATCATGGGCCGGGCCCTTGAAGGCCTCTAGCCGTATCCGGGCGCCGTTGTCCGCCCCGTCGGCGCCGTGGCTTCCGAGCGCTTGACGCCGCGCTCGCCGAAACGCCCGCCGGTCAACAGCGCGGCGAAGTCTTCGGCCGGCACGGCGCGGCTGAACAAATAGCCCTGCATCTGGTCGCAGCCGAGTTCGGTGACATAGCGCAACTGCTCCTCGGTCTCCACGCCCTCGGCCACGACGCTGAGCCCCAGATTGTGCGCGAGCGTGACGATCGAGCGCACGATAGCGGCCTGTTGCGGCATCGACGCCCCCAATTCGCGGATGAACGAACGGTCGATCTTGAGCTGCTGGATGGGCAGCTTTTCCAGATACGACAGACTCGAGTGGCCGGTGCCGAAATCGTCCAACGCCACATCCACGCCCATGCGCGCGAAGCGCTTGAGAGTGTTGACCGCTTCCAACATGCCCTTGATCGCCACCGACTCGGTGACCTCGAACATCAGCGACTGCGCCTCGATTTGGTAATGATCGAGGTAACGCTGCACCGCGCCCGGCAAGCGCGGATCGCTGACCCGCGCCGCCGACAGATTGACCGAGATCCGCGGCACGCTGAGCCCGTTGTCGCGCCAGCGCCGAATCTGGGCGCACACCATATCGAGCACGGCGCGTTCCAAATCGTCGATCAACCCGCACCGCTCGGCCAGCGGGATAAAGCGGTCCGGCGTGATCAGCCCGCGTTCGGGATCACGCCAGCGCACCAGCGCCTCGGCGCCGCACAACGTGCCGTCGACCGGCCGGTACATGGGCTGGTAATAAACCACGATCGCACCCGAGGCGATCGCCGCGCCCAGTTCGCGCTGGAGGTTGAATTCGTCCTCCGCCCGGCGCGCCATCTCCGGCCGGTAGCCGACATAGTTGTTCTTGCCGTTGCTCTTGGCGTGGTACATCGCGCGATCGGCCGCGGTGATCAGCGCCTGCCCGGTCTCGCCGTGCACGGGGAAGCGAGCCCAACCGATGCTCGCCGACAACCCGGGCGCGGTGCCGCCGGCCTCGCGGATCGCCAGCAGCAGGCGGCGGCCCAACGCGTCGATATCCGCCGCGCCGTCGGCGCCGGCCGCCAGAATAACGAACTCGTCACCGCCCATGCGCGCGACCGTATCGTTATCGCGCATGGTCTCGCACATCGCGCCCGCCACCCGTTCGAGCATCTCGTCGCCGACGCGGTGGCCGAGATTGTCGTTGAGCAGCTTGAACCCGTCGAGATCGATATAGAACAAGGCAAAGCCACTGCCCCGCCGCCGCGCGTACTCGATCTCGCGCGCCAGTCGTTCGTCGAGCAGCTTGCGGTTGGCCAGATCGGTCAGCGCATCATGATGGCTGCTATGGCGCAATTGGTCGTTGGCTTGGCGCAGCGAGGCGACCAGATCCGCGGTCTGGGTCTCGAGCCGGCGATCCAGGGCCGCCACCAGCAGGGCCGCCGCGAGCAGCACCACCGACAGCGAACTGATCAGCAACGCCAGCCAGGTCTTGTCGACCCCGCCCCCGCCCAACCCCTGACTGACGGCCGGGAAATTCGCCGCGGCCATGGCGGCGTAGTGCATGCCCGCGATCGCCACCCCCATGAAGGCCGCGGCGCTCGCCTTCTTGAGCGTGCGTAGCCGACTGCGGATATCGCGCAAGGCGAACGACAGGCCGAGCGCAGCAGCCGAACCGGCCAGCGCGATCAGGGCCGAAAACGCCACCCATAGCGGGTCGTAAACGATACCCGGCTCGATCTCCAGCGCGTACATGCCGGTGTAGTTCATGCTCACGATCGCCAGCGCCATGAAGGCGGCCCCGGCCAGCCAGGTCTTATGATCCAGCCGCGTCTGGCAGGCCAATCGCAGCGCCGCCGCCGACGCCATGACGGCCATCAGCCACGACAACGCCGTGAGCACGGGATCGTAGCTCATACGAATCGGCAGCATCAGCGCGAGCATGCCGATGAAGTGCATCGACCAAATCCCGGAGCCCAGAGCCAGCGCGCCCGCGGCCAGCCAAATCCAAGCATAACGGCGCTGCGCGGCATACACGCGATCGGCGAGATCGAGCGCGGCGTAGCCGGCCAGGATCGCGACGGCGATCGACAACAGGACCAGACCCGGTTGATAGTTTTTAACTAGATAAGCAGCGGCATCCATAGAACGACAGCTCCGGCATCGAAGCGATACACGGCTCATGGCCGCGTGCCGTTTATAATGCAACGCGCGCCCCCTCTCACGCGCTCGATCACAAGATAAGCCGGCGGTCCGTTATCCGAACACTACGTGGTCTTGTCGGCCGCCGATGCCCGCGCACGAAACCTTTAATCATCGGTTTCGCGGCGGCAGTTCTCGAATGCGCGCGAATTCATTGTATACAAATCGACCGAAGCGAGCAGCGCTTTAGATCCGGCGCCGCCGCGCGCCAGCCCGCGAACCAGGCTTTCAGTGTCTTGTAACATGAATTTATTAGCATTTTTCCCGGTCGCCCATTATCGATCCCGGCGTTTTTGATGTCCCGCGAACCCCTCGCTACTGCCGATAACGTACGACGCCGTGCATCCGGCCGCCGCGGCGTATGGCGCTGCGCCGATGAACGATTGGCGTATCGCGCCGTCGCCGTCGTCGATACCGCCGGCGTGCCGGCATTCACGCGTGGCGCGTCCGGGCCGGCGGCCCCGGGCGCGTGCGTATTCCTGCACAAGGCATCGTTCATGTATTGTTGTCGATCGTGCCGATAATTTCGACGATTTTCAGGCGGCGCCGGCACGCCGCTCCAGCCTTCCACGATCCCGTGGCCGCGTTACCGCGGTCGATTCGATAGGACACTTGATTTTCATGCGCAATTTAGCCCTGTTCTTTGTGCTTCTGGCGATGCTGTGCGTCCAGACCGGCTGTGCCGCTTCGGAAAATCAACCGACGCCAATACCGGTGCCGGATGCCGGCGCCGGCCCGGCCAAGGGCTATACCCCGCTGGTGCCGGACAACAATCAGAGCCAAATCGATCAGGAAATCGTGCGCGAGCTGCAAAACAACCACTACAACAAAATCAAGCTCGACAACGCGTTCTCGGAGCAGTTCTTCAAGGCGTACCTCAACGACCTGGACAGCACACACAGCGTGTTTCTGGCCTCGGACGTCGCCCGTCTGAAGAAAAAATACGCCGACGAACTCGACGACCAGCTCAAGAACGGCAACCTGACCGCCGCCTACGACATCTTCAACACCTATCAAAAGCGGCGCATCCAGATCGATCAGTGGGCACTCGATCGGATCGAGCAGGGGCTGGGTTCGCTCGATCTCGACGATCAGGAAATATTCAAGGTCGACCGCGAGAACGCGCCGTGGCCGGCCGGCGCCGAGGCCCGCGAGAGACTCTGGACCAAGCAGCTCGAGAACCAGGTGATCGAACTGCGGCTCAACGATATCGATCCGGCCGAGATCCAGAAGCGGCTGACCCAGCGTTATACCAACGAACTCAAGCAGTTGCGCCAAGCCGAGCCGACCGATGCGTTCTCGGTCTACATGGACGCCTATACCCATAGCTACGACCCGCACACCGACTACTTCTCGCCCCGGCGCTACGAAGACTTCAGCATCAACATGAACCTACAGCTGCAAGGCATCGGCGCCGAGCTGCGCTCGAAGAACGGCTATGCCGAACTGGTGCGTCTGATTCCCGGCGGCCCGGCCGCCAAATCCGGCAAACTCAAGCCGACCGACCGCATCATCGCCGTCGGCCAGGGCAAGAAAGGCGATTTCGTCGACGTGATCGGCATGCGTCTGGATGAAACCGTGCAGTTGATCCGCGGCAAGGCCGGCACGTACGTGCGGCTGCAGATCTCGCCCCAAGACAACGGCCAGACCAAGACGATCACGCTCCAGCGCGCCAAGATCGAGCTCAAGGATCAGGCCGCCAGTTCGCGCGTCATCCATGTCAAGCGAAACGGCACCGACCACAAGATCGGGCTGATCACGCTGCCGTCGTTCTACAACGGCACCTCCGACGACGTAAAGAAACAGCTGATCAAGCTGAAAAAGGACAACGTCGACGGCATCATCCTCGATCTGCGCAACAACGGCGGCGGCGCGCTCGGCGAAGCCATGCATCTGATCGGATTGTTCATGGGGTCCGCTCCGGGCGTGCAAATCAAGGACGCCAGCGGCAATATTCAGGTGCTGGGCGACCGCAACCAGGGCGCGGTCTATTCCGGGCCGCTGGCGGTGATGACCAATCGTTTGTCGGCCTCGGCCTCGGAGATTGTGGCCGGCGCTCTGCAAGATTACGGCCGCGCGCTCATCCTGGGCAGCCGGACCTTCGGCAAGGGCACGGTCCAGACCCTGCTGCCGCTGTCCGCCGGCCAGCTCAAGCTGACCGAGGCCAAGTTCTATCGCGTCACGGGCAAGAGCACACAGGATCGCGGCGTGGTGCCGGACATCACCTATCCGTCGGCGATCGATCCGGATAAGATCGGCGAGTCTTCGCTGCCCAACGCCCTGCCCTACGACACCATTCCGCCGACCGCCTATCCGGAATCGGACGCGATCGGGCACATGCTGCCCACGCTGAAGAAGAACCATCGTCAGCGCGTGGCCGACGATCCGGACTTCCAGTATCTGGTCAACCGGATCAAGCTGGCGCGCCAGGAGAGCAGCCAGGACACGGTATCGCTGGATATCGACAAGCGGCGCCAGGAGCAGCAGCAACTCGATCACCGGATACTGGCTCTGGCCAACGCGCACCGCAAGGCCACGGGCAAGGAGCCGTACAAGGATTACGAGGCGTTCGAAAACGCACAGGACGAGGACGCCGAGGCGGCCAACGGCGACGAAGCCGACCCGGTCGATACCCTGCCCGAGCAGACCCCCGGCGCGACCGGCAGCGACGAAATCGATGCCTACCAGACCGAAAGCGCCAACATCCTGCTCGATCTGATCCATATCTATACGCAGCGGCACGGACAGAAACAAGCCGCCTGACGTGCGCGCCCGGCCCGCGCGTCGCACGCGTGGGCCGGGCGGCGCATCGGATTCAACCGGACAGAGATACCGTTCTTTGCTTCAGCGCTGACCGGTCATCGAGCCATAGCTCGCGCCGAGCACGGCGCCGTAGACCAAGTGAATGGCCAAAGTGAACCCCACCACCGGCCAGCCGATCGCCACACCGAAGAAGCCGATGCCGCCGACCGGCAGGAACAACAGCATCATCGCCAGCCACGCGTATACGCCGAAAACCAAACCGCGTACAACGGCATACCCGCCCGGCAGTCGGCGATAAAACACGGCGAACAACACGCCCCAGATCAGCGAGCCGATCACGAAGTGCCCGATCCAGCCGGTGACCAGTGGGCCACCGAGCAGCCGATGGATGATCTCGATCGTGTTGAAAGCCGACAACCGGTGCGAGAACGCCTTGACGATCATCAGCACCGAAATCGCCACCGTGGCGATGAAGCCGGCCACGATACCCTTGCCTGGATTCATGAGTCTCCCTGCCTGCGCGGCAAAACGCCCAGCTTAAAACGCGTTGCCGAAGGAGAGATAGACGAGCCCCTTACTCTCGCCGGAGAAGCCCACGTCCAATCGGGTCGACAGCGCCTCGCCGAGGGCGATGTGCAGGCCGGCGCCGTAGCTGAATCGGATGTCGTCGGAAAGCCCCGGCGCGACTTCCGGCGTTTCGGCCAGCAGATCGTCGGGCAGTCGCGAACGATCCAGAAAGACCCGCCCGGCGCCGCCGAACAAGGTGCCGTCGAGCCGAACGCGCCAAATATTGTAGAAGTCAAAATCCGCGAGCAACTGCTGATAACCGACGCGCGCGAACACCCGGCTCTGGCCCAGAAAACGATCGGGATAGAAGCCCTCGAGACTGTCGAAACCGCCCAGCGAGGCGAATTCATAGAACGGCAGATCGTCGCCGCTGCCGGTGACATACTGGGCATTGACGCGCACGCCGATCAGATGGGCGGACGATCCGATCGGATGCACATAACTGGCGTCGCCGGTGAAACGCGTATAGTTGAAATCGTTGCCGAGTTCCGGGCCGACGTGGGTGATTTTGCCGATCACGTTCCAGCCCTGCTCCGGCCGGGTCAGATCGCGCTGGGTGTTGTAGATGATCGCCAACGACAGCGGATTGTTGTAACCGCCCTCGATACCGGGCAGATGGCCAAAGGCATCGGTGGTCGAGCGCTTGCCGGGCTCGGGATCGCCGGGGCCGATCGTGATGCGGTCGTAGCCGATGGTGCCGGCCGCCACCCAGTGCGGCGCCAGCCGGCGCGCGAGCGTGAACAACAGCGACGTACCGTGATACTCGTGCTGGCTGAGCGGATCGTCGCCGACGCTGTTGTTACCCAGGCCATAAAAATCGTGCGTCGGGCGCAACTCGTAGTGTAGCCGCACGATACCGATGAAATCGCTGCCGAACACATGCGGCGCGCCCCAAGTCGCGACGAAACTGGTCTCGCCACCGGTCGATTGCGTGGCGCCGATGTCGAGATTCATGTGCGACTCGCCGAAATTGATGTCGCTGAACTTGCCGCCGACGATGAAGCCGACTTCCGGGTCGTAGCCGATCTGCGGCAAGATAGCCACGTTGTGCGACGCGTCGAGTTCCTCGGGCGCTTCCGGATCGCCCGGCCGGGCCGGACCGTCATGCGGCATTGGCGGCGCTTGATTCTCGGCGATCGCCCGGCGCTCGTTGTCGATAACCACGAACTGCGCCACGCTGCGCTCCAGATCGAGAGCCCCGCCGGCATGGGCCGGACCGGCCGCCGCCCACGACAAACCAAGCCCCAGCGCAGCGCATGCGATACGGCTTGTCGCTGTACAACGCTCCATCATCGCCGTATACCCCTCCCTTGCGGCGTGCCGACCGGTACGGCGCGTGCCGTCGGCACAGGCGCTATTTACGTTAGCTTAACAACGGCGAAGCGGATATGGGGAACCTTACGTAGCCATGCCCGGTACGCCGATTCCGCGCACCGGCGAGGCATCGGTTGCGGCGCGCCATTATCCCGTATGCCGGCATCTTGCTAAGCTAACGGGCTTTCATCATGCAGCGGCTCGGCACCGGCGCCGAGCGTCGGGGGAATGTCGATGACCGCAAAGCGTATGTTCCTGGCCTGGGCGCCAGTCGTCGGCGGCTGGCTCCTGCCAATAACCGCCTGGGCGGCCGAGTCGGGCTCGGGCGCCGCCGGCCGCGGTCTCGACTTGACCACGGCCTGGCCGGGGCTGCTGGCGCTGGCGCTGTTCGTGGTCGCCTATGTGCTGGTCGCGCTCGAGGAATATACCGATCTGCGCAAGTCCAAGCCGGTCATTCTGGCCGCCGGGCTGATCTGGATGCTGATCGCGGCCTACGTCCATTTCACCGGGGTTCCGGCCGCGGTGGAAGATGCCCTGACCGAGACCCTGGTCGAGTTCGCCGGGTTGTTTCTGTTTTTGCTGGTGGCGATGACCTACGTCAACGCCATGACCGATCGCCATATCTTCGAGGCGCTACGCACCTGGCTCGCGGCGCGCGGCTATTCCTACCGAAAGCTGTTCTGGATCGTCGGTTTCCTGGCCTTCATCATCTCGCCGGCGATCGACAACCTGACCACGGCTCTGGTGCTTTCGGCCGTGGCGCTGGCCGTGGGCGGCGGCAACAAGCGCTTCATCTCGCTGGCCTGTATCAACATCGTCGTGGGCGCGAACGCCGGCGGCGCCTTCAGCCCGTTCGGCGACATCACCACGCTGATGGTGTGGCAAACCGGGGTTTTGAACTTTTTCGAGTTCTTCCGTTTGTTCGTGCCGGCGCTGGTCAATTTCGTGGTGCCGGCGGCGATCATGCAGTTCGCCGTGCCGTCCGGCGCGCCCGAGGCCAGCGAGGACACGAGCTATGTACGCCGCGGCGGCTATGGCGTGCTGATCGCTTTCGCGGCGACCATCGCCACCGCGGTCATCGGCCACAGCCTGTTCGATCTGCCGCCTTATCTCGGCATGATGCTGGGCCTGGCCTATCTGCAGCTGCTCATGTATTTCCTCATGAAGACGGCGCTGCGCAAGGATCAGGCGCTGGCGGCCTATCGCGAAGCCGACGAAATGACCCCGCCCGAACTGATCCGGCACGAGGAGCGCGGCGACTCCGCCGAGCGTTTCAACGTGTTCGGGCACGTGGCCGAGGCCGAATGGGACACGCTGCTGTTCTTCTACGGCGTGCTGCTGTGCGTCGGCGGGCTGGCGTTTCTCGGTTATCTGTCGGTGCTGGCCAATGCACTGTACGGTCAAATCGGCGCTACCTGGGCCAATACCGCGATCGGCGTGATGTCGGCGATCGTGGACAATATCCCGATCATGGCGGCGGTGATTCAGATGCATCCGTCGATGCCGGACGGTCAATGGCTGCTGGTCACGCTCACCGCCGGTGTCGGCGGCAGCCTGCTGTCGATCGGTTCGGCCGCCGGGGTGGCGCTGATGGGCCAGGCGCGCGGTTACTACACTTTCGTCTCGCACCTGAAATGGAGCTGGGCCGTGGCGCTCGGCTATGCGGCCTCGATCTGGGTCCATATGCTGGTCAACGCCGGTATGTTTTAGAACGGCTCGTCCTCGTCGCCGGGTTCGCCCGGCGGCGCCGGATCGTGCCCCCGGCCGGGCGGCGGATCGGCTTCGAAGCGGCCGGCGCGCAGCGCCATCGCGGTCTCCATCGAGCTCTTGCAGAACGCCAGCACTTGGTTGAACTCGGCTTCGGGCAACTGGCGCACCGCGTCGTTGCCGCGGTAGATGTTCATCCACTTGCGGTCGCGCTCGATCATGGTCGGCAGATGACCGATGCCCCAATCCTCGGCCAGCGCCCATAAACGCGGGTTGAAACCGCGGATCAGGCTGATCAGGAACGGAATCGGGTCGTTGCGGGCCAGCAGCGAGGTCAGCCGCAGGATGAGTTCGAACGAAACGGTGGCGCTGCCCTGCTCCATCGCCTGGAGTACGGTCTTGTCTTCCAGATCGAGCGCTTCGGCCAAGCCGTCGAGCGACAGCCCGGCGGTGGTGCGCGCGTCGTGGATCGCCGCGCCCGCGCGCGTCATCCACGCGCGCTGCTCGGCCGACAGGCGCTTGCGCTGGCTCCGGTCGAGAATGAGAGTGGAGCCGATACGCAGCGTCAGCCCGCCGACACGGCCGGCCAGCGCGCCGACCGCCTGGCGTGACAGATTGAAAGTCAGGCTGGACACCTGATCAAACAGTCGGGCCCGTGTCGAATCCTCTGCTCGGCCCATGTTCGCCTCCTGCGATCCCTATCCGTCAAGGTAGTTGTCGCCGGCCGCCTCGTGGTCGAGACGGCCGCTCTCCGAGCATACCGCGATTCGGCGGCCGGCCTCGATCGCCGGAACAAACCTGCCGGATCAAATCAGTCGCGGTTCAGCCGTCGAAGGGCGGTTTGCGGACCCTATCAATGGTTGGTATCGCGCCCGCCCGCGACGGCGGCCAGATCGGATACGAACCGCCGATATTCGAGCGTGCGGCGTTCGGCCGCGCGCAGAACAAACGCCGGGTGCACGGTCATGCCCAGGCATCGACCGCGCCAATCGATACGCCGGCCGCGATAACGCGTTACCGACACCGGACGCTCGAGCAGCGACATCGCGGCCGTGGCGCCGAGCGCGACCACGATCTCGGGGCGCACACGCGCGATCTCGGCCTCCAGCCAGGGGCGGCAGGCGCGCACTTGGTCGTCATCGGGCTTGGCGTGCACACGCGTTTTGCCCAGCGGCGTGAACTTGAAGTGCTTGACCGCGTTGGTGACATACAGCGACCGCCGGTCCAGCCCGGCGTCGGCCAGGGCGGCGTCGAGCAGGCGTCCGGCCGGGCCGACGAACGGCCGCCCGGCCAGATCTTCGGCGTCGCCCGGCTGTTCTCCGACCAGCATGATACGGGCGTGTTCCGGTCCTTCGCCGAACACGGTCTGGGTGGCCGGGCCGCATAGCCCGCAACGGCGACAGCCGGCCGCGCGCAGCGCCAGCTGTTCGAGCGAGCCGGGCGCCGCCGCTTCGGTTTGTCGGGCGAGCCTGGCCCCGGGTGACGCCGGGGTCGGTCCGCAGCGTAGATCGTCGCGTTCGCGCCGCGCCGCCGTCATCGCGGCGACATCGCGATCCGCGCCGGCGATCAGGCCCGGAATCAGCGCGGCTTCGGGTAGGTTCTTCCAGTATTTCGCCGGCATTTCGGACATCATCGCTCGAATCTTGACCCGCGCCGGGTTGAAGATGCTGCGGTAGTAGACCCGCCAGGCATCCTCGGTGACATCGCCGTCCGGCGCCGCTGTCCGGTCGGCGCCCGGCGAAAACCATATATCGCCGCCGCCCTCCCAGTGCGCACAGCGATCGGGCGTGAGGATCGACCACCGCATGTTCGCGAAACGGCGCTGGAAGAATCCGGCCGCGTATTCAACCACCTCGTGCTCCGGCTCGAACCAGGCGACGTAACGCGGTTCCTCGAAACCGGGCTCCGCCAGAATACGAAATCGCACAAACGCCTTCATCTTGTGCACATCGCGCTTGACCGCCTTGGCGTAGCGATCCACCCGCGCCACGTCGGGATCGCCCACCAGCCTAAGCAGATGCCGCTCGCCGTGGGTAAGCCGCCATAGCAGCCGATACAGCAGCGTCCAACGATCGGCGCTGCGATAACAGGCCGCGGCTCGGGCCAGCGTCATAAACTGCCGGGGCACCCGCGGTTCCACGCCGCCGGCCGATACCGGCGGCGGGCTCGCGTGGCGATCGGGCTGCCACCAGAGCGCATCCGGCGCCATGCCCGCCTGCCACTGCGCCCGGGCCGCCGCCTGCCAGCCGGCGAAATCGGGCGTGAACACGACCGCGGCGTGGCCGTTTGCCGTGGCGCGTGTACCGAACAGCGACGCCTGTTCCATGCTCAGACACCGAAGCCGACGAGCGCAGCATGCACGAGTAGCGCGACGATGATCGCCCAGCCGAAGCTGGCCAATGTGCCGATAATCACAATCTCGCTGACCCGGGGCTCACGTGTGTAGCGAAACCGCAGAATCGATTTTGCCGCGATCACGAAACCGATCGCGTTGAACTGGCCAAGCAGTACGAACAGAAACACCAGCGTACGTTCGAGCCAGCCGATCCAGGCGCCGGCCCCGGGCAGCTGCGGGCTGCCGGTCTTATCCTCGCTGGTGGCCCGGTCCTCGCCGGCGACCCGGTCCTCGCCGGCGGCCCGCGCGGAATGAAAACCGAGCATAAGTTGGGCCAGCATTAAATCGCCGGCCCGGGTCGCCAACCAGAAACCGCCGGCGAGCGCGAAGCCGATCGACAGAAACTGCGCGCTCGAACCGCCCAGCAGAATCGGCCAGAGCCCGGCCGAAAAAGCATGCGGCCAAAGCACGGCTGCGATGGCGACGAACGTCAGATGCGCGACCTGATCGATCGCGAACAGCCGCAGCGAACCGAACGGCGTCATCGCCGCCCAGGCCGCGACGCGCGGATGAATTTTGCACGCATCGATGATGCCGTGGGAACCGGCAACAAGCGCCACCGCGGCCCAGGCGCCGAGCGACGCCGCGCCGAGCGCGAGCGCTGCCGTGATCGCGACGCAGCCGATATGCAGCGCGAAAATCGTCGGCCGGTGCTTGGCCACGACCAGACCACGGGTTTGGAACAGGAAGTCGGCGAGGACATGCGCGAACACAAGCGCGACGAGGCTTTTTAGCATCATGGCGCGCTCATTCGCCCGGCCACGCCTGGGCGTATCCAGACAGCCATTTTCGGCTGTTTATTTAAAAACAGTCGAAAATGGCTGTTATGGGCGCCGCCGGCCCGGCATAACCTCATGCCCATGCCGATTCGAAAGCCTCGATCGCTTCAAACAATGCA
This sequence comes from Salinisphaera sp., assembly GCF_035690525.1. Lineage (GTDB taxonomy): Bacteria > Pseudomonadota > Gammaproteobacteria > Nevskiales > Salinisphaeraceae > Salinisphaera. Next base: position 21,106 of record NZ_DASSKM010000085.1, read on the forward strand.
TGGCCGCCGGCGCGCGTGAAATGCGTCTGAATCGTCTGCGGCTGGACCGACAGCGCGTCGGCCACATCGTTCATCGGCGGCGGCGCCGGGCCGGCCAGGCGCATGAAAATATCCGCCTGGCGCGCGGTCCAGTGCCGGGAACGTTCGTCGCAAACCGCGAATAGGCCGAGCGCGAGCGCCCGGGCGGCCGACGTATCGAAACCGCCTTCGATACGCCAGAGCCGATGTACGCCCAAGGCTTCCAAACCGCGCCCCGAGCGCTCGAACGCCAAGCCGGAGGAGGCGGCCAAACTCGCCCCGGCCTCGGCGGCGCCGATGCCCACGCCGATACGCGTTTCGCCCCGATCGCAGGCGAGGCGAACCGCCGCCCGGGCGAACAGACAGGCGCGCAGCGCGTGCGCCGGCGCGTGCAGCCGCATTTGCCAGCCATCGCCGCGAAACCGCTCATAGCGCACGTCGGTCTCGCCCGGCCAGGTGCCCATGCGCGCCGCCATATCGGACAGCGCCTGCATGACGGTATCTAGCGCGCGCTCGGATAACGCGGACGATTTCACGATATCGCCGGTCAACACACAGAAAATCGGGTCGGCCATAGCTGCTCGTTCTCCCTGATCGCACGGGCTAGAAGTCAAAACTGTGCTGCGCGGCCGCGGGCGGCGCAAATCGCGCGGCGAGCCGTGCGCTGCTCGCCTCGCCGATGCCCGGGTGATGGTTGGCGCAGACTATGAACGGCATGGCCTTCTTGACCCCGGCCTTGAGCGCGACCAGGTCTTCGAGCCGCACTTTCTGCCAGCGCCGCAGGGCGAGAATACGGTCGACCGATTTCACGCCGAGCCCCGGTACGCGCAGCAACCGCTCGCGATCGTCACGATTGAGATTCACCGGAAAATAAGCGCGGTTGCGCAGCGCCCAGCCCAATTTGGGATCGACCTCCAAATCGAGCATACCGGCCGCCGCGTCGTCGCCGGCGGTGATCTCGTCGTGGCGATAGCCATAGAAACGAATCAGCCAGTCGGACTGGTACAGCCGGTGCTCGCGGACCAGTGACGTGCGCCGCGCCGGCAGCTTCGCCGAGGCGTCCGGAATCGGCGAGAAGGCGGAAAAATAGACGCGCTTCAGCCGATACGACGAATACAAATCGGCCGTGGTCGCCAGAATCTCGGCGTCGGTCGACGGCTCGGCGCCGATAATCATCTGCGTGGACTGGCCGGCCGGCGCGAAGCGCTCGATCGCCGCGGGTTTGGGCCGTGCGCTGGTAATACGCCGGGCGGCGCGGCGCGCCTCGGCCTGCTCTTCCCGACGGGCGCGAATACGCGCCATCGAGAGTTTGATGGTGCGATGATCCTTCTCCGGCGCGAGCTCGCGCAGTGCGACCCGCGTCGGCAGCTCCACGTTGATCGACAGACGATCGGCGTATCGCCCCGCTTCGGCCAATAATTCGCCGTCGGCGTCGGGAATGGTCTTGAGATGGATATAGCCACGAAAATCGTGCTCGATGCGCAGGCAGCGCGCGACCTCGACCAACCGGGCCATGGTGTAGTCGGCGGTCTGGATCACGCCCGAGGACAGAAACAGCCCCTCGATATAGTTGCGTTTATAGAAATCCAGGGTCAGATCGACCACTTCCTTGGGCGTGAATCGCGCCCGGCGCACGTTCGACGAGTTGCGGTTGATGCAGTAGCTGCATTCGTAGATACAGAAATTGGTCAACAGAATTTTGAGCAGCGAGATACAGCGGCCGTCCGGGGCGTACGCATGGCAGATACCCGAGCCCCCGGCCGAACCGACCCCGCGCCCGCCGAGCGACGAACGCGATGCGGTACCGCTCGAGGCACAGGACGCGTCGTATTTGGCGGCGTCCGCGAGAATCGCCAGTTTTTCGATCGTCTCCATACTGTCTATTTATACAGCTTTTTAGCGATCGGATGCACCCCTTCGTCCCGGGCTTGCCGCAATCGCCCACCTGTACCAGCATGAAGCCATTCATCCGCGCCGATCGTCGCGATGCTGCGTATTTCCAATACCGTCGTTCTGGGGGAACACGAGATCGAATGGTGGGCCGTGCGCGCGCAAGGCGCGGGCGGACAAAAGGTCAACAAGACCAATTCGGCCGTACACCTGCGTTTCGCGATCCAGACATCGTCGCTGCCCGAGGTTTACAAGACCCGGCTGATGGGGCGTGCGGGCGCCGATCAGCGTTTTACGCGCGACGGCACAATCGTGATCAAGGCCCAGCAGTATCGAAGCCGGGAAGCCAATTTGGAGGATGCGCGCCGACGGCTGGCCGCGATCGTGGCCGCCGCCGGCCGGACACCGAAAAAACGCCGGCCGACCCGGCCGTCGAAGGCGGCCCGCCGCAAACGCACCGACGACAAAAAGCGCCGCGGCCGGCTCAAGGTGCTGCGCGGCCGGGGAAGATCTTCGGACTAGGAGGCGATCGACTCGTCGACCGCGTCGGCCCCGAACCCGTGATCGTGGGTCGGCGCGACGCCGAAATAGCGTTTGTACTCGCGCGAAAACTGGGACGCGCTCTGGTAGCCGACCGCGCTGGCCGCGCCGCTGACGTTGGCCGCGTTCCGAATCAGCAGATCGCGCGCCCGCAACAGGCGGATACGCTTCTGGTATTGCAGCGGCGAGATCCGCGTGAGTTGCTTGAAGTGGGCATGGAAGCTCGACACGCTCATATGCGCGCGCGCCGCGAGCGCGGGCACCGACAGCGGTAACGCATAATCGGCGCGCAACGTCTCGATCGCTCCGCCGATCCGCGCGTAGGCGCCCTGGGATTGGAGCAACTGGCGCAGCAGATGCCCCTGCGGCCCGCGCAGGGCCTCGAAGATCACTTCGCGAATTCGGGCATGGCCGAGCGCCCGCACAGCCGCCGGATCATCCAGGCAATCAAGCAACCGCTCCAACGCCTCGCCGATGGCGCCGTCGAGCGTCACCGCGGCCATGGGCAAGGTGTCCGCGGCGTGCGCAATGTCCCGGCCGGCCTCGACCGGACCCACGGCGCCCGCGAGTTCGGCCAGCAGTTCGGGCGCGATACGCAGCGCGGCGCCCAGCAACGGCTCGTCGGCCGAGCCGCCGGTTTCGCACTCGAACGGCAAGGGCATCGCCTGCACCAGGTAATGACCGGCGCCGTAGCGAATCACGCGGTCGTCGATAAACCCGGTTTTTTCGCCCTGAACGATGAAGATGAGCCCCGGTTCGTACACGATCGGCTCGCGTGCGCGCCGGCAGTGCGACGCCACCAGCGACAGTGCATGCAGCGCCGTGTCGTTGAAGCCGTCATGGCGTATATGGCGTTCGATCGTTCGGACCATGCGGCCGTGTAACGCCGAATCGGACCTTCTTGTCTGCCGGATCGTCTGCTCGGTCATCACGAAGCCGTACTGCTGAACAGGCATACAATTGTGCACGAACTCGCCCCGGTTACCGCGCCTACGCCGCCGTCTTTCATAGTTTCGGGCATAAACAAGCCAGAAACGCCTATGGTTTCAACCGGCCGGCGAACCCATCCTGAATATCGACGGCAGGCCGGCGCCTGCACTCATCCGATGCAAAGGAGACCCCATGCCTACCGAGACCCAAGCCTACGCCGCGCACGCGGCCGACCAGCCGCTCGAGCACTGGCATTTCGAGCGTCGCGATCCGCGGCCGGACGATGTTTCGATCGAGATCCTCTACTGTGGCGTCTGCCACTCGGATTTACACTTTGCCAAGAACGACTGGGGCTTCACCGAATTTCCGGTCGTGCCGGGCCACGAGATCGTCGGCCGGGTCACGCAGGTCGGCCCCGAGGTCCGCAATTACAAGGAAGGCGATCTGGTCGGCGTCGGCTGCATGGTCGATTCCTGCCGCGAATGCCAAGCCTGCAACGACGGGCTGGAACAGTACTGCCTGAACGGTTTCACCATGACCTACGGCAGCGAAGATCGCCACGACGGCACGATGACCCAGGGCGGCTATTCCAATTTCGTGGTCGTTGCCGAGCGCTTCGTGCTCAGGATGCCCGACGGCATCGACCTGAAATCCGCCGCGCCGCTGATGTGTGCCGGCATCACCACCTATTCGCCGCTCAAGCACTACGGCGTCAAACCCGGCCACAAGATCGGCGTGATCGGTATGGGCGGTCTGGGCCATATGGGCGTCAAGCTCGCCCGGGCGCTGGGCGCAGAAGTCACGGTGTTCACCCGCTCCGAGTCCAAGGTCGCCGAGGCCAAGTCCAACGGCGCCGATCATGTCGTGGTCTCGACCGACGACGATCAGATGAACGCCGTGGCGGAAACCTTCGACTTCATGCTCGACACGGTGCCGGTCCAGCATCCGATCGATCCGTATCTGGGCGCGCTGAAGTACGACGGCACTCATATTCTGGTCGGCCTGTTGGACCCGATCGAGCCGGCCATCACCGGCATGAACCTGATCTTCAAGCGCCGCGTGATCGGCGGTTCGCTGATCGGCGGCATGCCGGAGACCCAGGAAGTGCTCGATTTCTGCGCCGAGCGCGGCATCACCTGCGATGTCGAGATGATCGACATCAACGACATCAACCAGGCCTTCGAACGCATGAAAGCGGGCGATGTCCGGTATCGCTTCGTGATCGACATGGCTTCGATGAAACACAAAGCCGCCTAATATTTTTGCAGGCTGGCCTGCAAAACAAGGATACAAAAGGAAGAAGAAAACAGTCCGCAAATGAACGCGAAAAACGCAAATAAAAATAAATTTTTCTTTATTTGCATACATCGGCGTTTATTTGCGGACTTGCTCTTTTTCTTATCGGCTATCGTTACATCATGGTAGCGGTTGGTATTAGTCCAGAAACTCGATCAACGCGCGATTGAATTCATCGACATGCGTGGCGTTGACGGCGTGTGGCGCGCCCTGGATCACCACCAGCGAGGCATCCGTTATGCTTTCGGCGGTGCGCTGGCCGGAAACCTCCAACGGCACGATGCCATCGGCATCGCCGTGGATGACCAGCGTGGGCACATCGATGCGCGCCAGGTCGGCGCGAAAATCGGTCCGGCCGAAGGCTGCGATGCAGTCCAGCGTGCCTTTAGGCGACGCGCCCCACGCCAGATTGCGGTGATAGATGCGCGCCGCCTCGCTGACCCACAGGCCATCTTCCTCGGTCGAGAAGAATTTGAACGAGAAATCGTCCATGAAGGCCAGCCGGTCGCCGGTCACGCCGGCCTCGAACTGCTCGATGGTGGCGTCGTCCAGACCGCCCTCGGGATTGTCGTCGGTCTGGTACAGATACGGCGGCACGGCCGCGGCGAACACCGCGCCCGCAATACGCGAACCGCCGTAGGTGCCGAGATAGCGCGCCACTTCGCCGCCGCCCATGGAAAAGCCGACCAGGGTGGCATCGTGCAGATCCAGCCGTTCCATTAGCGCGTTGAGATCGGCGGCCAGGGTATCGTAGTCGTAGCCGTTCCACGGCTGGGACGAATGGCCGAAGCCGCGCCGATCGTAGGTGATCACGCGATAGCCGGCCTCGACCAGCGGGCGGACCTGGTTCTCCCAGGAGCGGCCGGACAGCGGCCAGCCGTGAATCAACACGACCGGGCGCCCGGCGCCGACATCCTCGTAATAAAGCTCGACCGGAGCCGAGTTTTCCGTGGCGACCTGAATATAAGCCATTCCTAATCTCCGCTAAAAGCGAGTAATCAACCCGCCCAATATGCGCCGGTGCGTCGCGCTACGAAAGAGCGGGATGGCGAGCGTCAGGATGCCCGCGAGGGATTCAGATCGAGCGAATCGGCGACATCGGCCGCGCCCGCCCCGCCGGTCAGGCGCGGCTTGATCACGGCGTAAACCAGCCCGGTTACCAGCGAACCGGCGGCAATCGCGCCCAAATAAAGGCCGATGTGGTTGATCGCGTTGGGAATGAGCAGCACGAACAAACCGCCGTGCGGCGCCATCAGCTTGCAACTGAAGTACATGCTCAAGCCGCCGGCCACCGCGCCACCCGCGATGCAGCAAGGGATCACCCGTAACGGGTCGCGGGCGGCGAACGGAATCGCGCCCTCGGTGATGAAGCACAGCCCGAGCACCAGCGCGGCCAGGCCGCCTTCGCGCTCGGCGGCATCGAACTTCGGCCGGGCGACCAGGCTGGCCACGCCCAGCCCGATCGGCGGCACCATGCCGCCGGCCATGATCGCGGCCATCGGCAGATAGGTATGCGTGGACAACAAGCCCACGCCGAACGCATAGGCGGCCTTGTTGATCGGCCCGCCCATGTCGAGGCACATCATGCCGCCCAGCAGCAGACCCAGCATCACGGCATCGGTCGAACCCATCGAATTCAGGAAGCTCGTGAGCGTGCTGAGGGTCGCCGCCGCCGGCGCGCCGATGACATAGATCATGACTAGCCCGGTCGCCAGACTCGACAGCAGCGGGATAATCAGAACCGGGTTGAGCGACTGGATGCTCGCCGGCAGCGGTACGAGACGCTTGACCGCGAGCGCGGTATAGCCGCCGAGAAAGCCGGCGACAATACCGCCGATGAAGCCGGTACCGATACCGGTGGCCAACCAGCCGCCGATCAGCCCCGGCGTCAAGCCCGGCCGGCCGGCGATGGAATAGGCGATATAACCGGCCAGCACCGGCACCATCAGCTTGAACGCCGAGCCGGCGCCGATCTGCATCAGCGCGGCCGCGAAGCTGCCCTGTTCGTCCGCGGCATGAATGCCGAACGCGAACGACAACGCGATGCACAAACCGCCGGCCACCACCATCGGCAGCATGAACGACGCGCCAGCCGACAAATGTTTATAGACGCCGCGGTCCTTGATGCCGTCTTTCACGGCGTCCTGGGGCTCCGGCTCCGGCGCCGGTGCGCCGCCTTCGGCCGGGCCTTCGGGCTCGACCGCGGCCTCCGCCAACGCGGCCTCGATCGTCGCCCGCGCGCGCTGCAACGCCGCGCCGGTCGAGGCGCGATAGACCCGCTTACCGGCAAAGCGAGAGTCGTCCACTTCGATATCGCAGGCCAGCAGCACGATATCCGCCGCCGCGATCTCCTCGTCGGTGAGCGCGTCCCGGGCTCCGACCGAGCCCTGGGTTTCGATCCGCACCTCGTGGCCCATCGAACGTCCGGCATCGGTCAATGCCTCGGCGACCATGAAGGTATGCGCCACGCCGGACGGGCAGGCCGCGATGCCGACGATGCGGGCGCCGTCGCCGCCGGCCCGACTCACCGGCTCGGCCGCCGGCTCCGGTTCGAGCTCGGCATCCTCGGCCGGATCGTAGGGCGTCGCCGCCCCTCGCGCGGTTTCGATCACGCGTCCGGGATCGGCCAGCGCATCGGCCGGCGTCGCGCGATACAGCGGCCGGCCTGCGTAGCGCGACAGATCGACCGGCGCGCTGGCGGCAACGATGACCAGATCGGCCGCGCCCGGATTCTCGCCGTGAACGGCCGGCGTATGCCCGGCCCGCTCGGCCGCCCGCGCCAGCCGCTGCGCCGCCAGCCACGACGTGGCATTTCCGCCGGGACAGGCCGTGACTATGGTGATATTCATTCTTCGACTCCAGGGTCTGTTTTTTCAATCCGCCGGCGCCCGGAAATCGGCGGTCTCGAGCTGTTCGCGCACCTCGGCGGCGGTGGCCAACGCCAACAGCGTTTCAACACGGGTGGAGGATTCGGCCTGCGACAGCCGGCGAACGCGCGCCTTGACCAGTGGCACTTGACGCGCGTTGACCGAAAGTTCGTTGACGCCGAGCCCGACCAGTACGTCGACCGCTTGGGCATCGCTGGCCAGCTCGCCGCAGACGCCGACCCAGCAATCATGCGCTTCGGCCGCCGCCACGGTCATCAGGATCAAGCGCAGCACGGCCGGATGCAGGCCGTCGGCCTGGCCCGACAACTGCGGATGGCCGCGGTCGATCGCCAGCGTGTACTGAGTCAGATCGTTGGTGCCGATGGAGAAGAAGTCGACGTGCGGCGCCAGCGTGTCGGCCAGCAACGCACAAGATGGCACCTCGACCATCACGCCGAGCTGGACATCGACGCGCTCGAACTCGCCGAGCACGCGCTCGTAGATGGCCTTGGCCGCATGGAACTCGGCCGCGTCCTTGACCATCGGGAACATGATGCGCAACGGACGGCCTTCGGCCGCGGTAATCAACGCGCGTATCTGGGTTTCCAGGATCTGCGGCCGATTGAGCGCCAGCCGAATACCGCGCAGCCCGAGAAACGGATTGCCCTCCGGCGGCACCGGCCAATAGTCGAGCGGTTTGTCGCCGCCGACATCCAGCGTGCGCGCCACCAGCGGCCGATCCGGGCCGAGCGCGTCGAAAGCCCGTCTGTACTCGGCGACCTGGGTGTCCAGATCAGGCGCGGCGGGATGGGCCATGAAGATGAATTCGGTCCGCAGCAAGCCCACGCCCTCGGCGCCGCGTTCGACCGCGTCGGCGGCGTGCGCGGTATTGCCGAGGTTGGCCGCGACCTCGATGCGCACATCATCGGTGGTAATCGCCGGTTCGAAGCGGGTGGCGAACGCCTCGGCCTCGAGTTCGGCGCGTTCGGCGATCGCCCGCTCGGCGCGCTCGCGGCGCTCGGCGGCGGGCGAGGGCACCACGCGACCGCGCTCGCCGTCGATGATCATCTCGATACCGTCGGCGAGCGACAGCACGCCCTCGCCAGCGCCGACCACCGCGGCGATGCCGAGCGAGCGCGCCAGGATCGCGCTGTGCGAGGTGGCCCCGCCCTTGGCCGTGAGCAGGCCGCGCACGCGCTCGGTATCGAGCTGGGCCACGTCCGCCGGCCCGATGTCCTCGGCCACCAGAATATAGGGATGGTCCGGCGGCTGAGGCATGGCCACGCCGCAAAGCAGCCCCAGCACACGCCGGCCGACGTCGCGCAGATCGGCGGCGCGCTCGGCGAGAATCCGGTCGGGCAGCGCGGCCTGGGCCCGGGCCGAGGTCTCGACGGCCGACCACCAACCGGCCTCGGCGGACGCGCCTTCGTTGATCGCCTCGATCGCGGCCTCGCGCAGCTCGGGATCGCGCAGCATCTCTTCGTGCATGGACAGGATCTCGGCCATGTCGCCGCCGTCGGCCGCCCGGGTCAGCACGGCAAGCTGGCCGTAGGCGGCCCGAATGGCGGCATCGAGCCGCTTGCGCTCGCCGATCGAGTCGTCCGAGGTTTCGGCGTAATCGAATTCCGGCAACCGCAGCACGAACACCGGCGCGATCGCCATGCCGGGCGAGGCCGGCACCGCGTCGAGCGCGGTATCGGCGGCCGGCGCCGGCGCATAGACACGCGGCTCGGCCTTGTTGCGCGACGGCCGGGCCGCGCCGGTGTCCTCCAGCGGCAACACGTCTTCTCCGAGGCCGGAACGCACGGCGTTGCCGATCGCCTCGAGCGCGGCGGTCGCGCCCTCGTTCCCGCCTTGGCCTTCGGCCGAGAACACCAGCATCTGGCCGCGTCGCGCGCCGAGCCCGAGCACCCGGGTCAGACTCGCCGCGGATACCGGATCAGCGCCGCCCGACTCCAGCCTTACCTTGATCGGCAGGCGCTGCTCGCGCGCGACCTGTACCAGATTCTTGGCCGGGCGCGCATGCAGGCCGTGGGCGTTGCGCACGCGCACGCGCAGCACCTCGGTGGCGGCCGATTCGCCGGCCAGACGGCCGATAAGCTCGGCGGCGTCGAGCTGCGCCAGACCGGCCGCTTCGCCGGATTCGAGCACCGCCAGAATACGTTCGAGCAGGCTTCGCGTCGCGTCGGCGGCGGCGCGGCCGGCGTGCGCCGCGCGTGCCAACACGAACACCGCGGCGGCATCGGCCACCTCGGCCGGCGTGGCCACGCCGAGCGCCGGCTGCGTGACCTCGGCGCTGCCCTCGACAAGCCAGAGCTTGTCGCCGAGCGATACCGGGGTCTGACCCACGATCTCGCCGATGAAGGCCGGCCCGGCCACGCCGGCTTCCAGCAGCCGTGCGGCGGCCACCATAGCCAGACTCTCACGCGAGGACACCGGCACCCGCGCCGCCACCGTCGCGCGATCCAGCCGCGGCTCGACCGGCGTCCGCGACAACAGCGCGATGACATCGGCGGCTTTTTCGGCCCTCGCCAGCCCTTCGGCCACGCCGGGCGCATCCAGCACATGGGTGAGCCGGCGCAGGATATCCAGATGTTCGTCGTTGACCGCGGCGATGGTAATGATCAGCGATACCCGGTTGCCGTCGTGCCAATCCAGCCCGTCGGGATATTGCAGCAGGCGCAGACCGGTGGTCTTGACGTAATCGCGCGATGCCGGCGTGCCGTGTGGAATGGCGATGCCGTTGCCGACATAGGTCGAAGACTCGCCCTCGCGCTGAAACAACGCCTGACCGTAGGCGGGATCGACCAAACCGGCCCGGGAGAGCGCCGCACCGGCCTGGATCAGGGCGTCGCGCCAGTCGTCGGCGGTCTGATCGAGCAGAACGGCATCGGGAGTAAGTTCGAGCATGGCAACTCCGGGAACGGGCGATCCGCGACAACGGCGGCTACATCTTTCGGCGTATAGCTGAAACCATGCCGACGCAAAATCAAGTAAAAATCAGCGCTCCAGACAAAAGTCTTACACAAGAAGAACCGATTCGCGATGAACGCCCGTACGCTTGCCGATATAGCCCACCTGGCAGGCCCACCTGGCGGGGTGTCGCGGACCACGCCGCGGCCGGCTACGTGATCAACAGCGAGGCCGAGGCGGCGCTCGAGCGCATGTGGGCCGCGCTGCGCGGGATCGCTCGCCCGGACGGAGTCGTATTCATCGCCTGCTCATCCGCCGTATGCCAAAAAGTTCCAACAAGCGGAACATAAGTTCCAGCTATCTGAGACATTAGTCTTATGCCTAGCCTTCGGCGATGGGCAGGGCCTGCCATCGCGGATATTTTAGACGTAGCTTTTTCTATTTCCCCCTGTATTCAAGGAGATTCGATATGGCCGGTGCTACTGGTGCTGCAACATCGACATCGAAATCGACGCCCGAAAGCGTCACGCACGCCGAAATCGTGCCCATGGTCTGGCTGTCCTGCGGCTTGGCCGCCTTGGCCGGCCTGCTGTTCGGCATGGACATCGGCGTCATATCGGGCGCGCTACCCTTCATCAAGCAGGACTTCAACCTGTCCTCGGCGATGGAAGGCTGGATCGTGTCCTCCATGATGGTGGGCGCCGCCATCGGCGCCCTGTCCGCCGGCTCGATCTCCAAGAGCATGGGCCGCAAACGCGCACTGCTGGTCTCGTCGCTGCTGTTCATCGTCGGCGCGATAATCTGCGTGGTCACGCCCGGGCCGACGCTGCTGTGGATCGGCCGTATCGTGCTCGGGCTGGCGGTGGGCGTGGCCTCGTTCACCGCGCCGCTGTATCTGTCGGAAGTCACGCCCGAGCGCATCCGCGGCACGACGATCTCGTTTTATCAACTGATGGTGACCATCGGTATTTTGGCCGCCTTCGTCTCCAACCTGCTGTTCTCTTATATCGAGAGCTGGCGCTGGATGTTCGGCGTGCTGGTGATCCCGGCCGTGCTGCTGTTCTTCGGCGCCCTGGCGGTGCCCAACAGCCCGCGTTGGCTTGCCGCAAAGGACCGGATCGACGAGGCCCGCAACGTATTGTCCCGGCTGCGTGGCACCTCCGAGGAGGTCGAATACGAGATGGGCGAGATCCAGGAAGCGATCGAACAGGAGTCCGAGTCGCAGGGTTACGCGCTGTTCAAGCACAACCCGAACTTCCGCCGGTCCGTTTTTCTGGGCATCGCGCTGCAACTCGTGCAGCAGTTCACCGGCATGAACGTCATCATGTATTACGCCCCGGAAATCTTTAAGATGTCGGGCTTCGACGGCACGTCGGCCAGTCTTTGGGCGACCGTGATCACCGGTCTGACCAACGTGCTGGCCACCTTCATCGCCATCGCCTTCATCGATCGTTGGGGCCGTAAACCGATTCTCTACGCCGGCTTTGCCATCATGGCTGTGACCATGGCGTTGCTGAGCTTCATCCTGACGTTCGGCGCCAGCACGGCCTTGCTGCAATACGGCGCGCTGGCGATGGTACTGCTGTTCGTGGTCGGCTTCGCCATGTCCGCGGGCCCGCTGATCTGGACGCTGTGCGCCGAAATCCAGCCGATTCGGGGCCGGGATTTCGGGATCGGGGCCTCGACCGGCGCCAACTGGATCGGCAACTTCTGCATCGGCTTCTTCTTCCCGGTCATGATTGCCGGCATCGGCGGGCCGTGGACCTTCGGTATCCTGGCCGCGGTCAACGCCTTGTTCATCGTGTTCACGCTGTGCCTCGTACCCGAAACCAAAGGCATCTCGCTGGAGAAGATCGAAAAGAACCTGCTGTCCGGCAAGGCGCTGAACAAGATCGGCGTATAACGACCAAGGACCGGCGGCGACGCGGCGGTTTCGTCGCGCCGTCGCCTGCCTGCTGCTAGAGGCTCGAACACGAGCAACGTCTGGGATCGCGCCCGCGACAACCGGGCCGCCGAATATTGCGACCACGCCCTGCCGATTTTCGTACCAACCTTCGGCTTCTTCGGAATCAGCTACCGCCCTGGTTTCGACACACGTCGAAACGCGCCATCAGAACTGGCGATGCTGGGATAGCGGAAGGCTGTTGGAGTCGACATACTCGTTAGAACTCTTCAAGGCAGCTTCATTATCCTAAAGCCACTGCTCCCGTTTTGAATGTCTCACGGCTTCAGCAATACCTGCCTCAACGGACCTTGATGCGTTGGCCCCAAGTGCCTTCGCTTCCTGGAACGAGGCATTATCAAGAGACAGGTTTGTTGGCCTTCTCGTGGGCATTACCGTCGAGTTCCTTCCTTACGTCCGAGACTCTCGGCCAGAAATGAGGAAACAAGAGCATTCATGCTAACGCCTTCCTGCCGCGCGCGAGCAGTAAGGCGCGCATGCAAACTACGCGGAACTCTGGCAATAAATTTTCCACTGGGAAGCTCACCGGGATTAGGCACTTCGCGCCCGGCCTCTCTTGCTGCCTGGAGCCACGCCGCGTAGGCATCTTTACCGTTTGCAATAGCTTCCTCCGGTGTTTCACCATCGGAAATGCACCCTGGCAAATCCGGAAAGGAAATTAGCCAGCCGCCACCTTCTTCGTTGGCCAGAGGCCGTAACTCGAACGGGTAATCAAATTCCTGCTGCATCACTGAACTCCGATATCTTCCAGTAGAGCAAGAAACTGGGTAATGTAAACCGGCTTAATAGGACGTTTGAACGGCACGGTAACTGCTAATTCCGAATCCGGGTGCAGAAAAACAAAGTGGCTGCCACCCGTTTTTCGAACATCAACGCCATGTCTCTGGGCAACCGTCTCTAAGGACTCCATACGCCAATCCTTCGGATTACGACGCATCTTCTCCAGAATTTTGTCGGCCTTACTCATGGGTTATGATATTCCCATTAGTATCAAGTAACAAGATTCTCTTTGATGCCTAATGCCCAATGCCCAAGCTCACTTGCCGCCAGAGCAGCCGAAGGCTGCGGAGGGACCAAACCGCGAAGCGGTTTGGCAGTCAACTGCAGAGCCTAGTGGAAAACGTGTCTGGAAACGTGTCTGACCCCTTTCCGTGCACAGAAAACGTGTCTGGAAAACGTGTCTGACCCCTTTCCGAGACCCTTTCCGGGAAAACGTGTCTGACCCCTTTCCGCCTTTCCGGGAAAACGTGTCTGACCCCTTTCCGAATGCAATTTCTGGAATGGTTTGGTCGTCTGGCGGGTATGGCAGCCAGACGAACGCGGCATCTTCCTTGTTAGGCTGGTCTGTCTGAACGACTACCCCCAGCGAAGTAGCAATATCAAAAGCTGTAACCTTGACGGTTGTTCGGCTTGGTTTTCCGAATTCAGACGTCAGGCGATCAATAACCTGTAACTTGAACATTTAACCTCACAACAATAAAGAGATATCGCGCCGCCTAACGCTTGAGCTCAGCCGCCGGCAGCCCGCGTAGCGGGATGACGGTCGGCTGCAGCGATTTGTTAGCGCCTGCTGTTATCCTCGGTGACCGGGTGCTCGCCAATCGAGCATGGTAACTCTTCAAGCAATTCGCTAGTGTGATATTCAAGTGCTATTTCCCCTTTTGTCAGGCGCTCTGTCCAGTATCGGCCAACTAACTTTCGCTTTGGCTTTTCAATAATCCTAAACACCACCGAACCGTCGTGTGGAGTACTTCTTTCACTTAAGCTAACAAGCGGTTTACTTGTGTACGAATACGCGAATTCCTTTAACTGGCGATCAGGATCTATCAGAAACCCCTCCGAAAAGGAGCGGCTTTCCATTTCTCCAGTTCTCATGACACAACTTAGATGGAAGAATGACTGTGATACGTTCAGCATTACGGGTATTGGTGGTGGTTTCTCGCCGGTTTGTGGATTCTTCCAGTCAGAATAAATGCACCCCATCCATGTTCCGCTTAGGTTGGGGAACGGAACCAGCCACCCACGAAATAATTTGAACTCCCACCCCCATTTGACGAACACCGCTATCAACAAAAGATCAATGCTTACGACTTTCGGAATCAACCTGAAGAAGTCCTTGGCTTTTGATAGATCTAGCCCATTAAGATATGCAAGAGAAAACCACACGATAGCGGACGCGCCAATCAATAAGTACATTGAGCTCCGTAACGTCACGTTGCGCATTATTTAAACCCAAAATGATTCCAAGCCGCTTTGGCGAAGTCACGTCCATCTTCGCGTGACCAGTCTTGAGACGGATAAAATAGATAGAAACACTCGTTCGCTTCGACCCACCGCCCATTAGTCGGCTCTTCACCCTGAAGCTGCTCCCAAATGTGTACAAGCATCCCTCGAAGGCGATCCGTCCAAGTCGACCGTGCGAATATTGTATCCAGACAGTTATATGCTAGGCATTCAACGAAGAATGACGGCAATTCTCGAAACTCGTCACCCTCAGCCATAACGTTCTCGATACGTTTTAGCAACCGCGCGCCCCTTTTATAGGAGTAGCCTGTGCGCTTATTTTTAGCGATCCCATAATCCAACTGTTGAACTGGATAGTTGACCAAGCTACTTCCGTCAGTTTTGAAAATTTTGGTCCCCGGGCGAACTTCATTTTGTAGATAATATTTATAGCTAAAGCACGGAACTACATCAGCATCGACTCGGGAAGATCCAGAATTTATCTGTATTGCGGTCGATCCGCTACTATCCACGTTTTCACCAAACTTTGCTTTCAGGGAAGCAAGCAGTTCAGATCTGAGTTTTGTGGGAGTCCAAACGCCCTCATATTTGTTGCCAGGCGGATGGAGCCCTTGTTCTGCTTCCTCCCAGTAGAGAACCTCCGTGCACTCGACAGCAATATCCACGTCGCTATCAGCCCGAACGTTGGTGTTGTTGGCATAGGACCCTTTCGCATAGATTTTCAGGTCACAATTATTGAACGTGGTGTGTGCATCCACGGCTTGGCGAATCATCCGCTCAGTACGTTCTTGCTTATCCTGCTCAGTATCACTCGAAGGTGATGTCCATCTAGTAAGTTGCTCTTCCAAACTCATTGATCCCCCTTTTAAGCGCTAACGCCAAGTAGACGACATATATCTAGTCCTATATATATCCCATCCATATCTATATATCTCCAACGATGCGAGCGGTCAGTTCGAACTCGGCCGCTATACCATAAGGCAGCACCCAGGCGCGTTCCGCCGGCTGCCAGCGTCCACCCGCTTGTCGGACCCGTTCTCGAAGGTCTCGTTCTTCGTAAGCGATTCGGACGAGCACGGGCTCATCTGTCGGCCGCTGCATCAAATGCTACTCCCGGCTATTCGCCCGGTATCGCTGTCGTAGCGATAGCGGACGCAAACCAGCCTGTCGCCATACTTCCGAACCAATTGTTTGGTCCCATTCTGGCCCGGCTTGAGATGCAATCGGGTCTCCACGGCGTCCCCTCGCCTCGATCTTGATTCGACCGTACCCCGAACGCGCGGCTTATTGAAGCCGTTAAAGCGCGGTCAGTGCACTATACAATAATAACGTGTTGCAATAATTGAATTTTCAAGAATTGGAAATATGCACGCCGGTACCGCCGCCTCGCACCAATGCGCGACAAATGCTGAAGAAGTGGATCGACCGACACTACGTTGTCGCGGATGAGCCAGTCGCTCGGCGGCCACGCCTGGGCGGCGTTATGCCCCGCGCCATCGCGACACGCTGGAAGACTACCGCCCCCACCAATTAGTCCGGCCCAAATCCACGACTTCATCGCCCCGCCCGTTCATGACCGCGCGCAGCATGTAGAGCGAGAAGCCGCGGGCCTGTTTGGCCTCGATCTTGGGCGGCATCGACAGTTCCTGTTTGGCGGTACGCACATCGACTACGACCGGGCCGTCGTGTTCGAAGGCGCGCTTGAGCGCTTCGTCGAGATCGGCCGAGGCGGTGACCTGGATACCGCGAATGCCGAGCGATTCGGCCAGTTTGGCGAAGTCGACCCGCGGAATGTCGGTGGTGGAATCGACATAACCGGCCGCTTTCATTTCCATGGCGACGAAGCCGAGCGATTCGTTGTTGTAGACGACGACCTTCACCGGCAGCTTCTCGACGGCCAGCGTGATCAGATCGCCCATGAGCATGGTCACACCGCCGTCGCCGGCCAGCGCCACCACCTGGCGTTCCGGATAGGCGACCTGCCAACCGAGCGCGGCCGGCACGGCCACCGCCATCGAACCGTGCATGAACGAGCCGGTCAACCTGCGTTCGCGGGTCATGTGAATATAGCGCGCGGCCCAGACGGTCGGCGTGCCCACATCGGTGGTGAACACGGCGTCGTCGTGCGCCAGCGCCGAGACGCGGGCGGTCAGATACTGGGGGTGCAACGGCTGGTCGTCGGCGCGCGGCGTGGCCAGATCGTCGAGATTTTCGCGCGCTTTCTTGTAGTGCGACTGGCAGGCGTCAAGAAACTTGGTGCTCGCGTTTTGTTCGAGTTTGGGAACGAGCGCCGCCAGCGTGGGCCCGATATCGCCGACCAGCCCCATCGTTAGCGGGCTGCGTCGGCCGAGGTGCGAGCCGCGGATATCGATTTGCACGATATGGCCGTGCGCGGGGAAGAATTCCCGGTACGGGAAGTTCGTGCCCAGCATGATCAGCAGATCGCATTCGCGCATGGCGTGATAGCCCGACGAGTAGCCGATCAGGCCGGTCATGCCGACATCGTAGGGGTTGTCGTATTCCAGCGATTGCTTGCCGCGCAGCGCATGCACGATCGGCGCCTTGATGCGCTCGGCAAGGGCCAGCACTTCGTCGTGATAGCCCTCGCAGCCGTAACCGCCGAGAATGGTGATCTTCGACGCCGCGTTGAGATGCCCGGCCAACACGTCGAGCGCGTCGTTCGGCGGCACCACGCTCGGGCGCACCGGCGGCTGCCAGCGCAGCGAATGCTCGGGGGCTTCGGACAACGCCACATCGCCGGGCAACACGATGACCGATACCGAGCGGTTGACGATCGCGCTGCTCATCGCGGCTTCCAGCACCTGCGGTATCTGGTCCGGGTTGGAAATCAACTCGCAGTAATCGCTGCATTCGATAAACAGATTCTGCGGGTGCGTTTCCTGAAAATAGCCGAGCCCGATCTCGGATGATGGAATCTGGGCGGCCACGGCCAGCATCGGCACATTGGCGCGCTGGGCCTCGAACAGGCCGTTGATCAGATGCAAATTGCCCGGCCCGCAGGAGCCGGCACAAACCGCCAATCCGCCATGCGCATCGGCCTCGCCGGCGGCCGCGAGTGCCGCGACCTCTTCGTGGCGCACGCCGATCCAGCGGATTTTCTCCCGCCTGCGCAGCGCTTCGGTAAAGCCGTTGAGCGAATCGCCCGGCAGACCCCAGACGTTCGCTACGCCGGCCTGGATGAGCAGATCGGCCAGCACATCGGCGATCGTGTTCTTGGCCATCGACGAAATCCTTGTCGCGGTGCCGGCGTCGCGCCGGCGCCTGAATGAATGACTTTATCCTACCCGGGCCGGCCGCCGTTGGGCGATCGTCGCGGCCGAAACATCGATCGGCCCGGTAATATCCAGTATTTGACTGAATATTCAGTCAGTATGATAATCGATGCCAGAGCGGCGTTCGAATGGCGCATGAACGGCCCTCAAGCGCCCTGCAATTACCCTGACCATTATCTTGGGAATCGACTTGCCATGACCCGCCGGCCCGATAGTGACGAAGCCCGGACGCGTATCGTGGCGGCGGCCGTACGCTGCCTGGCCCGGCACGGCGTGCGCGGTTTGCGCATGGCGGATATCGGGCGCGAGGCCGGCGTGTCCTCGGGCCTGCTGTATTACCATTTCGCCAATCGCGACGGCCTGCTCGCCGCGACCCTGGCCCACGTCAACGATACGGCCGCAGCCGGCCGGGCGCGCGCGGCCGGCGATGGGCGCGATGCGCTGATCGATAACCTGGTAGACGAAATCTCGGATGACCCCGAGGTACGCGATCACGCCGCCGCCTGGCACGAAATCAATGCATCGGCGGTCTTCGACAGCGCCCTGGCCGCGCATCTGCGCGCCACCACGGCCGACTGGCAGCGGCGCATCGCCGACGGCCTGATGCAGACCGCCGGCAAAACCGCGCCACCGAACCGGCAAGCCGCCGATGCCCAGGCGGCGATCGCCACGGCCTTGGTCGACGGCCTGTCGCAGCGCTGGCTCACCGGCCGCCTGTCCACGGACGAGGCGCGCGCCCTGCTACGCCGCGCCCTGATCCGGCAATTCGGCGGCGATGCCGCCGGGAGTACCCCATGCAACTGATTCAGAACACGAACCCGCCCCTTTCACCGGCCCGCGCCAAGCCGTCGCCGCGCGCACCGCTGCGCGTAGCACTGGTGCAGCACGCCTGGCGCGCCGATCGCGACAAGCTCGTCGCCGCGCTGGACGCCGCCATCGGCCGCGCCGCCGAAGCCGGCGCCGCGGCGGTGTTTATGCCGGAAATCACGCTCATGCGCTACCCGGCCGACCGGCGCGCGACGGGCACCGCGGCCGACGGCGCCGAGGATCTGGAAACCGGGCCGACGATGACCTTCGCCCGCGACGCCGCGCGGCGCCACGGTGTGGCGGTGCACGCATCGCTCTATCAGCGCGCCGAGGGCGCGGACGGGCTCGGGCTGAACACCGCCATCCTGGTCGCCCCCGACGGCACGCTGATCGGCGCCACCCATAAACTGCATATCCCGGTCACCGAAGGCTATTTCGAGAACACTTATTTTCGCGAAGGTCCAGCCGACGACCCCTACCCGGTCTATCGCCACGGCGCGCTGGCCGATGCCGCGATCGGCTTGCCGACCTGCTGGGACGAATGGTTCCCCGAGGTCGCCCGTGCCTATTCGCTCGGCGGCGCGGAGATCCTGGTCTACCCGACCGCGATCGGTTCCGAACCGGATTTCCCCGATTTCGACACCCAACCGCTGTGGCGCCAGGTAATCGTGGCCAACGGCATCACGGCAGGCACGTTCATGATCGTGCCCAACCGCATCGGCGACGAAGGTCGGCTGACCTTCTACGGCAGCTCGTTCATCTCCGATCCCTACGGCCGGGTGCTGGTCGCCGCGCCGCGCGATGCCGAAGCGATTCTGGTGGCCGATCTCGATCTGGATCAGCGGCGCGACTGGCTGACGCTGTTCCCGTTTCTGGCGACCCGGCGCCCGGACACCTACGGCGCGCTGACCGCGCCGGTCGCCGCCGACCGGCCGCTCGGCGGGCCGGCTGCCGAGGGCGATGGCGATGAGTGAGGTCGTCACCGGCTGGCGGATGCCGGCCGAAACCGTGGCGCAAGCCCGGGTCTGGATGGGTTTTCCGCCGGTCGGGCCGACCGCCGGCGAAAACGCCGACGACATAGCCGAGGCTCGACGCGCCTGGGCCGCCGTGGCCCACGCCATCGCCGAGTTCCAGCCGGTGACGATGCTGGTCGACCCGGCCGATGAGGACATCGCGCCGCGCTATGTCTCGGCGGCGGTCGAACGCGTGACCGTGCCGCTCGACGATGCCTGGCTGCGCGATATTGGGCCGAGTTTCGTGCTCGATGACGACGGCGCGCTGGGTGCGGTGAACTGGCGCTTCAACGGTTGGGGCCGGCGCGAATGGGCGCGCTGGGAACGCGACGATCGCGTGGCGAGCACGATCGCGCGCCTCGCCGGCGCGGCGCGTATCGATTCCGATCTGGTCAACGAGGGCGGCGGCATCGCCGTCGACGGCGCCGGCACGGTGTTGCTCACCGACACGGTCCAACGCGATCCGCGCCGCAACCCCAGGCTTTCGCGGGCGGACGTGGAAGCCGAAATGGCCCGCACGCTCGGCGCCGATCACGCCATCTGGCTGGCCCGTGGGCTACACCGCGACGCCGAGCGCTTTGGCACCTTCGGCCATGTCGACATCGTGGCCGCGCTGGCCTCGCCGGAGTGCGTGGTCGTACACGACCAGCGCGATCCCGGCCACCCCGATCACGCGATCAGCCGCGAAACTAAGCGCGTATTCGAATCGGCCGCCACGGCCGCCGGCGGTGCCTGGCGCATCGCGGCCTTGCCCGCGCCGCGGCGGCTGCGCGATGCCCACGGCTTCGTCGACTACAGCTATATCAATCATCTGCCGATCAACGGGGCGGTGATCGTGGGCACCTTCGACGACCCGGCCGACGCCGAAGCCCGCTCGATTCTGGCCGAGCTGTATCCGGGCCGGCGCATCGTCGGCGTGGACGCCCGCGCGATCTTCGCGCGCGGCGGCGGCGTCCACTGTATTACGCAGCAACAGCCTCGGAGCACACAGGCGCAGGTTGGGGCCTGTTGCCGCTTCATACGACGCCGCGCCGGCGGCCGCCCGAATGTATTCGAGCTGTCGCAAGACAAGGCGCAGCGGGCGTACGGTAGTCATTCTACCGTAGCGCGCTGCAACGCTAGATTGCGGCCCATAAATAATTAACATGGGGCCCCCGGCCCTTCGGGTTGCGGCCCCAAATCGCGCCATCCGGCGTTGCAGAGCTTGACCGCAGAATGACTGCGGTCGGCGCTCTGCGCCTTGGCTGACACGATTTGGGGTTGCAACGCGGTGCCGTATGAAACGGCAACAAGCCCTGGCTAGGGAACAATTGATTTTTATTCACCCAACGCATGCCCGAGGATCGAAGCCCCAAGACCCGGCTGTCCGCGCGGGCCTTCTACCCGAGCGCGCGCTATGGCGGCGGGCAGGAGATGAACCGGCCTGCTGATCTCGCTGTGGCGATCCGGCGCGGCCGCCGATATCGCGGTACTGTGCTCGCTGTTTGCCTACGGCCAGGTCCGGCGGGAAATCCTGGCGTTCGAATCGGGATGGGCGGCGGGGGTATCCCCCGCCGCCCGATACCGAGCCGGACCACCCGCCGCATGGGACCGCGACGACGGCAAGCCAGCCCGATACTCTGCGCCCCGGCCGACGCGCCGATACCCGGTCGGCGCGTCGTCTGGCAACGGCTTGGACAGCGACGTTATCAGCCGCTCGCGATCTCGCCAAACACGAATCGAAAGAGGATTACCGAGCCGACGCCCGCGTGCGGGCACGCCAAGGGCTTTGCGCTAAAAACAAGCCGGGTATCGTCCATTCAACCACGCGTATCAGCGCTTGGGCGAAACTCTGATATGGCTGTCGAAATACCCTCTTTTTGGTTATTCGGATAACCACGAACCCCGGCGCAACGATAACAGGGCCCGCGAGGCGTCGATGGCCGTTGGAAACAGAGTATGCATGAAGCAACGAACATTGGCGCAGACGACGACGGCACGCACTGGCATCTGGTGGGCGCCGGCCGCGTCGGCACATTGGCCGCTTTCTACCTGCGCCGGGCGGGCATCGGGATCACCATCGTTCGCCCGGGCCCGGCGCATCGTCGCCAAATCAGGCTGGTTTTCGACCGCGCCGAGGGTGTGCGGCGTCACGAGTTCGACTTGCCCGTGCAGCCGCCCGCCGAATGCCCGCCGGTCTCGCGGCTCATCGTCGCCTGTAAAACGCCCTACTCCGCGGCGGCGCTCGGGCGCGTACGGCTGACCGACGACGCCACCGTGATTCGTCTGCAAAACGGACTCGGCAGCCTGGACGGTCGGTTGGCCGCAGGCCAGCGCCTGATCGAGGGGGTAACGACAAGCGCCGTGATGAGCGCGGCCGACGGCGCCGTGCGGGTCGTGGCCGAGAACACGACGACGTTCGGCGGCGGGCCGCGCCCGCCCTGGTTCGACGCGCTGGCCGCCGGCTGGCCGGGCTTGGCGTGGGCCGAGGACGTTCGGCCGGCGCAATGGCGCAAGCTGGTGGTCAACGCCGCGCTCAATCCGTTGACGGCGATCGACGACGTGGCCAACGGCGCTCTGCTCGAGCGCGCCGATCTGTACGCCGAGATGACCGCGCTAATCGACGAGGCCGACGCGCTGCTCGCCCGGTTGGATCCGAACTGGCCGGGAAATTCACACGAGCGGGTCGCCGCCGTGGTTTCGGCCACGGCGGCCAACACGTCGTCGATGCGGGCCGATATTCATGCCGGCGCGGTCACCGAAATCGAATCCATCAACGGTTGGCTGCTGCGTCAGGGCACATCGCTGGGCATGGCGCTACCGGCCCATGCGCGCGTTGCCGAGCGCATTCGCGCAATGGCCGCCAACGCGTAATCCCAATACGGGCTTACCGGGCGTCCGAAGCAGGCCGGGCCGCGACGGCGCCCAGGCTACGCGCCCAGCCCGAGACCCTGTCGTCCGCAACGATTGAGCGCATCGGCCGTAAAACGATTTTTCCAATCGGCCTCGTAGTGCTCGTCGGGAAAATCGCCGGGCGAATGGCCCCGCGCCAGGGCGTGGCGCACACGCTCGGCATAAGCGGCGTTGCGATCGCACCACGGCGCGGCCGGGATATACATGACATTGCTCCAGCCTTGCTGATTCTCGACCGGCGCCACCGCATGGATAACGTCGCAGTGCCACCACACCGAATCGCCGGCCCGCAGCGTCGGGATACTGGTCAGGGCCCGCATCAGCAGCGGATGCCACGTCTGGCTGATCGGCAGCACGCGATGCGGGATCGCGCCGCACAGTGAATCCTCGGGCACGTCGGCCAGCAACGGGCGCAGCAGGACATAGATGATCGCGGCCGGAATCGGCACCGTATGCAGACACCCCTGGCCGGCCGGAATGTCGGACAGCGCCGTCCAGCCCTGGAACGTGCGAAACGCCGAACACATGGTCGAGCTTTCGTATTCGTCGATCTCGGCCCGCCAGGCCGCGTCCCATGGATCATAGCGATCGAAACGGTGGTTGAGCACATGCCGGTAGACCGCCTGGTAGGCGGGGTGCAGCCAGCGCTCGATCGCGCCGGAATCGACGTGCGCGCCGAGGCCGTCCGAGTCGGTGCCCGGCGGCCGGCGTCGTACCCGGTCCGGGTACAGCAGGTTACGATCGGGATCGAACCATTGCCGACCGTCGGACTGGCAGGTCCAGAGCCGGTTCATGAACGACTGCACCGCGGCCATGCGCTCATCCTGGCGGGCTTCCATCTGCGGCTGCGACCAGTAGACCGGCAGAATCGGCGGCCGGGACGCCGAGAGGCTGCCGAAGAAATCGTCGCCCGGCCCGCGATATATCCGGTCGAAATCGTTGTCGTCGAGATAGGCCACCAGGCGCTGATCCCACTCGCGGGCGCGCTGATGGGGGAAATGATTGCGGATCACGGCGCAACCACGGCGTCGAATCCGTTGTCTTTCGGCTTCGCCGACCCGGCCCGCGGCCAAGTCGTCGTAATCGATCTCGGGCCAGATATCGCGCCCTTCGGCCCGGGCCTGTTCGATATCCGCGATTTCCTGCGCAACAAACGTCTCGACGTCGGCGAACAACGACTCGACATCGCCGATCTTGTCGCGCGCGGCCTGTTTCAGCGCACGAATCTCACCGGGGACATCGGAAGGCAGACGTGCCGCCGCGACACGCAACTCGGGATTGGCCATGCGGTTCCTCCTCTCTTTTTGTAAGCACTACTAACAACTAAAACGAAGCATAGCCGCCGCCGATGATTGCTGTCACGCTTTCGGCACCCGAGTAAGACAAAAGCACAATGTCCGACAGGCAAGGGCCTGTTGCCGTTTCACACGGCACCGCGCCGGAAACCGTTATCACCGAGATCGACCGCGCCTTTTTCCGTCACCTGATCGAGCACGGCCCCGGCTCGCGCGCCGGCATATCGGCCGCGATCGGCATCGCGCGCCCGACGGCCTCGGAATCGGCGCGCCGGCTGCTGGGCGCCGGGCTCATCCGGCCCGCCGGACAACAGACCGGCCAGCGCGGACGCGCGCCGCTGCTGTATGCCGTCAACGCCGAACGCGGCTATACACTGAGCCTGGCCATGGATCGCGGCTGGGTCGGTCTTCGGGCCTGCGATCTGGCGCGCCGGGTCGTCTGGGAAAAGATCGTGCCGTTGGCGGTCGAAACGAGCGGGGAACAGCTCATCGCGACCAGCCGCGACCTACTGGCACAGGCGCGGGCAAAAGCCCACGGCGATTGCCTGGGCGCCACATGTTCGGTGGCCGATCCGGTCGACCCGGACACCGGTGCGGTCGTCTCCCTGCCCGATTCGCCGTTTCCCGCCGGCCACATCGCGATCCGCGAGCGAATTTTCACGCCGGACGTGCCGATTCTGCGCGTCGACAACGACGTTAACTGGGCCGCGCTCGCCGAAAGTCGGCTCGGCGTCATGCGGTCGCAGCGCAATTTTCTCTACGTCTACATCGGCGCGGGCGTCGGCGCCGCGCTTTATGTCAACGGCGCGCTGTATCGCGGCGCGACCGGGCTGGCCGGCGAGATCGGATACGCCCGACTCGGGCCGGCCCAGACGCTGATGCAGCGCTTGCAGGAATTGGACGTCGCGCTACCCGATCGTACTTCGCTGGACAGCGCCCGGCTGCAAGCCCTGTTCGAGACGGAAGCCGACAGCCGCGGCGCAGGCGCGGTCGTCGAGGCTTTTGCCTGGGTCATCGCCAACACCGCGATCACCCTGAACCCCGGCGCGATCGTGCTGGCCGGTAGCCTCATGGACATGCCATCCTTCAATACACAATTGCAACGTGCCGTACAGTCGAACCTGCCGATGCCGGTCGAGATTCATGTCTCGCGCTTCGGCGCGCGCGCGCCGCTGGTCGGGGCGGGCATCGGCGCCCAAGAGGCGGCCGAGATCGGTCTTGGCCTGGCCGCCGGACCCGTCGACGCATCGGCATGAACAGGCTCTAGACTCGCCGGCACGCGGAGAACGCTATGTCGACAACTTCCGACAACGCCCTCGCCGGCCGGCCGTACGCCGAGCTGTTCACGGCACTGGCACGCTCGTCTTTCCGTTCGCGATTCGCGCTCGGACCGCGCGAACAACACGATCTGGATCGTCACGGACTGGAGGTTATTCGTCGGCATGCCGCGCGCTTTATCGGCGAGCGCCTGGCCCCGGCCGAGCCTGCAAACGACGGCAAACAGACCCCGATGCGCAATCATCCGGTGTTCGTCGCCCAGCACGCCACGGCCACCTGCTGCCGGAGCTGCCTGGCGAAATGGCACGGCATCGGCGCAGAGCGCGCGCTAAGCGAAGACGAACAACGCTATGTCTGCGACGTGATCGTGGCCTGGCTCGAGCCGCGCCACGACCCGTCGCGAGTCGAGCCGCCCCGTCAGGCCGAGCTGTTTTGAGTCTCGTTTGCGGTGCGGACCGCCGGTACGGCGCGCCGCAGGGCGAGATAGTCCGGGCGGACTTCGGTTTCCACCGCGAGCGCCACATCGGCGAGCACCAGCGCCTCGGCGTGCGGCGGGCAGCTCGCGCGTACCCGGCCCGCCGTATCCGCGTGACAACTGTCGCCGGTGAACAGGAAGGTCTCGCCCTGGCCGACCTGATTGACATAGACATGCGGCCGGCGGTTTTCGAGCGCGCGCGCTTGCACGCATAGCCGGTGATCGGGCCCGAACGGGCGCATGTTCGCCGACACGCTGAGCAACAGCTCGGCGCCGCCGACCGCCAGCGCACGGGCGATCTCGGGGAACTCGATATCGAAGCAAATCATCAGCCCGACGCGCACGCCGGCCAGTTCGACGATTTCCAGATGGTCGCCCGGCGTGAACGCCCCGGCCTCGTCGCCGAACAGTTGGATCTTGCGATAGCAGCCGGCGATCCGGCCGTCGCGATCGATCGCCAGCACGCTGTTGGCGACCCGCCCGTCGTCGCGGCGCTCGGCGAAGCCGATCACGATCGCGGTTTCGTGTCGCTCGGCCGCCGCGCGCAAACGCCCTACCCGGTCACCGGCTAACGATTCGGCCAGCGTTTCGGCGCGCGCGGTGGTATAGCCGCACAGATAAAGCTCGGGCCAGACCATCAAATCGGCATCCGGACGGCCGGCCAGCGTGGTCTCGACGCACACGAGGTTGGCGTTCGTCTCTCCGACGACGGGCGCTTTCTGTGCCAGGGCGATACGCAGATTGCCGGTTTGCTCAGTCAAGCTCGGGTTTCTCCTCGAAAGTCAGCTTCGGCGGCGGCTGGCGGAACCCGCGGGTGATCCAGCCCAGCCAGGCGATGCCGAGCACCAGCCATATCAGACCGACGATCACCGCGTCGATATCCAGGTTGCACAATAGATAAAAATCGACGATCGCGCCCAGCGCCGGCAGGACGACCCACCAGAATACCCCGGCCGCGCCGCGCTGCGGGCGATGCTTGAGCCAGTGCGCGATCACCGCGAGATTGACCAGCGTAAAGGCGGAAAACGCGCCGAAGTTGATGAACGAGGCCGAAGTCGTGACATCGACGAACAGGCCGATCAGCCCGGCCAGGCCGATCAACACGATGCTGATGACCGGTGTGCCGCGCGAGGACAGCCGCGCCAGCGGCGCCGGCAGCGCGCCGTCGCGCCCCATCGTGAACAGCAGTCTCGAGGCGCCCGCCTGGATGGTCAGGCCGCAGGCGAACTGACCGACGACCAGCCCGGCCAGCACGAAGGCCGCGAACAGATTGCCGCCCACCGCGCGCGAGATACCCAGCGCGGCCGAGGCGGGGTGGGCGAACTGCGCGCCCGGATGCACGAGCTGGGTGACCCAGGCCACGGTGATGAACAGTACGCCGAAGAACAGCACCACGATGATCATCGCCCGCGGAATCGTGCGCTTGGGGTCCTTGGTTTCCTCGGTGAGCAGCGTCAGCCCGTCGAAGCCGATGAACGAGTACGCGGCGACCGCGGCCGCCGCGGCGATCGCCGAAAATGTGGTGCCGTCATTGTAGAACGGTTCGAGCGCGCCCGGCCCGGCCGGCGCGCCGGCCCACTGGGCCAAACACAGCGCGACGAAGATCGCGATCACCAGCAACTGGAAGGCGACCAGCAGATAGTCGGTACGGGTCGTCGTCTTGATGCCGATCAGGTTGAGCAACGTGGTCGGCAGGATGAAAGCCACGATCCAGGCCGCCATCGGGACCGCGGGGAACTGATTGGCGAGATAGGCCGCTCCGATCAGCCACACCACCAGCGGAATGAAGAAATAATCCAGCAGGATCATCCAGCCGGTGAGAAAACCGAGGTGCGAGGACATTTCCTCGCCGATATAGGTATAGGCCGAGCCGGATTTGGTGTGGTGCACCTGCGCCATGCGGCCGTAGCTGTAGGCGGTGAACACCATCGCCACGAGCGTCAGGATATAAGCGGTCGGCGCGCTGCCGCCCGACAAGTGCGCGATGATGCCGATGGTCGCCAGCACCACCAGCGGCGTCACCCAGGCGATACCGATGATGCACACCGACGACAGGGTGAGCGTGCGCTCGAGCCCGGCGCCCGGCGCGCCGCCCGTAGCGGTGGTCGTATTCGTGGTCGTGCTCATGCCTTCTACCCCTTTTTTTCGCGTACCGGCGTGGTGCCGCGGGTTTGATCAGTTATAGGGCCGGTCGACGACATCCTCGAGCCGGCCCGAGGTGATGGCGTCGATCTCGTTCGGATACAGCCGCAGTGCCGCGGCCCGCGCGTGGCCTTCCATGCGCTCGGTGCGCGACTGGCGGATCGTCGAGGGCGCCACCGCGGCCACGCCGTCGGATTCGATGCGTTGATGCGTGACCGTCTTGAGATAGGCGCCGACCCACAGCCCGCCGGTATAACGCGCGGCCTGACCGGTGGGCAGCGTATGGTTGGTGCCGCAGCACTTGTCGGAAAAGACCACGCTGGAGCGCTCGCCGAGAAACGCCGAGCCGTAATTCGAGATACGCGCGAGCAGCGCGTCCGGATCGCGCGTCTGGATCTGGAGATGCTCGGTCGCCATGTAATCGGCGAACGCGACCAGCGCGTCGTCGTCCTCGCAGACCACGACCTCGCCCTTGTTGCGCCACGCCGCGCCCGCGACTTCCGCCGACGAAAGAGAGGCCAATTGGCGCTCGACTTCATCGATCGCCTGTTGCGCCAGACGCTCCGAAGTGGTCGCCAAGCTGGGCCGCGCCATCGGGTCGTGCTCGGCCTGGGCGAGCATATCGGCGGCGAGCACGCGGGCATCGGCGGACTCGTCGGCCGCGGTGAAAATTTCGCTCGGCCCGGCCAGCGCATCGATCCCCACCACGCCGAAAACCTGGCGCTTGGCCTCGTTCACGAAGGCGTTGCCCGGGCCCATGATTTTGTCGACCGCCGGCACGCTTTCGGTGCCGTAGGCCATGGCCGCGATCGCCTGCGCGCCGCCAATGCGGAAGATGCGCGTCGCGCCGGCCAGATGACAAATGCCGACCATGGCTTCGGGAGCCGTGGGCGGCAGGCAGGCCACGATTTCCTCGCAGCCGGCCACCACGCCCGGCGCCAGCGACATGATCGGCGCCGAAAGCAGAGGATAGCGCCCGCCCGGCACATAGCAGCCGACGCGCGCGATCGGGACGATGCGATGGCCCAGATGCACGCCCGGCAGCGTCTCGATCTCGAGCGGCTGCATCGTCTCGCGCTGGGCGGCCGCGAAACGGCGCACCTGCTCGATGGCGAATTCCGTGTCCCGCCGGGTTTGGGGGTCGAGTTCGTCGACCGCGCGCCGGCGCGCGTCCCGCGCCACTTCGAAGCGATCGAGTTCGACCTTGTCGAAGCGCTCGGTGTATTCGGCGAGCCCGGCGTCACCGCGTTCGCGCACACCGGCGACAATTTCGCCCACCGTATCGGCGAGCTGAACACCCGCGCCCGGATCGGCTTGCTCCGCCGATTTCAGATAGCGGACACGGGCAGCGAGTTCGAAAGGCAGATCGCGCATGGTTGAGAAAAATTCGGCTGATCGATGTGGAAAGATTATTTTCCAATCCTGATGAACGCAATCGCGAACGACAGGTATACGACGAAAGTTGCAGGCGCTGGTACCGCCGCTCCCGGCACGAGCCGAAAGGGCCGAAAGACATGCGATCGACACAAATCCGGTGCTTTTCGGCCGCCGGTTCTACGTTAGGGTTCGACGTTAGAACGTGGGCGGGGTGACGGCGCTGACCACGACGCAGAGTTCGTCGAAGGGGTTGCGCATCCGGTGCGGGCGGCGGCTGTCGAAATAATAGGCGTCGCCGGCTTCCAGAATGCTGACTTCGCCGTCGACGGTCAGCTCGAGCCGCCCGGCCACGACCACGCCGCCCTCTTCCGCGGCGTGCTGGTAGGGCGGTTCGCCGGTATCCGCGCCGGGCGCATAGCGCTCGTGGAGAATCATCATCGCCGAGCCGCCGAGATTACGCCCGACCTGGCGATAGGACAGCGACACGCCGTTGGCGAGTTCGACCAGCTCGTCCGCGCGAAATACCACCGGCGAAGCATCCGGCAACGGGTCGGAAAAAAACGCGCTCATGGTGGTGTCGAGCGCCTCGAGCACGGCTTTGAGCGAGCTGACCGATGGGCTGTGCCGCCCGCGCTCGATCAGCGAGATGGATACGTGGCTGACCCCGCAGCGGCGTGCGAGCTCGCGGATCGACAATTCCTTGCTTTGGCGAAGCTGCTTAAGCCGTACTCCGGTCGCCGGCTGGGTGGATGTGTCCCCCAACACATACTCCATTTGCTATTCGATCAATAAGATATACCGGCTTGACGCACAAATGAAGCCCATGCAACGTTGCACGGAAATAAAAAGACGGGGCCCGAGGGCCCCGTCCAGCCGCGGCGGTCGAAGTCACCGCGGTCCCAACACCGTCGCCAGACTAGCCAAACTGGTTCATGGTGTTGTGAACCCCTCCCGCCTTGAGCGCATGCTCGCGGGAGAAGAACGCCTTGTGATCGTCGCCGATGTTCGAGCCGGCCATATCCTGATGCTTGACCGTGGCAATCCCGTCGCGAAGCTCGGCCCGCTGGACATCGCGCACATAAGCCAGCATACCCTCATCGCCGAAATAATTGCGCGCGAGTCGATCGGTCGACAGCGCCGTCGTGTGATACGTCGGCAGCGTGATCAGATGATGAAACACGCCCGCCTCGCGCGCCGCCCGGGCCTGGAACGCCTGGGTCCAGCGATCGGCTTCGAGCGCCAATTCGCTGCCGTCGTACTCGGCGCTCATCAACCGGTCGCGCTCGTAAGCCGAAACCTCGCGCCCTTCGCGCGTCCAGGCGTCGAACACTTGTTGCCGGAAATTGAGCGTCCAGTTGAACGACGGGCTGTTGTTGTAGACCAGCTTGGCGTTCGGCACGGCCTCGCGAATACGCCTGACCATGCCGCCGATGTGCTCGACGTTCGGGGTCGAAGTCTCGATCCACAGCAGATCGGCGCCGTTATTTAGGCTGGTGATGCAATCCAGCACCACACGGTCCTCGCCGGTGTTTTTCTTGAACTCGAACAGACCCGAGGCCAGCCGCTTGAGCCGCACCAGCTTGCCGTTCTGCTTGATCACGACATCGGAGGCGCCGATCTCGGACGGGTCGCCGATCTGCTCGCCGTCGAGATAACTGTTGTACCGATCGCCCAAATCGCCCGGCTCCTGCGAAACCGCGAGCTGCTGGGTCAGCCCGGCGCCCAGACTGTCGGTGCGGGCGACGATGACGCCGTCGTCCACCCCGAGTTCGAGAAAGGCATAGCGCACGGCATTGATCTTGGCCAGAAACGCGGCATGCGGCACGGTGACCTTGCCGTCCTGATGGCCGCACTGCTTGACGTCCGAGACTTGGTTCTCGATCTGGATCGCGCAAGCGCCGGCCTCGATCATCTTCTTCGCCAGCAGGTAGGTGGCTTCCTCGTTACCGAAACCGGCATCGATGTCGGCGATGATCGGGATGACATGGGTCTCGAAATTGTCGATTTTGCTCTGGGCCTTCTGCGCCGCGACTTGGTCGCCGGTGTCGCGGGCCGCCTCCAGCGCGCGGAAACAATGATTGAGCTCCCAGGCGTCGGCCTGCTTGAGAAAGGTATAGAGCTCCTCGATCAGCGCCGGCACGGCGGTCTTTTCGTGCATCGACTGATCCGGCAGCGGGCCGAATTCGGATCTGAGCGCGGCGACCATCCAGCCCGACAGATACAGATATCGGCCCTTCAGACTGCCGAAATGCTTCTTGATCGAGATCGCTTTCTGTTGCCCGATGAAACCGTGCCAACAGCCCAGCGACTGGGTGTAGTTCGACGGGTCGGCGTCGTAGGCCGCCATGTCCTCGCGCATGATTTTCGCCGTATGGCGCGCAATATCCAGCCCGGTCTGAAAACGGTTCTGCGCGCGCAGACGCGCGGCATGCTCGGGGTCGATGGCGTTCCAGGCGTCGCCGAAGCGTTGCCGCAGCGAGCCGATATCGCTGATGTCGTTTCTGTAGTCGGACATGATGGGCTCCCTCTTGCTAAGTAGCATTGCACAATGACTGATATTCCGGAAATGATGATTTTCCGAAAGCGTGGTTGTCATTCTAAGAGCATGCCTAGAATATAAATATGAAATGCCGCCTATTTCCGGCATTCATAAAATGAATACACCAAGATAATCGCCCTTAACGCGCTGATTTCAGAGACAGTTTGGTAACGAAACGCATCCCTGCTGTTTCCGGATGCTACCCCACATCAGGCTGTCGCTAATCAAGTGCAACCCAGCCTGGACGGCGTCCCGGCCCCGGGTCTCGTGACAAGGCCTGCCCGAGCGGCCGGCGATCGTAGCTTCCGCGCAATCCAAGCCACCCAGGCTATGCCGTAAGGAGCATGCCGTATAGGAGCATGCCGTATATCGGCACTGCCCCTAGCGTTCTATGGTGAGTTGTGTACAGAGTACCCGTCTCGGGATTCGTCATGCCTGCCATTATCGACGCTATTGAATATGCACTGCCGGCGCGCACTGAATCGATCGAAGACCTCGCTGCGCGTTTTCCCGACTGGCCGCTGGATCAGGTCATTGAAAAAACCGGCATTCGGACACGGCGTATCGCCGCCGATGAGGAATGCGCCTCTGATCTCGGCTTGACCGCAGCGCAGTTATTACTCGAAAACAGCGATACCGCGGTCGACGACATCGATTTTCTGATCTTTTGTACGCAGACGCCCGATTACCTGGCG
The DNA here is from genome assembly GCF_035690525.1 of Salinisphaera sp. Taxonomy (GTDB): domain Bacteria; phylum Pseudomonadota; class Gammaproteobacteria; order Nevskiales; family Salinisphaeraceae; genus Salinisphaera. The sequence continues at coordinate 53,573 of NZ_DASSKM010000085.1, forward strand.
CCGACGACCGCTTGCCTTGTTCAGCAGCGGCTTGGGCTCGGCACGCACACCGGCGCTCTGGACATCAACCTCGGCTGCTCGGGCTATATCTACTCGCTCGGCGTGGCCAAAGCCCTGATCGAGTCGGGGCAAGCCCGTCGACTGTTGCTCATCACGGCCGACACCTATAGCAAATTTATCGACCCCGACGATCGGGGTGTCCGCGCGCTGTTCGGCGACGCCGCCGCGGCCACGCTGCTTTCGTATCACGACGACGACGACGGCGGCGGCGACGCTCCGACCATCGGACCGTTCATTTACGGCACCGACGGCAGTGGTGGTCCGGAGTTAATCGTACCCAGCAGCGGCATGCGATACCCGCGGCCGGCCGCTGCCACTCAGGAATACATCGACCACCGCGGCAATAAGCGCAGCGCGCATAAAATCGTCATGAACGGGCGTGCCGTGGTGGAATTCACGCTACGCGAAGTGCCCCGCGCCGTCTGGCAAGTCTGCGATAAGGGCGGGATCACCCTCGACGACGTGGATGCCGTAGTGCCCCATCAGGCGAGCGCGATCGTACTAAAGGGTGTCCGTGAACGGCTCGGCCTGCCAGACGCGCGCTTCATAAGCTGCATGGAAGATATCGGCAACACTGTCTCCTGCAGCATACCGATCGCACTCAAGCGCGCGGTGCTCTCGGGCCAAATCAAGCCAGGCGCGCTTTTGCTGCTCGTCGGCTTCGGTGTCGGGTTGTCGTGGGGCGCCACGCTCGTGCGTCTGCCGCTGGATTTCGCACCCTTGGCAACAAACGAAGCGCGACATGATGAGCATCTAGCCAGCGAACCGGTTTGATTAACGTGAAACAAAGGCAGACACAACCCTGCCTCAAAGTTTTTTTTTCGGGCGCTCTGCCACGTTATGGCCGTTCCATACAGCTTATAGGTATGAAACGGCTGAGAGGGAAAAATGCGAAGCATGAAAGGCAAAAGTGCAATCGTAACCGGCGGATCGCGCGGCATCGGCGAGTACATCGCACTGCAATTGGCACGCCGCGGCGCCAATGTCGCTATCGGCTATCGCTCGCGCAAGGCCGAGGCGGATAGCGTCGTCAACAAAATGAAAGCACAGAGCGTGAAAGCCATGGCAATTCAGGCCGATATGGCCCAGATGCAGGAAGCGCGCACTTTGATCAAGCAGGTGAATGAGCAATGGGGCCATATTGATATTCTGATCAACAATGCCGGCATCACGCGCGACAAAACCATGAAGAAGCTGACCGACGAAGATTGGAAAGCCGTATTGGATACCAATCTTGGCAGCGTGTACGCCACCTGCTCGGAAGTATGGCCGATCATGATCGAACAAAATTACGGGCGCATCATCAACATCACCTCGTTCGTCGGTCAGATCGGCAATTTCGGCCAAGCGAACTATGCGGCGAGCAAGGGCGGCATCATCGCGTTCACGAAGACGATGGCGCTGGAAATGGCCCGTTACAATATCACCGTGAACGCGATCGCACCCGGCTTCGTCGAAACCGAGATGCTGGCCCAGGTCCCGGATAAAATCCGCGAAAAAATACTGGCGCGGGTGCCTATGGGTCGCTTTGCGCACCCCGATGAAATCGCCCGCGCGGTGGCGTTCATCGCCGCGGAAGGCGACTACATCACCGGTCAGCAGATTAATGTCAACGGCGGCGTTTATATGTGATTTTAGGCACACTTGGGCGAAACTAACCGCTTTGCGACAGTTCATTTAATATGAATTCGGACGCGATAAAATAGAGCGACGTATTCTTATTTTCGTTTATTTCTCATTCAAAATATATGGTTAGCGCTGCTGTCGGGACTGGGAATGAATGTTGAAGATAAAGTGATCGTAATTACTGGGGCTGGGCGGGGCCTTGGCCGGGCCATTGCGCAAACATTGGCAGCCAACGCAGCCCGTCTGGCGCTGGTGGATATAAACGAAGAAAGTCTGACGCAGGCCGGGGCGGCCTGCCAGGACGCCGGCGCGCAGACCCGAACATATCCTGTAGACGTCACCGATGAGCGGGCCGTAGAACAGCTTTTCAACGATGTAGCCGGCGATTTCGGCCAAATTGACGGTCTGGTCAACAACGCCGGCGTCACCCGGGATGCGCTGTTGGTCAAGGTCAAGGACGGGAATGTCACCGGCAAGATGTCGTCCGAGGACTGGGATACGGTCATGGCGGTCGACTTGCGCAGCGTTTTTCTATGCACGCGGGAGGCGGTGGTCAAGATGATCGAGCGAGGCTCTGCCGAGCGTGCGCCCGGAGGGAGCGGTCTCATCGTCAACATTTCCAGCATATCGCGCGCCGGAAATATCGGACAGACCAATTACGCCGCGGCCAAGGCCGGCGTGGTCGCGATGACGACAACCTGGGCCGGGGAGCTCGCACGCCACGGTATTCGCGTGGCCGCTGTCGCGCCGGGCTTCTGCAACACCCGGTTAGTCGCCAACATGAAAGAGAATATGCGCGAAAGGCTGAAAGAGAAGATTCCGCTGAAACGGTTGGGCGATCCCGACGAAATCGGCCAAACGGTCCTTTTCATTTTTCAAAACGAGTTTGTCCATGGGCGGGTGATCGAAGTCGATGGCGGAATGCGGCTTTAGGGTGCGCTATCAACTTGGCATTAAAATAGATAACGTGCTGGGTTGATCAACAGCGCTGGGCCGATTTAGCTTTAAGATTTGCTCTTGTCTATTCGAACCGCGGCAACGCAGCGGCCAAACCGGCGAGTGCCCAGCGTGTCAGGATTTCGGGCCGCTACCGGGCGGATCATCCCCGCGCATTAGCTGTGTCCACCAGCTCAGACTGTCCTGGGTGTAGGTCTGCCATGCCTTGATTGGGCCAGTTTCCACGAGCTTGCCGACCCGAGATTGCATCTGCTCGATCTGGTACATGAACAGCGCAACGCTACGCTCGAGATAGGGTGTCATGTAACCGTGCAGCGGATGATCGTGCAACCGGATCAGATCAGTGAGCAGACGCTCACTCAGGATCGGCCCACCCTCGGCCTCCGCCTCGCTAACGACCTGCAACAACAGGCTACGCGTGATGTCTTCGCCGCTGTTCTTGTCTTCTACGCGAATATCGTCTCCGGACACAATCAGCGAGCGCAGATCGGAGAGTTTGATGAAACGCCCGGTCTCGGTGTCGTACAGACGACGGTTGGGATATTTTCGAATTGTGCGCATGGGCGAATTATCCCGTTCTCGTCTTTGCAACGCAAAAAGTAGCGAAGCCGCTGTGGCACCACGCCGCCCACAGGCGGCACGGGCACACCCATGAAATAGGCCTATCAAAAGCCCACTATTGTTGAAATACGTAGGTGCCGGGCGCATCGGACAGGGCCTCGCCTATCGCTGGCGGTTCTACCTTGTTTCCGGAGTACGATTTGAGCCAATTTTGCCAAGCCGGCCACCACGACCCCTTCACCGGCGCGGTCCGAGCGATCCATTCGTCGGCCGAAAGAAAATGCTCACGGCGTTGGCGCGTGAACATGCGATAATGACGGCGCGGATGACCGGGCGGAGTCACGATGCCGGCATTATGGCCCCCGCTGGTTAGCAGAAAGGTCAGCTCCCTGGGTTCGGCCAACAACTCGATTTTGTAAACCGAGCGCCAAGGGGCGATGTGATCCCGCTCGGTGCCGACCGAAAAAATAGGAACCTCGATATCCCGCAGCGCGATTGGCCTGCCTTCGACCTCGTACTGACCATCAGCGAGCTGGTTATGCAGATAGAGCCGATTCAGGTATTCGGCATGCATCCGATAGGGCATGCGCGTGGCATCAGCGTTCCAGGCCATGAGGCCGATACCCGGTTGATCCTGGCCCAGCCAATAGTTGTTGATCAGCGGTTGCCATACCAAATCATTGGCGCGCAGCAATTTGAAGGCTCCGGCCATCTTGGTTTTGTCCAGATAGCCTTGCTTCCACATCAAGCCGTCCAGCCAGCTGAGTTGGGAGTCGTTAATGAACAGCCGAAGTTCGCCGGGCTCGGTAAAATCGGTTTGCGCTGCCAACAAGCTAAGCGTCGCCAAACGGTCGTCGCCATCACGAGCCATGGCAGCGGCCGTGATCGCCATTAGCGTGCCGCCGACGCAATAGCCCATTGCGTGTATCTTGCGTTCTGGCACACGAGTGTTGACCGCTTCCAGCGCCGCCAGCGGCCCCAGCCGACGGTAGTCATCCATATCCAGGTCACGATCCGTCCGATCCGGATTCTTCCAGGAAATGATAAACACCGTGTGGCCCTGATCCAGCAGATAGCGCACCATGGACTTGCCTTCCGACAGATCCAATATGTAGTACTTCATGATCCAGGCCGGCACAATCAACACCGGCTCCGGATGTACGCGGGCGGTCGTCGGTGTGTATTGGATCAGCTCGATAAGACGATTGCGATACACCACCTTGCCTTCAGTGGTGGCGAGATTGACGCCTACCTTGAAATCTTCCAGCGACTTAGGACGCCGACCTTTCCGGTAGCGATCGATGTCGCGTACCAAATGGCCCGCGCCACGCAGCAGATTGAAACCGTTGGCTTCCCATGTAGCGCGCCATACTTCCGGATTGGTCAGAGGAAAGTTATAGGGCGAAACGCTGTCGACGGCCAAGCGTGTATAAAAGCGTACCAAGTTCTCATTGCGATCGGACAAACCGCTGACATTAGCCGTGGCCTGGGTCCACCAATATCGCCGCAGCAGGTAGTGCTGCTCGATGAGCGAAAACGGCAGTTGCCGCCAGCCGGCGTCCGTAAAACGCCGGTCGTCCGGGTCCGGCTCGATCGCACGCGCCGCTTCTGTGTGCAGCAGGCTGCGCATGGCAAAACCGCCGAGCTGTGCGTACTGCCGAAACCACAGTTCGGAGAGCTGAGCCACCTTGCCTGGCGCCATACCCATATGGGTCAACCAATGGACATACGCCAATGCAATACGGCGCACATCCAGTCCTCTGGCGATCTGTCCCCACCGGGCTGCGGTTTCCCGATCGAGTTGCTCGGCGACCGCATCGCTGATAAAGCCGCCGCTTGGCGCCGGAAGCCCGCTTTTATCTGCATCCGCCATTTTTAGACAGCCTTGTTTTGCCGTACTGTTATTGTGCGCGTAAAACCATTAAAAACAGATAGGGGGATGCCCGTTTTTAGAAAAAACCCGCCGGCACGGCCATCGAGCCATGCCGACGGGCCGATTCACATACTCAGACGCTTCCGCCAGCGGCTTTTTTGCTCTTCGACGAGGCGGTCTGTGCGTCGTCGGCTTTTTGGGCTTGCGCAGCGACGCCCTGGTCGGCTTTTTCAGCTTGCGCAGCGGCGCCCTGGTTGGCCCTTTCAGCTTGCGCCGTGGCGTCCTGGTTGGCTCTTTCGGCTTGCGCAGCGGCCTGCTGATAGGCTTGCGCGCTCGCACCAGCAGCCGTATCCGTCGCTTCTCGGCCGATAGCCATCATACGATCCCGCGTGTGCTCGGCGTTTTGGCGCAATGCTTCGCCATAGCGCAGGCTCGCATTATAGTAGTCGGACGAAGCGCCCGTCTCACGAAACAGCCCGGTCGCGTCGTTGCTCGTCTGCAGCGACTCCATCTGTCGCCGGCCGATCTCCAGGCAGGAACGATTAAACTCGTACTGGTCTTTGGCCAGCTGATTCAGGCTGTCGATAGCCACTTCGCTGCTGCGCACAGCGGATTCCATCATCTTCTGGTTGGCATCGAACATCGACTTGAATTCATTTTGAAACCGCTCGGGCTGCTGCTTTCTCTGCTCTTCCATGTCGCTCACCGTTGTTAAACTGGTTAATAAATGACTTATTTTGCAGTGCAAAATAAGCAACGATGTGATTATGCGATTCAGTATGGCGTCTTTCAAGGGACGAATACAGAATATTTTGCAGTGCGATTAGTCGTCTCTCTTTTCCTCCGGAGTCGGGATGCGAACGGCCTTATGGTTGTTCGCTTTCAAGAGTTTTTTGAGTCTTGTGCGCGACATACCACACGCGGCGGGCCGGCCTTACCGAGCCGAGCGGGATCAGTTCATGTACCAGCCATGACTGGCGACGATCGATTGACCGGTAAGCGCGTTGGACGGGAAAGCGGCGAGAAAAACCGCCACCTCGGCGATATCCGAAGCCTGCGTGAACTCTTTATCGACGGTGCCGCCCAGCATGATCTGATTGCGAACTTCGTCTTCCGAAATGCCGAGATTCTCGGCCTGTTCGGGGATCTGTTTTTTCACCATCGGCGTCTCGACGAAGCCCGGACAGATGAGATTGGAACGCACGCCGTAATCCGCGCCTTCGATTGCCATGACCCGTGTCAGACCCAGCAGGCCGTGCTTGGCCGTGACATAAGCGGACTTCAGCGCCGAAGCCTCCTTGGAGTGCACCGAGCCCATATAGATCAAGGAGCCCGACTTTTGCTTGTACATATGCCGGATACAAGCCTTGGTGGTCAGAAACGCACCGTCCAGATGGATCGACGTGAGTTTTTTCCATTCATCAAACGGAAAATCCTCGAGCCGGTGCACGATCTGCACACCGGCGTTGGACAGCAGCCCGTCGATCCGGCCCCAGCGCTTGGCAACCTCGTCAACTCCGGCGTTGACCGAATCTTCGTCGGTCACGTCCATGGTCACGGCGATCGTCTGGTCGCCCAGTTCATTGGCTGCTTCTTCGGCTTTGTCCTTGTCAACGTCGGCGATGGCCACACGGCCGTCGGCCTCGACGAAACGTTTTGCGATCGCATAGCCGATGCCGCTGGCCGCGCCAGTGATCACGGTAACCTTGCCGTCTAGATTCATGGGTTTTCTCCTTCGAGAATTGGTTCGGGCCCTTTGTGCGTTCAACTCATATCGAAAATCCGGATGCCCGCCTTGTGATCCGTGCGGGGCGGCAGCCATTTCGGATTGGTCAGGGCATGGCCAGCATCAGCACGTCCGGCACGCCAGTGATCGATCATGGAGGCGCGCGAAAACTCATAGTCGCGAGCGTGGGTTTCGTTGCGCTTTTCCTTGTAGATCAAATGCACCAAGCTGACGCTGCGCCAGTGCCCGAGATCGATGTACTCGGTGAGCTCGGAATCGTTGAGCGCCTCCTCCGGCAAGCGCTCGGTCAGTTTCGCAATGGCCTCGCGCAGTTGGAACTCGCGTTGGAAAAACTCGGTATTCAAGCGGGTACGGCTCGAATAGACGATATCCTTACGCCGGGCTTCGACCTCGAACAGATTACGTGGCGCCGCGCCGCGCGCGTCCCATAGATCCACCTGAAAGATCAGCACATGGTTGAGAACAGGCATCGCCTTGAGCACGTAGGACAGTTGTGTATTCGAGGTCAGGCCGCCGTCCCAGTACAGTCGACCGTCGACTTCCGTAGGCGGAAAACCCGGCGGCAACGAGCCGCTGGCCAGCACATGCTCGGGGCCGATACGGCGCTTGGTGTTGTCGAAACATTCGAAATTGCCTTTCTCGACATCGACCGCGCCCAGCGTCAGCCGCAGGTCGCCGTGGTTGATGCGTTCGAAATCCACCAACTCTTCAAGCGTATCGAGCAGAGGGCTGGTGTCATAGAAACTCGTCGAGCCGTTCGCGCCGCGCGGGCGCAGCAGCGGCGAGGGGATTCGCGGCCGAAAGAAGCTGGGCAGACCGAATGTCATGACGCCGAGCGAATTCAAAGTGTTGAATAGGCGCCGCGGCAAATCGCCATCCGGCGCGGGCCAGTTGAAAGTCCGAGTGATTCGTTGCCAAAAAGCGCGCAGCTTGGCCGCGCGTTCTTCCGGCGGATTGCCGACGATGATGGCGGCGTTGATCGCGCCTATGGAAATACCGGCGACCCAGTCCGGCGCATAACCGCCTTCGGCCAGGGTCTCGTAAGCGCCAGCCTGATAAGCGCCCAGCGCGCCACCGCCTTGGAGCAGCAAGACGGTTTTATCGTAGTGCTCCTGCTCCGCCGGTTTCTCGTGTAACGCTTTTCGTCGCGGCTTTGCCGAAGCCATAGATGAAGTCCGTTGGGCCAATAATATAAAGCGATCAGCGCGCTCGCGCGTCGCGCGTTTTTTAATCCAACGCCGCTACGCCAGATAATCGTGCACGACTTCACCGTATGGCAGCGTCAAATCGGTAAGGATATGAGTGGTGGAAACGATTTCCCGGACCGGAAAATGCGCGACCGGCGCGAGCGCGTGCTCGCCTAGTTCCAACGCGCCGGGCCCCGACCATGCGCCCTTGACGGTCAGATCCTCTATGGCGTACTCGACAAGCTCGCAGATCCGCGGTCTGGTGCCGTCGACGTGCGGGATGATCTTGAGTAGAAAACTGGGGCTGATCATCGATCGGTGTATTTCGTCCGCGTCCAGGGTTTCATGCTTATAGCCCATGGTGGCCGTGGCCACCCGGACATCTTGATAATCAAGCTTGCCGACGAGCGTGTCCTTGCGCAGCGACAGCGAGGGATTGGCCAGCTTCTTGGGGAAGCCCCAGATCTCGCGGCCGCCGGCGGTCGGCGCCTCGTCGTTGAGATACATGGCGTAGGAAAAGCCGCCGCTGCGCCCATTGAAGGTCACCGGTATCGTCTGGCCGCATTCGCAATAATCGCCGAAGCCTGTGGAGTTGGGCATGCGCATGAACTCGAAGCTGACTTTCGGCTCGGCGAGTTTCAATGGCGCGGGAATCGCCTGCTCGAGACGCTCCGGGTCGCTCCAGTAAGTAACGATCAAGTACTCACGGTCAATGAACCGATAAGGTCCTCGCGGGTACGAAGGGCTGGCCAGAGGCATGGCAAACGCATTACGGATAACTTCACTTTCGGTCATACCATTAGCCCGTTTCTAGATCTGTGAGGCCACGCGCGTTCGCACGGCGCTACAAGTCAATACCAATAACTGAGCGGCGAGGGCGAGGCCCCTCCGCAGCTTGCTTGCGTAAGATTTGACCGTTTCAGTCGCGATCCGCTCGTCTATAATTTAGATTCTCGCGTCAGGATCGCGAATCAAATAAGTACTTATACGGTATGGGTATTCACGGGTCAGACACACGCGCAGTAATCGCCTCCAATCGCGAATCCGCATTCATCGGCGCGCGTGATACGAGAGGAACCGATCGTCGGCGTTGACCGGTCCGATATTTGTGATCACAATTTATTCGATTTTTGGTTTCAGGGTTACCCATGTCTTCAAATCGCCCACGAATCGGCGTACCGGTCGACTGCAAGCTCATCGGCTCTGATCCGAGCCATGTGGTCGGCGAGAAATATCTCGCCGCGGTCGCGCATGCGGCCCGCACCGTGCCAATGGTGTTGCCCGCTCGCGCCGCCGGCGCGGAGCAGGCCTCGCTGGAGGCCCAGATCAGCGCCGACGACCAGCTCGCCGATCTCGACGGGCTGTTTTTGACCGGCAGCCCGTCGAATATGGAACCCTGGCGCTATGGCAGCGACGCCCCCGGCGTCGGCCCGTTCGATCCACAGCGCGACGGCAACAATCTCGCGCTGCTAGGGGCGGCGATGGCGCGCGATATGCCGATATTCACCGTCTGCCGCGGTTTTCAGGAACTCAACGTCGCCTGCGGCGGCACGCTGCACACGGCGGTCCAGGAGGTGCCCGGCCTGTCCGATCATCGCGACGATCACGACGCGCCGCGGGAACGCCGGTATGCGCCGGTGCATCCGGTGGCGCTGGCGGAAAACGGCTGGCTGGCCGAACTGCTCGACACGCACGAGATCACCGTCAATTCCCTGCACAGCCAGGGCATCGACCGGCTCGGTTCCGCCCTGATCGCCGAAGGGCAAGCGCCCGACGGCCTCATCGAAGCCGTACGACATCGCGATCACGGTTTCGTAGTCGGCGTGCAGTGGCACCCGGAGTGGCGCTACGGCGACAACCCGGTGTCGATGGCGCTGTTCAACGCCTTCGGCGAAGCCTGCCGAGCCTTTCGTCAGCAACGGCTGAGCGGCGACTGAGCTAAGACCAAAGCGATGCGCAGCCGCCGCCGACCACACAAACAGCCGTAGGTCGATGAGCGGATCCATATACGGCTTAGGCCGAAGGCCGTAAGCCGACATCCACGAGCCGCACCGGCGACCCGCGAGGCACAGGGCTTCGTTCCCATCGGATTACGCCTCCGGCTAATCCGACCTACATGATCTAAAGACTATTGACGAGTTTCCGTACCGCGGGCGCAAAGCAGTCGAGCCGATCGAGCGGCCACCAGGCCACCTCGCTCACTTCCGCGGCGGGCGTGGGCTGCCCGCGCCAACTGCCGGAAAAACAGTTCAACTCGACCTGGCCGTCACCGGCCAGATCCGGGCCGAGCACCCGCCCGGTGAGCGTGATATCGGCTGCATCGAGCTCGATACCGAGTTCCTCGCGCACCTCGCGGCAGGCGGCGTCGGCCGGCGCCTCGCCGGGTTCGATCTTGCCGCCCGGCAGATACCAGAGCATGTTATCGCGAACACGAACCAGCAGAATCCGCCCATTCTCGACCGCCAGCAGGCACGCACATCGGATCGGCGGGTTCATGTCAGCCGGCGGCCTCCAAATTGCGCCAATCGGCCTCGGTCAACGACCCCAGGCCTTCGCGCACATCGGCCTCGATGGCGAAACGCAGCGCCTGGGCGTCACGCGCGGCGATCGCCCGCAGCGCCTCGACGTGCCGGTCGACGATGTATTCGCTGCCGATGTGATGGATGGCCAGGCGTAGAAACGGCGAGAACTGCAGCCAGACGGACTCGATCAGCGGCATGATGGCCGAGGCGTCGCCCACGTCGTAGAGCGTGAAATGAAACGCCCGGTGGCGCTGCAGATAGGTTCGGATCTCACCGGCCTCGATCGCGGTGTCGACCTTGGCGTCGAGCTCCCAGAGCCGGTCGAGATGGGCATCGTCGATCAGCGGCATGGCGCGTTCGGCGGCAAACGCTTCGAGATTCGCGCGCACCGCGCACAAATCCGACAGCTTGGCCGGGGTCATGCGCGGCACGCTCACGCGCCGGTTGCCATGGGATTCCAGCGCGCGCTCGGCCACCAGCCGGCGCAGCGCCTCGCGCACCGGCGTCGGACTGGTGCCCAGCATCTGCGCGATGCCGCGCAGCGTCACGCTGCGCCCGGGCACGAACTGCCCCGTCAGCACGGCCTCCTTGAGCTGGAGATAAACCCATTCCTGGCGCGTAATGCCGGCGCCATCAAGCTCGACCGGGGCGATCTCCATGTCGTCGACGGATACGGTGGATGAAGCCAAACGGGTGTTCGTTAAGCGCCGTGGATGGCCCGACTTTAGCAGAGCACGCAGCCGGACGTTGCAGCCGAGGCGGGCGATTGCTAATTTGTGATCACATTTTCATGCCACCTACGCCCATGTCGGATGCCGACCTGCCGGCCGACGCACGCGCGGTAATCGACGCGCTGCCGGATCTGGAATTCATCGAAGCTTATATTGTCGATATCAACGGCATCGCGCGCGGCAAGCGGCTGCCGGCGGCCAGCCTCGGGCGAGTCTATCGCAAGGGCCTGAACCTGCCGCTGTCCACGCCGCTGCTGGATATCTGGGGGCACGAGGTCGAGGCGACGGGCCTGGCGATCGCCTCGGGCGATGCCGACCGGCCCTGCCTGCCGGTCGCCGGCAGCCTGCGCCCGATGCCCTGGAGCAGGCGCGGCGCCGCGCAGATGCTGCTGATGATGCACGAGGCCGACGGTTCGCGTTTTGCCGGCGACCCGCGCGCGATACTCGCCGCCGCGCTCGATCGACTGGCCGCGCGCGGGTTGACGCCGGTGGTGGCGACCGAACTCGAGTTCCGCCTGTTCGAGGCCGAACCGGATGCTGCCGGCCGGCCGGTGCCGGCTCATCTGTCGACCCGGCCCGGCCGGCGCTCGCAGCTCTACGGCATTGAGGAACTGGACAATCTGGACGATCTGTTCGGCGCGATCGAAGCGGCCTGCGTCGCCCAGGGCCTGCCGATGGACACGCTGATCGCCGAACAGGGCGAAGCCCAGTACGAAATCAATCTCGAGCACGTCGGCCACGCCCTGCTGGCCGCGGACCAGGCCGTCCTACTCAAGCGCACGATCAAGGCCTGCGCGCGCCGCCACGGCCTGGCCGCGAGTTTCATGGCCAAGCCGTTCGGCGACTCGGCCGGCAACGGCATGCACGTGCACGTCAGCCTGCTCGATAAAAACGGCGACAACGTGTTCGCCGACGACCACGGCGAAACCGGGCCTCTGATGCAGTGCGTCGCCGGACTGCTTGAAACCATGGCGGAGTCGACCGCGATCTTCGCGCCGCACGACAACTCGTTCCGTCGTTTTCAGGCGGCCAGCCATGCGCCGCTCGCTCCGGCTTGGGGCGTGGACAATCGGACCACGGCGATCCGCCTACCGCTGGCCGAGCCGGTGGCCTCGCGTATCGAGCACCGGGTCGCCGGCGCCGATGCCAATCCCTATCTCGTGCTGGCCGCCGTGCTCGCCGGCATGGAATACGGCATGGCGCGCCAACTCGCGCCACCGCCCGAGACCGTGGGCGACGCCTATAGCCAACACCAGGCCTCGCTGCCGGATGCCTGGGGCACGGCGATCGACGCCTTCGAGGAATCGGGCTTCATCGCCGACCATCTCGGCGCCGATTTCCGGCGCTGGTACGCCGCGGTCAAGCGTCAGGAACGCGAGCGCCTGCGCGCGATCGTGCCGGCCGCCGAGTACGACGCCTACCTGCGCACCGTCTAGCCGAACCTACGGCCCGCACCTAACGCGATAGAGATCCGAGCCATGAGCCGCAACCCGAACAAGCAGAGTTTTCCCGCGCCGCATGCGCCGTCCTACTATGCCGCGACCGCGCACCCCGCGCCGCAACGCCCCTCTTTGGCCGGCGCGGTGCGTACGCAGGTATGCATCGTCGGCGGCGGATTCTCGGGCTTGGCGACCGCGCTGTCGCTGGCCGAGCGCGGCTATGAGGTCGCCGTGGTCGAGGCCAACCAAGTCGGCTGGGGCGCCTCGGGACGCAACGGCGGCCAGTTGGTCAACGGCTATTCGCGCGATCTGGACGTGGTCGAACGCCGCTACGGCAGCGCGGCCGCCCGGGCGCTGGGCGCGATGGCGTTCGAGGGCGCGGCCGTCATCCGCGAGCGCGTGGCCCGCTACGGCATCGACTGCGATCTGCGCGACGGCGGCGTGTTCGCCGCGCTCAACGAGCGCCAACTCAACGAACTGAAAACCCGCGTGACGAGCTGGCAATCCTATGGCCACGACGAACTGCAGATGCTCGACGAGAACAGCATCCGCGAGCACAGCAATACCGACTTGTATGTCGGCGGCCTGCTCGACAAGCGGGGCGGCCATTTGCATCCGCTGAACCTCGCGTTGGGCGAGGCGGCCGCGATCGAATCGCTGAGCGGGGCGATCTACGAGCGCTCGCCGGTGATCCGGATCGAGTCCGGCGCCCAGCCGACGGTGCATACGGCCGGCGGCCAGGTTCGCGCCGATACGATCGTGGTCTGCGGCAACGCCTATCTCGGCAAGACCGTGCCGGCGCTGCGCGACCGCGTGATGCCGGTCGCCACGCAGGTTATGGCCACCGAGCGGCTGGCAGAGGCGACGGCCGCTCGGCTGATGCCGGCCGGCAGCTGCGTGGAAGACTGCAACTATATGCTCGACTACTACCGGATGAGCGCCGATCACCGGCTGCTGTTCGGCGGCGGCACGGTCTACGGCGGCACCACGCCGGCCGATATCGAGGCCAAGCTGCGCCCGCACCTGGCGCGCACTTTTCCCGAACTCGCCGATGTACGCATCGACTACGCCTGGTCGGGCAACTTCGCGCTCACGCTCACCCGTATCCCGCATATGGGCGAACTCGAGAACAACGTGTTCTTCAGTCATGGCTATTCCGGCCACGGCGTAACCACCACCCATTTGGCGGGCCGCTTGATCGCCGAGGCGATCAGCGGCGAGCGCGAACGCTTCGACGCCTTCGCCGCGCTGAAAAATTATGCGTTTCCGGGCGGCCGGCTGTTTCGAGTGCCCTTGTCGGTGCTGGGCTCCTGGTATTACCAGACGCGGGAGAAAATAGGTTTTTAAGGGTTTCTATAAAAGTGAAGCGCGGAAAGCTGTAAAAATAATATCTTCATGTAGGTCGGATTAGCGCGCAGCGCGTAATCCGACGCCAAACGGGAATGTCCGCCGTCGTATTCTGTCGGATTACGGCTGACGCCTAATCCGACCTACACGAATTCATGCGTTTACCTCTTGACACCGTCGCGAGCGCGGGCGGCATCGGGGTCGAGCACGATTTCGATCCGCGTGCCCTCGCCCGGCTCGCTTTCGGCATGGATCGGCCAGCCCTGGCGGTCGCAGATGCGCGAGACCAGATAGAGCCCGATACCAAGCCCCGGGCTGTCGGCCATGCGGTACTGGCGTTCGAAGATATGGGTCAGCGCCTCGGGCGGCATACCGGAGCCGGTATCGGTCACGCTGATGCGCTCGGGCGTGACCTCGACCCACAGCCGGCCGTTCCCGGTATAACGCACGGCGTTGTCGATCAGGTTGTGCAGCACGCTGTAGATCACGCCCTCGGGCAGCGGTAGCGGCGTGGAGCGCGCCTCCACCGTCAGTTCGATCGCCTTGGCGATCATCGCGTCGCGTTGATACACCAGCACATCGTCGAGCACCACGGCGGCGTCGCTCAGGACTTCGTTCTCGCGCTCGGCATCCCGCGCCAGATACAGCAGCGCGGTCACCAGGCGCTGCATGCGCTCGCAGGCATGGCGCACGCGCAGCACGCGGTCGCGGGCGCGCGCGTCGAGATCGGGCATATCGTCGAGCAGCTCGCTGGCGTTCAGCGCGACCGCCAACGGCGTGCGCAGTTCGTGGCTGGCGTCCTCGGTAAACGCTTTCTCGCGGGCGATCGCGGCGTCGAAGCGCCCGATCAGTGCGTCGAAGCTCTCCGCGATGTCGCGCATATCGCGATCGCCGTAGTCGGCGGCGATCGGCGGGTTCGACCGGCCCGGCCGATAGCTGGACAGGCGCTCGGCCAGCAACCGCACGGGCCGCAGGATGAGATAGGAAAAACCGATGCCGATCAGCAGCGCGAGCACGATCACCACCGCCAGCGTCGCCCAGCCGAGCGTGGCCAGCCGATCCTCGAACTCCTCCACATCCTCCACGTTGACCATCATATAAATGGCGGCGTCGCCCACGTCGCGCCGGCCCGAGTAGTATTCACGGCCGTGGTATTGGACCACCGCGTGGTCGTTGTCGGCGATCTTCTTGAGCACCGCGGGCAAGTTCGGATCGCGGCGCGGCGCATGGCTCACATAAACCCAACCGGTCCGCCCCCGCCGCCCCTCGATCGACACCCCCTGCCGGTAGTCGATTACAAGGCTGGCCAATTCCCGGTCCAGGGTGTCGAGCTGCAATTCGTCCTGCAAAATGCCGACCAGGGCATAAATCGCGAGCGCAAAGCCGATGCAGGCCGCGAACGCGATCGACAGCATGCCGATCGCAACGCGCGTGCGCAGCCCGACCGCGGCGGACAGCGCGCGGCGCAGCCGGCGGATCACGTGGTTTCGAGCAGCCGATAGCCCACGCCGTGCACGGTATGGATGACCGGCTGACCAGCGGCGGCTTCGAGCAATTCGCGCAGACGATGCACATGCCCGCGCAGCGCGGCGTCGGACTCGGGCGGCTCGCCGTTCCAGATCTTGGCTTCGAAATCGGCGCGCGAAACCAGCCCGGGCGCGGCCCGCATGAGCATCTCGAGCATGGAAAAGCTGATCGGCGTCAGCTCGATCGACTGCTCGCGATAGCGCACCACATGGCTGTTCACATCCAAACTCAGGGCGCCGACCGTCAGCGCCCCCTGATCGGCCGGCTGATGACGGCGCACGATCGCGCGCAGGCGTAAATACATTTCGCGCAGCGAGAACGGTTTGACCAGATAATCGTCGGTGCCGGCCTCGAAGCCCTCGATGCGGTCCTCGACCGTGTCGCGCGCGGTGAGCATCAGGATCGGCGTGCTCACGCCCTGCTCCTCGCGCAGCCGCCGGCACAGCGATATGCCATCCAAACGCGGCAGGCGCAGGTCCAGGATCAACGCGTCGTAAACCTCGGCCATGCAAAGCTGCAAGCCGATCCGGCCGTCGCTGGCAAAATCCGGCTCGTCGCCCTGCTCTTCCAGATATTCGCCGAGATTGGCGGCCAGCGTCGGGTCATCCTCGACGATCAATACGCGCATCGGTTCTCATATCCTAGAGCCTGTTCGTGATCCTAAAGACGTCGCGCGCCGGGCGAACCCGCTCTCCCCGGCGCCTCATACCAGCCGTTATAATGAGGAACGATAGCCGATAAGAAAAAGAGCAAGTCCGCAAATAAACGCCGATGCACGCAAGATAAAGAAAATTTATTTCCATTTGCGTTTTTCGCGTTCATTTGCGGACTGCTTGCGTCTTCCTCTTGTATGCTTGTTTTTGCAGGTTGGTATCAGTTCGTTTCGGGATCGCCCTTGACCGCGACCAGCGACTCGAAGTTGTACCACCGGAAGAATGAATCGACGCTGGCGAATCCGCAACGCCGCAGCAGCGTATGGTTTTCGTCGCCGCGATAGGGCACCAGCACATTCTCCAGCGCCTCGCGCTTGTTGCGAATTTCGGTATCGGAATAGCCGCGGTTACGCTTATAGTCGTAGTAGAACTCGATGTAGAGCCGGTTGAGCAGCGAATCGCCGACCAATATCTTTTCCGAAAGAAACAGCACGCCGCCCGGCTTGAGCGCGGCGGCGATCGTGCGCACCAGCGCCTCGCGCGCAACCGGGCGTACGAACTGCAGGGTCCAGTTCATGATCACCATATCGCAGGCAGATAACGCCAGAGCGCCGTCCAGCTCGCCGCGAACCAGTTCGATACGATCCGACAGACCGCGCTCCGCGATTTTCCCGGCGGCCCGGTCGAGCATGTCCGGCGCATTGTCGATGCCCACGAAGCGCGCGCCGACCGGACAATCGGCATGGCCGGCAACGGCCGTCAGCGTGGTGGCGGTCGAACAGCCCAGGTCATAAACCAGACTGTCGCCGTCCGGCAGCAGCGAGGCGGCCAATTCGGTCTGCATGCGCTGGACTTCGTCGTAAAACGGGACGCTACGCGACACCATGTCGTCGAACACACCGGCCACATGCGCGTCGAAGGCGAAATCGGACGGCCGCCATTCCTCGTCGAACACTCGATCGGTCGTATCCATGTCTTGTTCCATCTAGCCGGCGTTCCACGGCCGCAGACGCCGGCTCTTCTTGAGAAAACGCGCCACGCCCCAGGCGACGGCGGTGAGCCCGGCCAGCGCGATCAGCAACGGCGCCCAGGCATCGAGGGTGCCGGCGCGCGCGGCCTTGACCGCGAGCAGGATCAGCACGATCGCGGCCGTGGTCATGAGCGTGCCGTACTCGCGCAGCACCACGGCGGCCCAGTCGAAACGGTGGCCGCTCGCCACCCGGATCAGTACCGCGGGCGCCGGAAGCCAGCGCGGCACGCGGCGACAATATTCGGCATATTCCGCACCGAAAAGCTCGGCGAGAAACGACTCCTCGGCGGCGATGATCGCGCGGTAGACCAGCCAGCCGATCGCGCCGCCGACGATCAGCCCCCAGAGGTTGCCCGCGAGCGCGAAGAAACCGATGACCATCGTCACGTTGCCGGTGTACATAGGGTTGCGACAGCTCGCGAAGACGCCGCCCGTGACCAGCCGATCGGCATGAATACGGCCATCACGGCCGCCGCGCCGAATATAGTCCAGCCCGATGGTCAGCACTCGCAGGCCTTGGCCCAGCACCAGCACCAGCAGCCCACACAGCACCACCCAGCCCGCGCCCGGCGCGTTCAGCGCCGCCGGCGGCAGCAATAGGCACACGCCTATCAGCAGCAACGGAAACACCACGTTGCGCGTACGAAACAGGGTATGCCCCAGCGATGTCAGCAACTTCATCATCGGCGCAGCAATTGATGCGGCTAGGCTAGTCGGCCGCGCGTTATCCCGGCGTAACAGCCACGACCGCCGCGCTCGACGGCGGAAACTAAATTTACCGGGTAAGCCGCCGTTATAACGATAGCCGCCGCCGGCCAAGGCCGGCTGAATAACCGAATCATGCTGTCGCGATGGCCCCGGAACCGATCAATTCAACGCTTTACGCCCGACAACGCATCTTCGACCGCACGCTGGTGCCGGTTGGTGAGGAATTGCTCTATCGCGAGCGGCCGTACCCGAATCGCGCCCCTGCGCGCTTCGACCCGGATCGCGCGACCAGCCGTGTGCTCGTGAACGCCTTCATGCACAACCCTCACCCGGCGTTCAGCGCGACGTATTCGGCGTTCGTGAATTTTTCGGCCGCCACACTGGCGCGCGATCTACCGTTTCCGCCGGATCGGCTTGTGGTGGAGGTGCTGGAATCGGTGCGGGTGAACGACGCCGTCCGGCGTCGGCTCGACCGGCTCAAGCGGCACGGATTTCGAATCGCGCTCGACGATTATACCCGCCACGATGCCGAGCACCCGCTACTCGATCATGCCGATATCGTCAAACTCGAATATCCCGCGTTCCGGCCCGCCGATATTCGGGCGGTCATCGCGCGGCTCAAGAAACGCAAGCCCGAACTACAGGTGCTGGTGGAAAAGATCGAGACCCCATACGATCTCGAATGCGCCCGCGCGGCCGGCGGGGACCTGCTCCAGGGTTATCGGCTGCACCGGCCCGAACCGGTCTTCGCGCCGATGATCGAGACCGCCCCGAGCGAACTGCGCGCACTACGCGCGGTACTGGCGAATATCGACCCATCGCGCCAGGTCGACCAACTGGCCGGCCAACTCGCCCGCTGTCCGGTAATGGCCGATCACCTGACCCGTCTGGCCGCGCATCGGCGCCCGGACCGGGCCGGCCACCGGATGGACGCGCGCCAGATTATCGACATCGTCGAACCGGCCGCGTTCGAATCGCTGCTTGATTTCATTGAAGCCGCCCGGCCGCCGCGGCGAGCCCGCCGGCGACGCACCCGCCGGCTACATTCCCCGCTGGATCTACGCCTACGAAGCGCCCTGCTCGGAACAGCCCGAAATCTGCTGGGGTTTGATGCGAGTTAGAGAACCGGCAGCAAACAAAATACCGGTCGACAAAAGCTAACGAACACAGCCGGCGTAGGTCGGATTAGGCGCTAGCCGTAATCCGACAAAATACTGCGAAAATTCCCGTCCGGCGTCGGATTACGCGCTACGCGCTAATCCGACCTACACGCTGAGAATCGAGCCATTTCCCAAGACGCTCTTTAACGTCCTCATGTGGAGGGAACCAAACCGCGAAGCGGTTTGGCGATCAACTGCAGCGATCTGTTGGGCAACAAGAAACTACTTGGCGCGGCGAACAGCGTCCAAAGCAAGGTAGGTAAGAAAACCACCGCCGGCAACAAGAACTAAACCCATTACAATTTCCATAGCTATAGCTCCGAGATATCTTTAATTTTGACCTCGATTTGACGATGAAGTGCAGAACATCCGACGGCGATGGAAAGGAGAGCAATAAATCCGCCGAGTAATAGAAACCAAGACGCAGAATGAATGCTCGTTAGCAGCCAACCTATGAGGCTGATGCCCGTAACGATCATGATACCCAGCCATAGCTTCAGATATGCGAGCTCCTCTTTTAGACCGTCTAACTTTGACATCGCTCATCTTTCACGCCGCATTGGCTCAGGATAGCACGGCCGGCGGAAATTGAGGCCCAACGCAAGATAAGGCGCCTATACATACCCTTTCTCTTGAGCAGTTAACTTTGAACAAGCTAAAGAGAAGTGCCTCGCGCAACAGCGCGAAACCTCGTGACGGCAATTCGCCGGCCTTTATGAAGACTGCTATGAAGACTCCGCATAAGCCGGCAACGCCTTGCGCAACCGCGCCACGGCTTGGCTGTGCAACTGGCAAACGCGCGATTCGGTGACGCCGAGCACCGCGCCGATCTCTTTCAGATTCAGGTCTTCCTGATAATACAGGCCCAGCAGCATCCGCTCGCGTTCCGGCAGGTCGTCGATGGCGTCCATCAAATCCTCTCGACGCGCATCGACGAAAGTAGACAAGAACGGATCGCCACCGGTCTCGACCGAATCCGCCAGCCGGCTGGGTTCGCTCTCCGGCGTGCCGTGCTCCTGGTAGCTCAGGATCAGGCCGTTGTTCACGTCGTTGAGCAGCGCATGATAATCGTCGAGCGAAATATCCAGCTCCTCGGCGATCTCGCGCTCGCGCGGCGCGCGCCCGAGGCGATGCTCGAGCCGCTCGATCGCCGTCGACAGCTCACGCGCGCCGCGGCGCACGGATCGGGGCAGCCAGTCGCGGCTGCGCAGCTCGTCGATCATCGCGCCTCTAACGCGCTGCGAGGCATAAGTGGCGAAGGTCGCGCCCTGCCCGCTCTCGTAGCGGTCGAACGCGTCCAGCAGCCCCATCGTGCCCGCCTGGATCAGGTCGTCGAGCTCCACGCTCGGCGGCAGGCGCACCTGTAGCGCCAGCGCGTGCCGCCGGATCATGGGCAGATAAGTGTGCACGGCCTGCGTGCGGTCGAGTTGGCCGGAAGCGGTGTACATAAGTCGTGCGTGACGATCGCGGGCGGTGCCCGGTATTGAAGTCCCCAGGACCGAGTTTGCGCGGCGCACGACGCGGCGGGTGGGCCGAATAGCCGGTGTTTTCGCCGGCTAATCGGCAAATTGGCGGGCGAAATTGTGAGCGCGGCCTAAAGTTCGGCGCCGCGCCGACGATAAAACGTCAGCGGCAGACGAGAACGGCCGCGACAACGGGTCAAGATCCCGTCACTACCACTACGCATTAGAGGAATCTCGACATGGCATTCACCGTAAACACCAACGTGTTGTCGCTGACCGCACAGAACAATTTGCGTCAGTCGCAAGACAAACTCAATACCGCGATCGAGCGTCTGTCCTCGGGCAGCCGGATCAACTCCGCCAAGGACGACGCCGCCGGCCAGGCCATCGCCAACCGTTTGACCGCACAAATCAACGGCTTGGAGCAGGCCTCGGCGAACGCCAACGACGGCATTTCGCTGGCCCAGACCACCGAAGGCGCGCTCGACCAGGTCAACAACAACCTGCAGCGCATCCGCGAACTGTCCGTTCAGGCCGCCAACGGCACCAACTCGCAGTCGGACCTGAACTCCATCCAGGACGAAATCGACCAGCGCCTGAGTGAAATCGATCGTATCTCGGAGCAGACCTCGTTCAACGGCACCAACGTGCTGGACGGCTCCAGAACCAGCATCGATATCCAGGTCGGCTCGGACGACGGCCA
>NZ_DASSKM010000086.1:0-15001 GCF_035690525.1 Salinisphaera sp.
GTGGCGCCGGCGCAGCCCCGGTATCCGGCCGGCGAAGACGATACCCTTGAGCCCCAGCTTGACCGCCAACGCTTCCCGTTCGCGATACAACCGCCGCCCGATGCGCAGCCCGCGGGCGCCGGGATCGACACAGACCTCGTAGCCGTACAGATAGTCGCCGTCGATATCGTGGGTCGAGCCGTAACCATTGCCCGAAATCTCTGCCCAGCTATGGCGGCGCATCACCTGCGTCTCGGGCAAACAGAGGGTCGCGCAGTAGCCGACCACCTGATTCTCATAGACCGCGACCAACTGGCCTTCCGGGAAGTTGTTGATCTGCCCGCGCAGTTCGTCGAAGGCGTAATCGTCCATCTTCGGATAGGCGCGCTGCACGATCCGGTTGATGGCCGGAATATCGGCCAGGCCGGCCTTGCGGACGATCAAGCGGGAACGGCTGTTCTGGTTGATTTTCTGGGGCGCCATGGCGGGTTCTCCGGGCGAAGCGGGGATCGTCGGGCCAATAATATGGGCTAGCAACCGCGGCTTGAACGTCTGAATCAGCCGGCGCGGGCGGCCTTTTTGCGCTCGTGCTCCTTGAGCCAGCGTTTGCGTACGCGGGTGGAGCCGGGGGTGATTTCGACCAGTTCGTCGTCGTTGATGAATTCCAGCGCCTGCTCCAGCGTCATGCGGATCGGCGGCGTAAGCTGGATGTTCTCGTCCGAGCCGGCCGCGCGCACGTTGGTGAGCTGCTTGGCCTTCTGCACGTTGACGGTGAGGTCGTTGTCGCGTGAGTGGATGCCCACGACCATGCCTTCATAAACCTCGTCGTTGGGCGCGACCATCATCTTGCCGCGGCCCTGCAAATTGAAGATCGCGAACGCCACTGCCTTGCCGGGCGCGTTGGCGATCAGCACGCCGGCGTGGCGTTGGCCGATCTCGGTGCCACCCAGCGCGCCGTAGTGATCGAACACATGGGTGACGATGCCGGTGCCCGACGTCAGGCTCATGAACTCGGTTTGGAACCCGATCAGGCCACGCGAGGGAATGATGAATTCGAGCCGTGTACGACCGCGACCGTCCGGGACCATGTTCCGTAGCTGGCCGCGGCGATGATTGAGATTTTCGATCACCGAGCCCTGGTGATTGTCTTCGATGTCGCAGATCAGTAGCTCGTAGGGTTCGGCGATCTCGCCGTCGATTTCGCGGGTGACGACCTCCGGCCGCGACACGGCCAGTTCATAGCCCTCGCGGCGCATGGTCTCCAGCAGCACCGACAGATGCAACAGACCACGACCCGAAACCTTGAAGCGATCGGCGTCGCCGCCTCGTTCGACCCGCAACGCCACGTTGGATTTCAGCTCGCGCTCGAGACGTTCGCGGATCTGGCGCGAGGTCAGATAAGCGCCTTCCTTGCCGGCCATGGGCGATTTGTTGACTTCGAAGGTCATGCTCATGGTCGGCTCGTCCACGCTCAGGCGGGGCAACGCCTCGGGCCGGGCCGGATCGCACAGCGTGTCCGAAATATCGAGATCGTTCATGCCGGTCAGCGCGACGATATCGCCGGCGCGGGCCTCGTCCACCTCGACGCGGTTCAAACCCAAGAAACCGAACACCCCGGCGACACGGCCCGAGCGCGTGTTGCCTTCACGATCTACGATGGTGACGTTCGAAGCCGGCTTGATCGTGCCGCGCGCGATACGCCCGATGCCGATCTGGCCGACGAAGCTGTTGTAGTCCAGCGTCGTGATCTGCATCTGGAAAGTGCCTTCCAGGTTGACCGGCGGGGCCGGTACGCGTTCGGTGATGGTGCGGAACAAGGGCAGCATGTCGCCTTCGCGCACGGTATCGATCATGCCGGCGTAGCCGCCAAGCGCGGAGGTGTAGACGACCGGAAAATCGAGCTGGTCCTCGCTCGCGCCCAGGCTGTCGAACAGGTCGAAGGTTTCGTTGAGCACCCAGTCGGGCCGGGCGCCGTCGCGATCGATCTTGTTGATCACCACGATCGGCTTCAGGCCGAGCTTGAACGCCTTTTCGGTGACAAAGCGCGTCTGCGGCATCGGGCCGTCGACCGCATCCACGAGCCGCAGCACCGAGTCCACCATCGACAGCACGCGCTCGACTTCGCCGCCGAAGTCCGCGTGGCCGGGCGTGTCGACGATGTTGATGTGATAGACCTCGTTGGAGTCCGGATCGCGCCATTCGATCGCGGTGTTCTTCGACGTGATCGTGATGCCGCGCTCTTTTTCCAGGTCGTTGGTGTCCATGATCCGGTCGGCGACGTCCTCGCGCGCGTCGAAGGTGCCGGACTGGCGCAGCAGACAATCGACCAGCGTCGTCTTGCCGTGGTCGACGTGGGCGATGATCGCGATGTTACGAAGATTATCGATCATGAAAAACGGGCCGGCGCTATGCGAAAACGCGCCATTATCGGGGAATGAGGCCGATACGGCTAGCCGAAAGTCGTAAACGATGAAAGAAATCGCTAAGCTCGCGATCGCTTCATTATGCAGTTATGCAACGATGGTCGTATGAGTGACCCCGATTCCACGCCGCGCGAACGTTATCTGGAGCAGGGAACGCGCGCCTATCTTCGGGCCAACCTGGCCTTGTTCGCGGCTGGTTTCGCGACGTTCTCGTCAATGTACTCGGTGCAGCCGCTGATGCCCGAGTTCTCGCGTGAATTCGACGTGTCGGCGCCCGTGAGCAGTCTGTCGCTGTCGGTGACCACCGGCGTGCTCGCCTTCACCCTGTTTTTCGCCGGGCTCATGTCCGGCGCGATCGAGCGCAAGACGGCGATGACCGCCTCGCTGCTGGGCACGGCCGCGCTGTCGCTGGTCGTCGCGATGGCGCCGGGCTGGAATACGCTGCTGGCGGCCCGGGCGTTGGAAGGCGTGGCGCTGGGCGGCGTGCCGGCGCTCGCGATCGCGTATTTGTCCGAAGAGATCAAGCCGGGTGACCTCGGCACGGCTACCGGGCTTTATATCGGCGGCACCGCCTGCGGCGGCATGGGCGGGCGCGTGATCGCCGGTCTGCTGGCCGAAGCCTTCGGCTGGCGCGTGGCGATCGCCGTGCTCGGCCTGATCGGCTTCGTCGCGGCCGCGGTGTTTATCTGGCTGTTGCCGCGTTCACGCAATTTCATCGCCCAGCGCGGCTTGAGCATCCGCGAGCACGCCGGGCCGGTGGTCTCGCATCTGCGCCACCGCGCGCTGCCGTGGGTGTTTTGCTGCGGTTTTCTGTTCATGGGCGCGTTCGTATCGGTCTACAACTATGTCGGCTATCGTTTGTCGGCGCCGCCCTTCTCGCTGGGCCAGGGCGCCATCGGCTCGGTGTTCATCGTCTATATGCTCGGTGTCGTGACATCGGCGGTGGCCGGCAGGATCGCGGACCGGCGCGGCCGTCCCCCGATGTTGATCATCGCAATCGTGTTGATGGCCTCGGGGCTGGCCTTGATGTGGCCAGATTCGCTGATCGCGATCATCGCCGGCATCGGCTTGGTCACGGTGGGCTTCTTTGCCGGCCATTCGATTGCCAGCGGCTGGGTCGGCCTGTTGGCGGAACACGGCAAGGGGCATGCCGCGGGGTTGTACCTGCTCGGCTATTACCTCGGTTCCAGCGTGCTCGGTTCGCTGGGTGGTCTGTTTTGGAGCGGTTATGGCTGGGCGGGTGTGACCGCCATGGTCGCGGCCATTCTGGCGCTCGGTCTCATGACGACGCTGCGGCTGACGGCGTGGCACCGGCGCGCCGCGATCGCGGGTGGCGAATCTATCTAGAGCCCGAAGATCGTCCGGTAGAGAAGAAAGGCGTTCAGCCCGATGATCGCCACCGCCACCGTCCAGACGATGAGCGTGGTCGCGCGGCGATTGACGAGGCTGCCCATCAACTCGCGGTTCGAGCAGAACATCAGCAGGGGAATCAACGCAAAGGGGATGCCGAACGACAGCACAACCTGGCTCATCACCAGCGCCGTCGTCGGGTCCACGCCGAGCGCGATGATCGCCAGGGCCGGCGCCATGGTGATCAGCCGGCGCAGATACAACGGTATCTTGCGATCGAGATAGCCCTGCATCACGATCTGACCGCTCATGGTGCCGACCGAGGAACTGGAAAAACCGCTGGCCAGCAGGCCAACACCGAACAGGACGGCGGCCACGGTCCCCGCGTGATCGTGCAGGCGGTCGTAGGCGCCTTCAAGCGTGGAGATGGGAGCACCGCCGCCATGAAACAATCCGGCCGCCATCACCAGCATGGCGCCGTTGACCAGCCCGGCCACGCCCATCGCGATCAGAATATCCACGAACTCGAAGCGAAAGATACGCCGGCGCTCGGCCTCGCTGCGTCCGACCACGCGGCGTTGCATGAGCGCGGAGTGCAGATAGATCACATGCGGCATGACCGTGGCGCCGAGAATACCGGTCGCCAGAAGTAGGCTGCCGGTCCCGGAAAGCGTCGGCACGAACAGACCGGTGAGCAGCTCGGTGCCGTCCGGCCGGGCGATCCAGACTTCGTAGGCGAACGAGACGACCACTACGCCCACCAGCGCCGTGATGCCGGCCTCGAGCGGGCGAAAGCCACGGCGTTGCAACTCGAGCAGCGCGAACGAGAACACGCCGGTGATCAAGGCGGCGGGAAACAGGGCAATGCCAAATAGCAGATGCAGCCCGAGCGCGCCGCCGATGAACTCGGCCAGATCGGTGGCGATGGCGATGAACTCGGCCTGTAGCCAAAGCCCCAGCGTGACCGGCCGGGCGAAGCGTTCACGCGAAATCTCCGGCACGTTGCGCCCGGTCGCGATGCCGAGCTTGGCCGACATCGATTGGATGAGCACGGCCATGATGTTGGAGATCAGCACGACCCAGAGCAAAGTGTAGCCGTAGCTCGAGCCGGCTTGGATATTGGTCGCGAAATTGCCGGGATCGATATAAGCCACGGCCGCGATGAAGGCCGGGCCGATAAAAGGAAGGAAACGCTTGAGACCACGTCGGCGGCCGTCCAGCGCCGCCTGGGCGGCACGTACCGTGGCGCCTTCGCCCGGAAGAAGATCGTCGTTGAGGTCGGTCGTGCTCATGCGGAGTTCCGGAGGCGCCGTCGACGGCGGCCGCCTCGATGTGACAGGTCGTAGTTGTACGACCCGCTTCTAATAAAATTAGCCTTAGCTTAAATCTACTGCCCGTGGTAATTCGGTGCAAGCCTGCCGCGCGGCGCCGTGTGAAACGGCAACGGGCCGTCGTGTCTTGCCAGATCGGCACAATCGGTATAATCGCCGGATGACCGCCGAATCCCCGCCCGCGCTTCCCACGGTTCTGGCCGGGCCGATCCTGCGACGCGTCGAGCCGAACCGGATTGGGCTGTGGCTCGTCACCAGCGCGCCCATACCCCTTATGCTGGCGCTGTATCGTGATGACGACGGCCAGGACAACGACCAGGCTGCAGCGCCCGACGATCGCATCGATCTCCACGCGCACGACCGTGTGGTGGCGGTCGGCCGGCGCGCGTATGTGCATCTGATCGATGTCGATCTCGAAGCGGCGGGCGTCGTGCCGCTACCCGGCGATGCCGTTATCGGCTATGACCTATGGCTCGGCGAGCGCCAGGCCAGTCTCGTCGAACACGAGCCGGCTTTGTGCTACGAGGGCGAGGCCCGGCCCCGGTTTGTGCTGCGACAGCGCCTTACACATATCCTGCACGGTTCGTGTCGTCGCCCGCACCACGATTCGGCCGACGGTCTGGCCCGGGCCGATCGCTGGCTGGCCGGACGGCGCGCGAATCCCGACGACTGGCCCGGCCAGTTGCTGCTGACCGGTGATCAAATCTACGCCGATGACGTCGCCGGCCCGCTGCTGGCCGCGAT
This sequence comes from Salinisphaera sp., assembly GCF_035690525.1. GTDB lineage: Bacteria > Pseudomonadota > Gammaproteobacteria > Nevskiales > Salinisphaeraceae > Salinisphaera. The sequence continues at coordinate 5,828 of NZ_DASSKM010000086.1, forward strand.
CCATGCTACGAGCGAGCGGCTCGGGCTGTGGCCGGAAACGCTGGAAGGCGCGACCGTCGCCGACAGCGACGCGCTGTATGCGAGCCCGCACACATACTACGAGCGCGACAAACTGCTGCCCAAGGGGCACCCGAACGCGGCGCTGCGCGATCGTTTTTTCGGCGGTACGCGCAAGCCGGTGTTTACATCGGCGTGTTCCGGCAACCATCTGATCACCTTCGCCGAAGTACTGGCGATGTACCTGCTGACGTGGTCCGATGCGCTCTGGCGCGAGCTTGCGGTCACGCCGCCCCGGCTCGCCGACGCCGCCGCCGCGCGCTATCGCGAGGAGCAGGCGATCATCGATGCCTTCGTGGCCGAACTGCCGGCCGCGCGCCGCGTGCTGGCCCATGTGCCGACGTCGATGATCTTCGACGATCACGACATCACCGACGACTGGAATCTCAGCGCCGAGTGGGAGGATTCGGCCTACGGCCATCCGTTCTCGCGCCGCATCATCGGCAACGCGCTGATCGCGTATACCTTGTGCCAGGGTTGGTCGAACACGCCGGATGTGTTCGCCGAGCGCCTGGCGGAACCGTTGCAATGGTTTTCCGAGAATTCGTGCGCCGCGCACCAGGACCAACTGATCGACGCGTTGCTCGGCTTCGACCGCTGGCACTACACGCTCGATACCGAACCGCGGATCGTGGTGCTCGACACGCGTATGCATCGCTGGCGGCGCCTGCGCAAGACCGGCAAGCCGTCGGGGCTGATGGACTGGGAATCGCTAACCGAGATGCAAAGCGAGCTGATCGGGCGTTCGGCCGCGGTGATCGTCTCCCCCGCGCCGATCTTCGGCGTCAAGCTGGTCGAGAACATGCAGCGCGTGTTCACCTGGTTCGGCAAGCCGTTGATGGTCGATGCCGAGAATTGGATGGCGCATCGCGGCGCCGCGGTGGCCATGCTCCAGATTCTGAGCCATCGCAAGACACCGGAGAACTTCACCATTCTGTCGGGCGACGTGCATTATTCGTTCGTCTACGACGTGACTCTGCGGCATGTGCGCACGCGCCAGAAGATCTGGCAGATCGTGTCCTCCGGCGTAAAAAACGAATTCCCGGCCCGCTTGCTGCGCTGGTTCGATCGGCTCAATCGCTGGCTCTACTCGCCCTGGTCGCCGTTGAACTGGTTCACCAAACGCCGGCGGCTACGGGTCTCGCCACGTCATCCGCAGACCGTGGGTTCCCATCGTCGGCTGGTCAACGAAGCCGGTATGGGGTATGTAGGCTTTAACGACCGAGGCCAGCCGGTCACGATCATTCAACTCGGTGCCAACGATCAGGACACACGCTTTAGCGAAACCGGAGATCTGGAAACCTGAGCGCCGGCCAGCGTGAGCACACCGTACTTGCGAACCACAACAACGACCAGAAGAGGGCGTTATGTTTGAACGAACCATCGCGACCGGCCGCCGCGCGGCCATCGTCTGCTGTGCGAGCCTGCTGCTCATCGCCACCGCCCAAGCGGCCGGGCTGACCAGCGCGGACACCGACGAGAACGGCAAGATCAGCCGCGCCGAGGCCAATGCCGCCCAGGACAAGGCGTTCAAGCGCCTGGACACCAATGCCGACGACCAGGTCGATGCCCAGGAGTTCGATAGTGGCCAGCCGGGCCTGCCGGCGGATGCCGACATCCAGGACAAGGAGCGCCGCCACCGGGTGATCAGCAGTTGGTTCAAGCACATAGACGCGGACGCTAATGGCAAGATCTCGCGTAGCGAATATCGCGAGGCGCTGACGCCTTACTTCGACCGCCTGGACACCGACGGCGACGACGCGCTCTCGGCCGACGAACTCAAGAAGGCCTTCGGCGGCGTGAAAAAGGGCGGCGCCCAGAAATAAGCTAGAAATAAGCCGCCGCCGTCGTTTGCTTGGATATCCTCTAGGCTACGGCGTCGAACCGGGCGCGCAGTTCGTCGGCGGCTTCGCGCAGCGCCTGCCCGGCGCGTTCCACGCCGCCGGCAAAGTTCGCAAAACCGTGGAGCAGGCCGGGCTCGCGGCGAGAGACCGCGTCCACGCCGGCGGTCTTGAGCGCGGCCGCGTAGGCTTCGCCTTCGTCACGCAGAGGATCGAAACCGGCGGTGACCACAATCGCCGGAGCGACGCCGGCGAGATCGCCGCGTAGCGGAGAGACCATCGGATCGCGCTTGTCGTAACCGTCGGGCAGATAATGACGCTCGAACCAGTCCATCGAGGCTTTTTCGAGAAAGAATCCGGTCGCGAAGCGGTCCTTGGACGGCTTGTCCTCGGCGAAATCGACGGTTGGATAAAGCAATAGCTGGGCACAGGGCGCGGTCGGGTCGTCGCGCGTCTGCTGGGCGACCACCGCGGCCAGATTGCCGCCCGCGCTGTCACCGGCCACGGCGAGCCGCCGTGGGTCCAGGCCCAGCTTGTCGGCACGGGAGACGATATCGCGGAAGGCGGCGACGGCATCCAGTGCGGCGGCCGGCGCGGGGTGTTCGGGAGCGCGACGATAGTCGATCGCGATCACGGTGGCCGCGGCGCGATCGGCCAGGGCGCGACACAAGCCGTCGTGCGAATCGAGATCGCCCAGCACAAAGCCGCCGCCGTGATAGAACACGATGGCCGCGCCATCGGCTGCATGCTCCGGCTGATACCGGCGCGCGGCAAGCGAGCCTTTTGCGCCGGCCAACACGAACTCGCTGGTATCGATCGCGCCGTTCGCTCTGGGCGCGAGCGCGCTCGACTGGGCCAGCATCTGCTTGCGCTGGGCGTCCACCTCGCCTTCGCCCAGCTTGACGCCGCGCGTACGCATGATCTTGAGCAGCAGCTGGCACTGTACGTCGAGCGTCTGTCCGTCACGAACGATCGGCTTGCCGGCCATGATGCGCAGCAGGGCCGCCGGCAGCCCGAGCATACCGCGCGCCGCGCCGGATTCGAAAGAAGCGCTGAGATTGGCCATGGAGCCCTTTCATTTCATTATGAAGCCGCCTGGCCAATCTAGCACGCGCGTTCAGCCTCGAAAGCCGTAGTCCTGGATGAGCCAGTTAAGGAAACGCCGGTATCTTTGAGTGCGGCCATCACGTATGGCCGTGCCAGCCGGGCGGTTCAGTTTGCGGCGTCGTCCCAACCATAGCGATCGAGATCGATGCGTCCGCTGATAAAGACGATGCCTTCCTCGCTCAGGCGCCGCCGCTGGGCCAGGCCGGATGTACTGTCGGCCGGTAACGAGATACGGCCCTGGGCGTTGATCACGCGATGCCAAGGCAGTCCGGACGGGCACCGATGCAGGGCATAGCCGATCCGGCGCGCGCCGCGCGGCCGGCCGACGAGCCGTGCAATCTGGCCGTAGGTCGCCACGTGTCCGGGCGGGATTCGGCGCACGACCTCGAAAATGCGTTCATCGGTCAACGGCGGCGTCATGGCGCGATCATGCCAGAATCGGACATCGGCCGGCTGAGGCCGACGTTTTCAGAGCATGAAACGTCTCTAAATTTCCACCTGTAGCCCGAATTCGATGACGCGCTCGGGCGGTATGTGATAGTAGGACGTCGGCTGGATGGCGTTGCGCGACATGAAGGCGAACAGCTTCTCGCGCCATAGCATCATGCCCGGCACCTCGTCGGTCGGGATGACGGTCGCGCGCCCGATATAGTAGGTCGCCTTGTCGGTGTCGAAGTCCAGCCCGAAGCGCTCGCACAGGCGAACCGCCACCGGCACGTTCGGGTTTTGCATGAAGCCGTAGCGGGCGAACACGCGGTAGACGCCTTCGCCCAGATCGTCGATCTCGAGCCGGTCGTCGGCCGGCAGACGCGGCACGTCCTCGGTGCGCACGGTCAGCAGCAGCACGCGCTCGTGCAGAACCTGATTGTGTTCGAGGTGATGCAGCAGCATGGGCGGGGTGCCGGCGTCGCTACCGGTGAGAAAGATCGCCGTCCCCTTGACGCGTACAGTGTCGTCGGTAGCCAGATCTTCGATGAACTCGTCGAGCGGCACCGGCTCGTCCTCGACCAGGCGCTCGCGCAGCAGTTCACGGCCGCGCCGCCACGTCGACATGAGCAGGAATACGATGACCGCCGTGGCCACCGGGAACCAACCGCCGTGCGGAATTTTGAGTAGATTGGCGCCGAATAGCGGCAGGTCGATCGCAAGAAAACCCAGGGTGAGCGGCAAGGCCACCCACAGCGGCCACTTCCAACGCTCGCGCATGATGAAGAACGCCAGACAGGTGGTGATGACCATCGCGAACGAAATGCCCACGCCGTAGGCCCAGGCGAGGTTGGTCGAGTTGCGAAAGCCGAGCACCAGCCCGATGGTCGCGATCATGAGCAGCCAGTTCAGCGTCGGCATATAGATCTGGCCGTATTCCTCGGACGAGGTCTGAAATAGGCGCATCGGCGGCATCTGATTAAGCTGCACAGCCTGGCGCGTGAGCGAGAACGCACCCGAAATCACGGCTTGAGAGGCGATCACGGCGGCCGCCGTGGCAAGCACAACGAGCGGGTAGAGCGCCCAGTCCGGCGCCAGCTCATAGAAGGGCTGGTTGGCCGAGGCGCCTTGCGCATGAATGAGCATCGCGCCCTGGCCATAGTAGTTGAGCAACAGCGCCGGCAGCACCAGACCGAACCAGGCGACCTGGATCGGGCGCCGGCCGAAGTGGCCCATGTCGGCATACAAGGCTTCGCCGCCGGTCACGACCAGAAACACCGCGCCCAGCACGATGAAGCCGGTCCACTGGTTGCGAACGAAGAAGTCCACGGCGTGCCACGGGTTGATCGCGACGAGCACGCCCGGCTCGTGCACGATGCCGTAGACGCCAAGCGCGGCGAGCGTGACGAACCAGGTGATCATGACCGGGCCGAAAAATTTGCCGACGGCTTCCGTGCCGCGGCTCTGAATGACGAACAACGCGATCAGGATCACGATCGTGATGGGGACCACGTAGGGCTTGAAGATCGATGTCGCCACGTTCAGCCCTTCCACGGCGCTGGTGACCGAGATGGCCGGCGTGAGCATGAAGCTGCCGTAGAGCAGGGCGCTGCCGAACACGCCCAGCTTGAGCAAGAGCTTGGAATGGCGCCCGGCGTCGCGGCGCCAGGGGTTAAGCAGGGCGACCAGCGCCAGCATGCCGCCTTCGCCGTTGTTGTTCGCGCGCGTCACGAACAGCATGTACTTGGTCGAAACCACCAGAATCAGCGCCCAGAAGATCAGCGACAGAATGCCGATCACGTTGGTGTTGCTGGGTTCGAGATGGCTCGCCCCCTTGAAGCATTCACGCAGCGCATACAACGGGCTGGTGCCGATATCGCCGTAACATACGCCGAGCGCGCCGACCGCGAGGCCCGCCAGGCGGCCGGGGCCGACCGGGGGCTCTTCCTTTTCCTCGCTGTTGGCGTGTTCCTCGGGCGACTGCGCCTGAGCGATCTGCTCCTGCTCGCCTTTTTGAGATGCGTTTTCCCTATTCTGCTTGTCTTCGGCAGACGGTTGTCCGGCGTCCTCCTCGTGCTTGTCGTCCTTATCGGACGTATCGTGGGTCATGCAGCAAAATCCTCGGCAAGTTCGGCCGCCCGCGGCCCCGCGGGCGCGGCGTAAAGTCTTGGGAGGATACTATCGAACGTGCGCCACGAATAAGAAAGGTGACGCATGTCGGCCGCGGTTGATCTATCGGGCGTGATACGTCAAACGGCCAGCAGCGTAGGCTGTCGAACAGGTCCCCGGTCAGACAGGCCGAATGCAGGCACACCGGCACCGGACGGCCCAGCGCCGGCTGTCGCCGGTGACAACCGTGGCGTGCTCGCGCATGCCGTCGGCTTCACGAAAGACCACGAATCGGGCGCTCGGCGCGGCCTTGAGCGGGACGTTCGCCTCGCTCACCCGGCGCAGCAGTGACGGCGCGGCGATGGGCGAACACATCCGCCGCCGCGACCGACAACAGATCACCGCGCTCGAGTCGCCGCTGAATCACCGGCGCCAGACTCTCGTCGGGCTCGGCCATGACGGCGCCTTCGCGAAGTTGGTCGGTGTGTAACCCCGACTTTATAGGCGAAGCATCGCCGCCACCTCAACCCGCCGTCCCGCTGATCCGCGAAGAATCTTAACTTGGTGCCATTCGGCTTGAACCCTGTTTTTCCGTATCTATTTTCCGTGCCTATTTTTCGTAAAAAGGCCGCGGCTCGACCCGGGACGGCGGACGCATTCAGTTCGCTTGCAGCGGTCGGAACTCGCCCTGAGTCTGCGTCATTAGGCTGACGACATAGATCGCAAACCAGGAGATGATGAAACCCGGAATGATTTCATAGACACCCGGACCGCCGAGAAAACTGCTATCCCAGCCTAACGATACCCAGATAATCACGGTGGCCGCACCGGCGATCAGCCCCGCGACCGCGCCGCTGCCGGACATCCTCGACCAGACTAGCGACAGGATGATCATCGGGCCGAAGGCCGCGCCGAATCCGGCCCAGGCGTGGCTGACCAGTCCGAGTACCGAAGAGCCAGGATTGCGCGCAATGAACGCCGCAATAAGGCCCACCACCACAACGCTGATTCGGCCGACGTTCACACACTCGCGCTCGCTGGCCTCCTTGTGCAGAAACAATCGATAGAAATCTTCGGTCAGCGATGACGAAGACACCAGTAGCTGGCTGGAAATCGTACTCATCACGGCAGCCAGCAGAGCGGCATACAAGAAGCCGGTGATAAACGGATTGAACAACAATTTCGCCAGGATGATGAAAATGGTCTCCGGATCGGTGATATCCAGGCCGTTACGTATCGCATAGGCACGGCCTAGAATGCCCACGCCGATGGCGCCGGCGAGCGAGATGAACATCCAGGACATGCCGATATTTCGGGCGGCCGGCACGTCCTTTACGCTACGCACCGCCATGAAACGCACAATGATATGCGGCTGGCCGAAATAGCCGAGCCCCCAGGTGACCGCGGACAACCAGCCGATAATGCTCAGGCCGTGAATCATATTCAAATAGCCGGCCGGCTCGCTGATCTCGGACAGCGTCTCCGAGCTCTGGGAAATACCGCCGCCGCCGTAGCCGTAGAGCACCACCAGCGGCATGATGATCAGGGCCAGCATCATGATGCAGCCTTGTACGAAATCGGTGAGACTGACCGCGAGGAAGCCGCCGATCGAGGTATAGATCAGCACGATGATGAGCGTCAGCCAGATGCCCGTCTGGTACTCGCTGAGCCCGCCGAAGTTGAAAAGACCTTGAAAAGCGGTTTCAAACAGCTTGCCACCCGCGACCAGGCCGGAGGCTGTATACACCACGAAAAATACCACGATGATAACCGCGGATACCGTCCTGAGCGCCAGCGCCCGGCTCGGAAAACGACTGGAAAGAAACGCGGGAATAGTCAGTGCGTTATCGTAACGCTCGGTCTGCTCGCGCAGGCGCGGAGCCACGATAATCCAGTTGACCAGGGCGCCACACCATAGGCCGATACCGATCCACGAGGCCGACAAACCAGTGACGAAAAGCGCCCCGGGAAGACCCAGGAGCAGCCAGCCGCTCATATCGGAAGCCCCTGCCGAAAGCGCTGCGACTGCAGGACTTAAACCACGCCCACCGAGCAGATAACCCTCCGACGATGACGTCGCTTTGCGCCAAGCGTAGATGCCGATACCGAGCATCAACAGAAAATAAACGGCCAGACTGACCCATACGCCAACGGCCATGATGCCCCCTTGTGTGGTTTGTATAATGCGCCTAATTCGGGATTTTTATGTTTTCTATTTAAATGAGCTATTGGCAGATGGTTGTACTCAGGGCGGCCGCATAGATAAGTAATCGGGAGAGTTAGGAGTTGCGGGGGCAGTATTCACTCACTTGAGTGCCATGCCCCGCGGCTTGCCGTGAGGTTTTCATTGGCCTCTGCCAAGCCGCGCGATTCGGCAGATATGGCTCTTGGACGCGCTTAATCTGTGACGAGCCACACTTATCCGCGGCTCCAGCTTGAAGCAAACCCGCGCAGCTGCCTTTTACAGGTCACTCCCATTGGAGTCGAACGGCTCGGCGAGTAGCGCATCGAGCCAGTGGCCGGCGCGCTCCGCCTTGGTCGTCAGATAACGCCGGTTGTGCGGTGTCAGGCGCCCGTAGACACCGCTACGCCCCACGACTTCGATCGGTTCGCGGTTCATCGCCTCGATCTTGGCCGGGTTGTTGGTCAGCAGATCGATGCGATCGACCCCGATCTGGGCCAGCATTTCGCGTGCCACGGCGTAGTCGCGCTCGTCCTTGCTGAAGCCCAGTACGTGATCGGCGTCGACGGTGTCCAGACCGTCGTCCTGCATCTGGTAGGCGCGCAGCTTGTTCGTCAGGCCAATCCCGCGCCCTTCCTGGGCGAGGTAGAGCAGCACGCCGCCGCCACGCGCGTGGATGGCGGCGACGCTCGCCTTGAGTTGGGGGCCGCAATCGCAGCGCAGGCTGCCGAACAGGTCCCCGGTCAGACAGGCCGAATGCAGGCGCACCGGCACCGGGTCGGCCCAACGCCGGCTGTCGCCGATGACAATCGCGACGTGCTCGCGCATGCCGTCGGCTTCACGAAAGACCACGAATCGGGCGTTCGGCGCGGCCTCGAGCGGGACGTCCGCCTCGCTCACCCGGCGCAGCAGCGACGGCGCGGCGCGGCGATGGGCGAACACATCCGCCGCCGTGACCGACAGCAGATCACCGCGCTCGAGCCGTCGCTGAATCACCGGCGCCAGACTCTCGTCGGGCTCGGCCAAAATCGCGGCCGGCAGCAGCAAAGCCCGCCGCATCAACGCGATCGCGGCATGGCCGGCGTCGTGCACCGTGTATGTGGCGCGCGCCTCGGGCCAGCGCGCATCGGGTTCGGCCGCCCATCGGATCAGATCGTCGCGGGAATCGGACGCGGCCAGTTCGATGGCGGCGACCGCGGGCGGCCGCTCCCGGCCCAGATGGGCCAGCCGGTGCTCCGTGACCACAAGCTGCGGCGCGCCCCGGGCGCCTTTTTGCAATTCGTCGAGCAGCGCGGCGGTCGTACCTTCGAGCGACGCCACCAAATACCGGCGGTGCGGCGTATCGACCACTACGGGCAGGCCGCGGCGTAGATCGAGGATGGCGCGCTCGACGTGTTGCATGAAGCGGTCCTGTATCGATTCCGGGTGCTGGGCGATCATGCAACCTTGTCA
>NZ_DASSKM010000087.1:0-5149 GCF_035690525.1 Salinisphaera sp.
TTATGCACAATATGATCATCGGCGACGCCGCCGATATAAAAGGCCGGATGGCTACGCGCCGATAAGGCAAGTAAGGCGTTCCACGAGCGGTTTATGGAGAAAATGTCTGATGAAGATATTTGACTGGTATCGGTCGCGAGATTACAGCGCCATCCATGCGGATATCCGCCGGATCGGGGTGGCGCTGATCCAGGCGGGCGCGCTGGGGACCGTGACGCAGGCGATTGTCGCGCAGTTCTCGCCTGATTCAGGGGATTGGCGGACCACTGCCGGCGCCGCTGGAGTGATCATCGTGGGAAGGATGAGGACAGTAATGACTGAGATCATCTATATCGGGGTATTCAGCGCCCTTAAATGCTAATCTGGGTCATCGATTGGCCCTCGGCGTGGTCATCATCGGCGCGGCGATTCCAAGAAAAAAATAGCCGCCCCTCATAAACACATAAAGCCTGATCAGATCTGATCGGGCTTTTTTTATGCATAGAAAAAAGCCACAGAACCAAGAACCACCAAATGAGCCGGATAAAAGGCGTAGAAGAGCCAACGGGGACCGATGCGCCCTAACCTACGGTCCAGCGCCGACCAGGTGGGCAAACGAAATAACAGGATCACAGGCACAGCAACGAGAGCGTACGGGCCGAACAGCGGCGGATTGAGACAGAGAACAGAAACAACCAACGCGATCCAGAGCACAAAGTCACGAGGCTTAGAAACCAAAGTTGACTGGTCAATCGTTCACAAACGCTGGCTTAAGGCAACGACGTCCTGTTGCGCTTGGCGGCAGACGGCAGCGAATGCCACGCTGCTAGCAGCGATCCGATCGGTCTATGATCCGCTGTCGTTCGTCGAGCCATCCGAGTTTTCGTTGGCTGGCGGCTCACTCATGCCGTTACCGGCTCTCGTGGCACTTGCGCCGTTCTTGTCGGCATTATTTGGCTTCTTGTTCCGGCTTTTCGCGGCGCTATCCGCAACTCGGCGGCAGTTCATGTGGCTGGTGCCGTCGACTTTGAGTGTGATCTTGTCGTGGCCGAAGATGAGCTGATCGCCGTGGTCGTCGGTATAGATCGCGGTTTGAGTGTTTCCCGACTTTTGCGCGGCGAGGCTTATCTGTCGCTTGCCCAGATGCAGCACGGCGTGCGCCTTGTTGTTGCTCATGTCGAAGCGGAAGTCGTCGCCACAGCGATAATGATGAAAATCTTCGGATGCGCCGGCCCGGTCGGCCTGCAGCATGAGCAGCACCGGTTGTTTCTGCTCGCGCGGGGTCACGGACTGGGCTATCGGCGTTTCCCAGCGAACATCGCCGTTTTTGTCCATGATCTGCGCCGACAGTCCGTATTGGCCACCCGTACCCAGCAATTCGGAACCAACCGCGATATTGAAATCCACTGGTAAGTTGCCGACATCGTGCAGCGTGCGCTCGGCCACGATGCGGCTGTCGCCGCTCGCGACATCGTGTCCGACCAGACTGATGCGCGCACTGGCGTTGTCCGGGAGCCGGCCGCCCCCAGCCAAAGCCAACTGCCCGCGAATATGCACGGGCGTGGGCTGATCCGAGCCGCAACCGGCAAGCATCGCCATCGCTGCGATCATCGAGACGATCGCGAGCGCCTGCGCGTGTTTTCGAAATGTCACCATCAATTACGTCTTGTTCAATCGATCGAAAATGCGAGTATCTGGCTGATCTCACAGTATGGCCGGCCGGATTCTGTGTGCCATGTATTGAATAATGCCTGAATATCCGCGTGCGCGCCGCGAGAGTTCGTTTTTCCGGAATATACGTTCCATTCACCCATGGCCTGGATCACCCAATCCGTAAGCAGAAACGTGTCCTTGCCGGCCATGCGCAAAAACGCCGGTCCGGAATTGCCGCCCAGCTGTGTAAAGCGTTTTTTGAGTTCGGCCCATAAATCGACGATTTCATCTTCGGGCCATTCGGCGAGCCAGAATCCGAAGCTGCCGAATGCGTCAACGATCGCCTGCATGGCCTGCGCGTTGTCGCGTACGGCGAAAATCTTCTTGCGGTGGCGGATCAGGCTTTCGTCGGCTGCCAGGCGCTTGAGGTCGTCGTCGGTAAGCGCTGATACGGCCGCGAGGTCGAAATCCTCGAAGGCGGCTTCGAAGGCCGGCCAGCGCGCGTCGACCAGTCGATGCGTCAGGCCCGCGCGAAAGATCCGTCGACACATGACCGACAGATAACGATCGTCTCCGATCATGGCAAGGCTTTCGGGCGGCTCTGGACGCACCAGTGCGGCCTCCAACTCGGCTTGGCTGCCGAGGCGCTGGAGCGCGGCGGACTCGATAGTCTCGAATGCGATCATGACTGCGTAGTCGACAACGATGACGACGCGCGATTATACGCGCTGCCCCGCCCGCGCGCCCGCCGAAGCCGCGCGCAATGAACATGTTTAAGTTGAAAATTCAGCGATCTTGTCGATGAATGTTCGGCCGTAGGCATCGCGTTTCTTTTCGCCCACACCCGGCACTTCGGCCAGTTCGGCGATGTTTGTCGGGCGGCGGGCCAGCATCTCGCGCAACGTGGCGTCGTGGAAAATCACGTAGGGCGGCACGTCCTGCTCGCGGGCCAAATCGAGCCGCAGTGCGCGCAGCGCTTCCCAGAGCGGTTCGTCCTCGATCTCGATCGGCGGCAGTTCTTTCTTGATCGCACGACGCGCACGTTTGGCACTACGGTCGACTCGTAGTTCGAGGCTCCGATCGCCGCGCAGGAGTTCACGGCAACCCTCGGTGAGCTGCAGCCCTCCGTAAGCGTGTTCGACCCGGATATAGCCGAGCGCGATAAGCTGACGGATGATCGACCGCCACTGCTTGGCGGACAGGTCCACGCCGATGCCGGCGGTGGACAACGCGTCGTGGCCGAGTCGGCGCGCGCGATCGGAATGCGCGCCGCGCAGGTGATCGATGACGTAACCGGTGCCGAAGCGTTGCCCGGTACGATAGACGGCCGACAATGCCATGCGCGCGTAGCGGGTCGCGTCATAGGTTTCCGGTGGATTGAGGCAGGTGTCGCAGTTGCCGCAGTCGGTCTCGCGGGTTTCGCCGAAATAGCCGAGCAGATTGATACGTCGGCAGCTCGCGATTTCGCAGTAGGCCAGCATGGCGTCCAGCTTGGCGCGCTCCACGCGCTTGCGCTCTTCGGCGGCCGCGCCCTGCTCGATCATGCGCCGCCGCTGTACCGTATCGCCCAGGCCGTAGAGCATCCAGGCCGTGGCCGGTTCGCCGTCGCGCCCGGCACGCCCGGTTTCCTGATAATAAGCCTCGATGCTGGCCGGCAGATCCAGATGCGCAACGAAGCGCACGTCGGGCTTGTCGATCCCCATGCCGAAAGCGACTGTGGCACAGATGATCACGCCCTCTTCTCGCAGAAACCGCGCCTGGTGCTGTGCGCGCATCGCCGGCGATAGCCCCGCATGATAAGGCAGCGCGGTATAGCCGGCGTTGGTCAGCCATTCGGCCGTGTCGTCGACCTTGCGCCGGGACAGGCAATAGACGATGCCGGCTTGGCCCGGGTGCTCGCGATCGATGAAATCGGCGAGCTGTTGCCTGGCGCTGCCGCGTTCAGCCACGCGGTATTGGATGTTCGGCCGGTCGAAGCTGTGCAGATAATGCGCGGCATCTTCCAGCGCAAGGCGCTCTACGATCTCGGCGCGGGTCGGCAGGTCCGCGGTCGCGGTCAGCGCCATGCGCGGCACGTCGGGGAACTGTTCGCCCAGCGCCCCGAGCTGGCGATATTCGGGGCGGAAATCGTGCCCCCATTGCGATACGCAGTGCGCCTCGTCGATGGCGAACAGGGCGATCGGCGCGCGCTGTAGAAGGTCCAGCGTTCGCGGCTGGAGCAACCGCTCCGGCGCGATATACACGATATCCAGAGCATCGCCGGCGATGTCGCGCTCGATCGCGCTTTGCGACTCGGGGTCGAGCGTGGAATTCAAATACGCCGCGGCGACGCCGAGCTGACGCAGTGCCGCGACCTGATCGGCCATGAGCGCGATCAACGGCGAGACCACCACCGCGACGCCGGGCCGTACCAGCGCGGGAATCTGATAGCACAGAGACTTGCCCCCGCCGGTCGGCATCAGCACGAGCGCATCCCCGCCGTCGACGACGTGGCTGATGATGTCGGCTTGCTGGCCGCGGAAGGCGCCGTAGCCGAAGACCGATTCGAGTACGGACTGCGCGCTTGGCATGCTCATAAACCGACGGCGCAGCCCGGGGTCGCCGCCGGATAGGCCAGCGGAATCACGTAAAACAGCACCGCGAAAAAATGACAGGCGCTGCCGGCGATCACGAACAAATGCCAAATGGCGTGGTTGTAGGGAATGCGATTCCAGGCAAAGAAGATCACGCCGGCGGTATACGCCAGCCCGCCGGCCAGCAATAGCCAAATGCCGCCGCTTGCAACGTTTTCCAGAAGCGGTTTGATCACGAGCACGACGGTCCAGCCCATGGCCACGTAAAACGACGTCGACAGATAGCGTACATGCCGTAGCTTTGTCGTTTTGATGATCACGCCGGCCAGTCCGAGCGCCCAAATCAGAGCCAGTAGACTCCAGCCCCACACGCCGCGTAGATTCACCAGCGTGAACGGCGTATAGGTGCCGGCGATCAGCGCATAAATCGCCAGATGATCGACCACCCGTAGCACCGTCTTGGCCCGCGGCGGCACGATGCTGTGATAGAGCGTCGACGCCAAGTGGGAAAAGATCAGGCAGGTGCCGAAAATCGATACGCCGGCGACATGCCAGACATTACCCTCGAGAGCCGCATAGACCACCAGCACCACCATGCCGGCGATCGACAACGCCGTGCCGATACCGGCGGTAACGGCATTGGCGATCTCCTCGCCGAGTGTATAGCCGCTACTGTTGACCCGCGGCCCGGATTGCACGCTGCTCATGCGCGCATTGTGCCACGCGAGACACGCAACTCGGCTAACCGTGGGAATCTAGGCGTTGGCCGCCCGGTCCAGCGGCCGTGGCTCGTCGCGCGAAGTCAGTCTTTTCCAACCCAGACATGAGCCTGAGCAGCGCGGCGGATAGCGAGCTTCAGGCAGCCGGAATCCGGGCTTGATTGATGGATTGAAAGATCTCGGTTTTGGCGTTGTTCACCTGCCGAGCGGCTTCATTGTCGCTGA
>NZ_DASSKM010000088.1:0-49074 GCF_035690525.1 Salinisphaera sp.
CCCGCCACTGGCGCTTCTTGTTGCTCTCGAGCGCGCTGATCTCGCCGGCTATCGGCGGCCCCACGCGCCCGGTCGCCCATACCGTCAACTGCGAATCGAGCCGCTCGCCGCCCTCGGTTTCGACGTGGTCGGGCGTGACCCGGCTGATCTGGCAGCCGGTGCGGATAGTCACGCCCACATCCTCGAGCCGTTGGCGCACGGCGGCGCGCTCGGGCTCGCCCATCGAGGGCATGAACTCGTCGACCGCCTCCACCAGTGTTACGCGGATCGCCGGGCGGGCATCGCGCGGCGCGACCGCGGCCGGCTGGGCGTCGGTGGCGATATAAGCCGACAGCTCCACACCGGTCAGCCCGGTGCCGACGATGACCACGTCCATGCCCTTGTCGTTGCGGTCGTCGCCGCTGCCGTCGACGGTGGCTTCCAGCGCCGCCAGGGAAAGCCGTTGGAACAGCTTTTCGGCGTCTTCGGCCCGGTCCAGCATGAAGGCATGATCGAGCACGCCCTCGACGCCGAGATCGGGCGTGACGCCGCCCAGCGCGAGCACCAGCACGTCGTATTCCAGATCGCGCGGGTCGACCACGGTCCGCCCCAGGGCATCCGCCATGGCGGTGAGCCGGATACGCTTGGCCTCGGGATCGACGTCGCGCAGGCTGCCCTGCACGAAGGCAAAACCCCAGCGCTCCGCCAGCCCCGCGTATTCCATCTCGTCGACCATGCCGCGCCGCGCGCCGGCCGCCATCTCGTGCAGCCGCGGCTTCCACACATGGGTGGCCGCCTGATCGACCAGGAACACCCGGAGCTCGCGTTCCCGCGACAGCCGGATCGCCAGTTCCAGACCGCCGGCGCCGCCGCCTACAATCACTATGCGTGTCGAAGTCGAACTCATAACCGTGAACTCATTAACCGATTTGCTTTCATCGCAAATACGTCTTGTCGAACATGGTCGCGCACGCACGCCGCCGAGTTGATCCGGGAAAGCACATAGCCGCTTGCGGCGATGACTGCCCCAGCCTGTGCACCGTTATCGCCCGCCGCGCCGGGCAACGGTCCTCTAGGTAAACCCCGTAAGCGCCTCTTCGCACTGCCGTATAGCCGCCGGCCGCGCATTGTCTGAATGCTGGGAGTCGGACTTTGTTTTTAGGAGCCTGTATGCATGCTCTAACCTGGCACGGCACCCATGACGTGCGTGTCGATCGCGTGGCCGATCCGCAAATCCAGGACCCGCGCGACGCCATCGTCAAAGTGAGCGCGACCGCGATCTGCGGCTCCGATTTGCATCTGTACAACGGCGTCATGCCGGGCATGCAGGCCGGCGACGTGCTCGGCCACGAGTTCATGGGCGAGGTGGTCGAAACCGGCGACGGCGTCGCCAATCTGCAAGCCGGCGATCGGGTGGTGGTGCCCTTCACCATCGCCTGCGGCGACTGTTTCTTCTGCAACCGGCGCCTGTACTCGCTCTGCGACGAGTCCAATCCCAATGCCGATCAGGCCGCGCAGGCGATGGGCCACTCGCCCTCGGCGCTGTTCGGTTATTCGCACCTGCTCGGCGGCATTCCCGGTGGCCAGGCGGAGTACGTGCGCGTACCCTATGCCGATGTCGGGCCGCTCAAAATCGAATCCGACTATGCCGACGAACAACTGCTGTTTCTGTCGGACATCTACCCCACCGGCTGGATGGCGGTCGACAACTGCGACGTGCAGCCCGGCGATACCGTCGCCATCTGGGGCTGCGGCCCGGTCGGGCTGTTCGCCATCCGCAGCGCCTGGATGATGGGCGCCGGGCGGGTCATCGCCGTCGACCGCGTGCCCGAGCGCTTGAACCTGGCCGAGCGCAGAGCCGGCGCGGAAGTGATCAACTTCGAACAGGAAGACGTCTACCAGCGGCTACAGGATATGACCCACGGCCGCGGCCCCGACTGCTGCGTCGACGGCGTGGGCGCCGAAGCGCACGGCGCCGGCGATCCCGAAGCGGTCCGGCGCGATCCGGATTCCGGCGAGCCGAATCACCCGGAAGCCGTCAACGAGATGATCAAGTGCTGCCGCAAGGGCGGCCGTCTGTCGCTGGCGGGCGTCTATACCAGCCCGATCGACGGCTTCGCGCTCAATGGCCTGATGAACAAATCGCTGTCGGTCAAGAGCGGGCAGACCCATATGCACGCTTATATGCCGGCGCTGCTGCGCACGATCGAGCAGGGGCTGATCGATCCCTCGTTTATTATCACGCACCGCTACGGGCTGTCCCAGGCCGCCGACGCCTATGCCCAGTTCAACGCCAAGGAAGACGGCTGCGTGAAGGTCGTCCTGACCCCGGATTGATTCTTATTGACCCGATATCAAAACAGCCAATAGGAGCGACTCATGGCTCAATGCGAAACCTGCGGCAACGACTACGAGCACGCCTTCGAAGTCACCCAGAACGGCAAAACCCACACCTTCGACACATTCCAGTGCGCGATCCACGGCATGGCGCCGGCCTGCCCGGCCTGCGGCTGCAAGGTGATCGGCCAAGGCGTCCATCACGGCGACCGGGTCTATTGCTGCAACCACTGCGCCGAACACGCGGCGTGAACCCGGCCCGGGCGGCGCGACCCGCCGCCCGGGCTCTTGTTTGGGCACCGTATCAATGAAAAACCCCGACCCCGCAAGATTCGATTGCGAGATCGGGGTCAAGAAATAATACCAACCGTCACAATGATGTAGCGATAGCCGCTAAGAAAAAGAGCAAGTCCGCAAATAAACGCAATGTACGCAAAATAAAGAAAATTCGTTTTTATTTGCGTTTTTCGCGTTCATTTGCGGATTGCTTTCATCTTCCTTTTGCATCCTTGTTTTACATGTTGGTACAAGCCCGTTTTGCGTTAGCTCTTCAACGCTTTCGGATTGACGTCGCTCTTGGCTATATCGTTCAGCTTGTCGTTGGCCGATTTCTCTTCGTTGAGCGTTTCCTTGAGCCGGTCGACGTCTTCCGTGCGATCAAGCGCTTCCGCGAAGTTGACAAGCGAGCCGTAAGAGGCGATCTCGAAATGCTCGACCTGCTGGGCCGCGGCGATCAAGGCCGCGTCCCGAACGTGTTCGTCGGCACCGGACTGAATCACGGATTCGCCCTGCTGCACCAAGGCCGTCACAACCTCGTTCTCGTTCTCGTTTGACAAGGCCTCTTCGCCCAGGTCCTGCAGGATTTCTTCCAGCCGACTCTGGTGGGTTTCACTTTCGCCGCGATGATCCTGGAAAGCGCTTTGAAGATCGCTGTTAGTAGCGTTCTGCGCCATGCTCGGCAAGGCGTTGACGATTTGCTTCTCACCGTCGTGCATTTTTTTCAGCGCAGCGATGTAAAGGTCTTTTAGATTAGACGCTTGCATAACTATAATCCTTACCGTTTCGTATCGGTCATGTGAAGTTTTCAAGATATCGTCAGGGCGGGATCGGGAGGAATCCGGTGGGCCCTAATGTGACACAAGGGTTCTCCCGGCCCGTGCCGCCAGCTCGAACCGCTAGACGATCGATATCTCAGACCAGCAGATGCGCGGATGCCGCGACCGGCGCCGGCCGCGGTACCGAAACGAGGTCGCGCAGCAGCGCGTGATAGCGCGCGGCGTGTTGGTGCCAGTCGTAGTCCGTGCTCGCGCGCGCGCCGGCCCGCGCGCAGCGCTGCCAGCGCAGCCGGTCGGACAGCAGCGTATCGATCGCGCCGGCCAGCGCGTGCGGGTCGCGCGGGGACACGAGCATGCCGTTGCGACAATGCGCGACGATATCGTTGGGCCCGCCGCTATCGGTGGCGACCACCGGCAGCCCGGCGGCCGCCGCTTCCAGCAGCGTCAGCCCGAACGGCTCGTTGAACGCCGGATTGACGAACACGCCGCCGCGCTCGCGCGCCCAGGCGTAGAAGCCCGGCACGTCGGCGGTCTCGTGCCGTTTCGGGTAGGCGATCCGGCCATGCAGATCGTAATCGTCGATCAGGGCCAGCAGTTCGCGCATGTTGGCCTCGGCCTCGGGTTCGAGCGCCGCCAGGCGCGTGCGCGTGCCGGCCACGATCACCAGATTGGCCTTGGCGCGCAGGTGCTCCGATTGGCCGAAAGCGCGCACCAGCCCGGCCAGATTCTTGCGCGACACGGGGCGCGCGATCGCCAGAATCGCCGGCTTGTCGGGTGCGGCGAGAAAGCGCGCGAGCATCGCCGCGACGCGCTCGCCGGAGGCGCCCGCGGCGAATCGGGGGGCGTCGATCCCCGGCTGTAGGACACGGATACGGCCGGGGTCGTATTCGCGGTAGCCGGCGTACTGGACCTCGGCCTCGTCGCGCGAGCTGGCGAGCACCAGCCGGGCTCGCGCCAGGGCGTTCTCCTCGAACGCGATGCGCCGCTCCAGCGCGGCGTCGGCCGGCGCATCGGTGCAGGCCTGCTTGACCCGGCCCAGCGAGTGCGCGGTGAACACGAACGGAATGCCGTGGCGGGCCTCGATGCCCGCGGCCACCTCGGCGGCGTCGGCGTAGTGGGCATGGATCACGTCGGGGCGCGGCATCACCCGGCCGATTCGTTCGCCGAGCGCCCGGGTGAAGCTGTCGAGCTCGCCGGCCAGCGCCTGTTTGTCGAGATAGCCGGGCGTATCGGTGGGCAGCCGATAGAGCGTGATCTTGTCGTCGATGCGCTCGACCGGGCAACGATAATCGTGCGCGCTGAAGTCGCAGTCGAACGCCCGGGTCACGATATCGATGCGTTCGATGTCGGGATCGGCCGCCGAGGCCGCGACCAGCGCCAGCAGGTATTGAATATGCCCGCCGGTATCGGCGGTAATCCCGTATTCGATGGCGCCCGCTCTCAGGCAGCCTTGCAACGCGATATGCATGATATACATCGTTCAACGCTCCGAAGACATGCAATGACCCCACAACGCCCGCTGCGCATCGCCCAGACCGCGCCCGCCATTCTGCCCGCGCCGCCGGTCGATGCCGGCGGCACGGAACCTGCTGTCGCCAACGAGGACGGCGCCGTTAGCGACTGCCGTGCCCGCGGGCCGGCCGGCCCGCGGCGCCGCCCGATCAATGCGAGCGCAGGGCGCGCTTGAGCTGGGCCTTGTCCATCTTGGAGCGGTCCTCGATGCCGACTTCCTGGGCTTTTTCGTAGAGCTGGTCGTAGGTCCACGCCTCGTAGCGGTCGGCCTTGCCGCCCTTCTTGCCGGGGTTGTCGGCGTTGGCGATACGGGCCGCCTTTTCCTTGCTCGCGCCCTCTTCCCGCAACGCTTCGTACTGGTCGTCGTTCTTGACGGCCTTGCCGTGATCGTCGGCCATAACGGTGCTCCTGCAACAAACGTTCAGCTCTATCTTTATTACGGTGCCAGCCACAGCCAAACGGGCCGCCCATGTCGTATCCGCGGACGGCCCGCCCGGTCGGTCATGCCGGCATATCGTTGGCGACGCAGTTACGCGACCACACCCGGTGGTGCGCCAGCGCGTCCGCGAACTCGTCGAACACGTCGGCGATGTTCTCGCCGCAGAACACGCCCTCGGCCATGCGGAAGAAGCAGGCCTTGGTCATCAGCTCCTCGGCCTGGGTGACGATGGCGATCGGCTTGAGATGCTTGAACGCTTCCTGCAGGTAGTACACCGCCGGCCCTAGATGCGCCAGGCGCTCCACGCTGGCCGCGCCGCCCGGCACGATCACCGCGTCCACGGTCACCGAGGGCAGCCCGTTGAGCATGGCGTCGCTCTCGATCATCTCGCCGTTGGCCGCTTCCACCGGCGCCATGTCGGGCGCGATGATCAACGGCGTGGCGCCGCCCTGGGTCAGCCGATTACTGATCTCGGCGACTTCGCCGGCATCCACCCCGTTGGCCGCCAGGATCGCCACCTTCCGATGCTTGATATTGCCGGGCAGACGCGCCATGAGGCTCAGCGCCTGCGATTTCTCGGTCCGGCCGTGACCGTATTCGCCCTCTTCGGCCGGCGGCGCATCCGGCACCGAAATGCCGTGCTTTTCACCCACGCCGCGGGCGAGGTCCATCGAGATGTTGGGCAGGATCTGCTGGATCACGCGCTCGCGGATATACGGCCGGGCGACCTTCGACAGTTCGAAGGTGTAGGCCGCGACGATGTGCTCTTTCTCGACATCGCTCTGGCTGTTCCAGAACAGCCGGGCCTGCGAGTAGTGATCGCCGAAAGAACCGCTGCGGGCCCGGATCTTGGCGGCGTCGATCTTTTCGTTGACCGACTCGAAGCCGCCGGCTTTCGGCCCCGGCGCAGTCTCGGCCGGCCAGCCGTCGTCGATCGAATTCGGCTCGTAGGCCGCCTGGCCGGTATTGACCGTGTGCCGATGCATGCCGTCGCGCTGGTTGTTGGCGAACGGACAGACCGGGCGGTTGATCGGAAATTCGTGGAAGTTCGGCCCTTGCAGGCGAATCATCTGGGTGTCCAGATAGGAAAACAGCCGGCCCTGGAGCAGCGGATCGTTGGTGAAATCGATCCCCGGCACGATATGCGCCGGGTTGTAGGCGACCTGCTCGGTCTCGGCGAAATAGTTGGACGGGTTGCGATCGAGCACCAGTTTGCCGATCGGCTCCACCGGCACCTCTTCCTCGGGAATAATCTTGGTGGCGTCGAGAATATCGAAATCGAAGCTCATTTCGTCTTCTTCCTCGACCACCTGAATACCGAGCTCCCATTCCAGCGGATCGCCGTTTTCGATGTCGCTCCACATCTCGCGGCGGTTGAAGTCCGGATCGCGGCCCCAGAGTTTCTGCGCTTCGTCCCAGACCAGCGAGCAGGTGCCCGCCACCGGCTTCCAGTGGAACTTCACGAAGCGCGATTTGCCGTGCCCGTCGACCAACCGGAACGTATGCACGCCAAAGCCTTCCATGAAACGATAGTGGCGCGGAAACGCGCGGTCGGACATGGTCCAGAGAATCATGTGCGCCGATTCCGGCATCAGCGAGACGAAATCCCAGAGCGTGTCGTGGGCCGACTGGCCTTGCGGGATCTCGTTGTGCGGCTCGGGCTTGACCGCGTGCACCAGGTCCGGGAACTTGATCGCGTCCTGGATGAAGAACACCGGCATGTTGTTGCCCACCAGATCCCAGATACCTTCCGAGGTATAGAACTTGGTGGCGAAACCGCGCACGTCTCTGACGGTGTCGTTGGAGCCGCGCGAGCCCTGCACGGTGGAAAAACGCACGAATACGGGCGTGGCCTGGTCGGAAAACACCGCGGCCTTCGAATATTTCGCGGCGTTCTCGTAGGGCATGAAATGGCCGTGGGCCGCCGCACCCCGGGCATGCACGACGCGCTCGGGGATACGTTCGTTGTCAAAATGATTCATCTTCTCGCGAAAGATGAAATCTTCCATCAACGTCGGTCCGCGCTCGCCGGCCTTGAGCTGGTTGTGATTGTCGGCGATGCGCACGCCCTGGTTGGTGCGCAGGTCCTCGCCCTGATTGCGATGACGATCCTGTTCCAGATCCGCGTCCTTGCTGCGCGCGTTCAGGTCGGGATTGGCGGTGGACTCGCTGCGATTGGACTCGGTGTACGGATTACGACTGCTCATGACATCGGTTTGGCGGGAACGATACCCGTCATCTGAACACCGGTTTTCGGCTTGTAGTACCGGCGATCTACCGCGACCGCCCTCGGGAAAACCCGCATTCGCCGGGGGCTCCGTCACACTTATGATGGGTGTTACCCGAGTAAGCGGCATCCGGCCATGAGTTGGAAGCCGATGCCGTCAGCCATGCATGATCGATACATCAGGCGCTTGCCGGCAGGCACGCCGACCGACAGCCGGTCGATAGCGACGCGGCAGGAGCATGCGGGAATGCCATCCGTGAACGAGGTGATGGACGACAGCACCGAAACAGAAACCACCCGCCGGCAACTACAGCTGCTCGCCGGCATCAGCGATCCCGCGATCGCTTATCTCGATGCCGGGAGGCGCTTCGAGATCACGAATGAAGCGTTCAAGCGACGTTTCGGCCAGCCGGATCGTGACGCGAACGCGGGCGACTTCTTCGACGGCGTCTGCTCGCCGGCGGTCGGCGAATATCTGACGAACGCGATCGAGCGCCGTCAAACACTGAGCGTACAGCTCGATTGCACCGGGGAGAATGACGATACCGACCGGCTAAGGCTGCGAGCCATGCCTTGCTTTACCCAGAACGAGGTGCGCGGCATATTCGTGGTCTTCGAGGAAATTGAAAGCCGGACCGCCGAGCCCAAGTCCAAGGCCGACGGCGAGGAAGACGACCGCATGGCGCATCTCCAGCGCATGGCCAAGCTCGGCGAAATGGCCGCCGGCCTGGCACACGAGGTGCGCCAGCCGCTGGCCGCCATCGGCAATTACGCCAACGCGCTGACCCGCCTGCTGCGCACGGCCCGGCACGACGAAGCGCTGGTCTCGCTGGTCGAGCAGATCACCGACCAGGCCGAGCGCGCCGACCATATCGTGGCCACTGCGCGCAATATGATCGGTCAGGGCAAGGATCGGGTGCGCAGCTTCGATCTGGTCCGCGTGGTCGAGGAAAGCATAGCGCTGGCCGAGCGCCGGGCCCGCCAACTGGATGTGGACGTTCGTTTCAGCGCGCCTTCCAACCGGCCCTCGGTACGCGGTAACTCGGCACAGATTGAACAGATTTTGGTCAATCTGATGACCAACGCGTTGGACGCGATGGCGGATTGCGGCCGGCGCGTGCTGCAGATCGATATCGAAACCACGCACGCTCACGCGGTGCGCGTGCGGGTGCGCGATTCCGGCGACGGTATTCCGCAAGAAAACCTGTCGTCGATCTTCAACGCCTTCGACACCAGCAAGCGCGACGGCATGGGCATGGGGCTGTCGATCAGCCGCGCCCTGGCGGAACGCCACGGCGGCCAGCTCTGGGCCGAAACCGATGTCGAGGCCGGCGCGAGCTTCGTGCTCGAACTGCCGGTTTGCAATGAGCCGGCCGATAAGACCGAATGATGCATCGAATTATTAGGCTATCGACGCGGTTCCGGGCCGCGATTGTGCGATGCGCTCGGCGCCTCGCCGGTCGCGGTCAGGTGCAGCCGCACCAGTTCCGCCAGCGATCCCGCATGCATCTTGTTCATTACGTTGGCGCGGTGCAGCTCGACCGTCTTCGGGCTGATGCCGAGCCGGCGCGCGATATGCTTGTTTGACCAACCGGCGACCACTTCTTTGAGCACGTCCGCCTCGCGCAGTGTAAGCAGCGCCATGCGCGCACGAACGCTCTCGCAGTGCTGTTGTTCGGCCAGGATTTCGCGGCTGCGCTCGATCGATTCGCGCACCTCGGCCAGCAATAGTTCCGGTTTGACCGGCTTGGTCAGAAAATTGGCCGCGCCTTCGCGCATGGCCGACACCGAGGCCTCGATATCGCCGTAGCCGGTCATGAAGATCACCGGCAGATGCTGCGCTTCGCCGGCCAGCGATTTTTGAATATCGAGCCCGCTCATGTCGGGGATCCGCAGATCGAGCAGGACGCAGCCCGGACAAAGATCGCGTTCGCGTTCGACGAACGCCCGGCCGGTCGGGTATTCGATACTGGAAAGCTGAATCGAATCAAGCAGAACCCGCAGCGAACGACGCACCGCATCGTCGTCGTCGACGATATGTACCTGCGGTTCCATTGCATCCTCCGCTTTATAGGCGTGTACCTAAACTAACAGTAGCCGCGCCTAGTAAAAGCCCGTATTTGCACGCATGTCGCCGTCAGGCGTCACCGCGCGGGCCAAGCGTCAGGATAGTTCCGGATTGGGTTACTCCGCCGTTGTTTATACCGTGGCAGACATTATTCGATCATACCGTGAACCATGTCCCAGACCGTCGGAGACTTCATCGTCGCGCGCCTGCACGCCTGGGGCGTAACCCGCTGCTACGGCTATTCCGGCGACGGCATCAACGGCGTGATGGCCGGTTTGCGCCGGGCCGAGCACGGCCCGCGCCTGATCCAGCCGCGTCACGAGGAATTGGCCTCGTTCATGGCCGCCGCGCACGCCAAGTTTACCGGCACGCCGGGGGTGGCCATCGCCACCTCCGGGCCGGGCGCGATCCATCTGCTCAACGGCCTGTACGACGCCAAGAAAGACCACGTGCCGGCGGTGGCGATCGTCGGCCAGCAGGCGCGCATGAGCCTCGGCACCGATTATCAGCAGGAGATCGACCTGATCTCGCTGTACAAGGACGTCGCCAGCAACTACATCCACATGATCGCCGATCCGCGTCAGGCGCGGCATTTGGTGGACCAGGCCATGCGTATCGCTACGGCCAAGCGCGCGGTGACCGCGATCATCGTGCCGTCCGATATCCAGGACGCGCCGATGGAAGAGCCGCCGGCCGCCCACGGCGCGACGTTTTCCGGCATCGGCTACAGCGCGCCCGTGGCCACGCCGCGAGAAGCCGATCTGGACGCGGCCGCGAAGATCCTCGACGAAGGCAAACGCGTGGCGATCCTCGCCGGCGCCGGGGTCAAGGACGCGGTGGACGAGGTGCTGGCGCTGGCCGATACGCTCGGCGCCGGCCTCGCCAAGGCGATCCTGGCCAAGACCATGATCCCGGACGACGTCGATTATGTGACCGGCACGGTCGGCCTGCTCGGTACCGAACCCAGCGCCGACATGATGGCCGGCTGCGATACGCTGCTGATGGTCGGCACCCGCTTTCCCTACGCCGAGTTCCTACCGGCCGACGACCAGGCGCGCGGCGTGCAGATCGACATCGACGCCGAGGCGCTCGGCCTGCGCTATCCCACCGAAGTGAACCTGGCCGGCGACGCCAAGGCCACGCTCGCCGAACTGAACCGGCGCGTGGCGCGCAAGACCGACCGCGACTGGCAGAACAAGCTGATCGAGAAAACCCGCGACTGGTGGAATACGCTGGCCGAGCGCGCGCAGATCGCGGCCGATCCGGTCAACCCGCAAGCGCTGTTCGCCGAGCTGTCCCGCCAGATGCCGGACCACGTCATGCTGACCTGCGACGTCGGCTCGGCCACCAACTGGTACGCGCGCCATCTCAAGATCCGACGCGGCATGATCGGCTCGGTGTCGGGCGGGCTGGCCAGCATGGGCAACGGCGTGCCCTATCTCACCGCCGCCAAGCTCGCCCATCCGGATCGCCCCGGCGTGGCCATGATCGGCGACGGCGCCATGCAGATGAGCGGCAACCAGGCGCTGCTCACCATCGCCAAATACTGGCGGGAATGGGCCAACCCCACCGCCATCGTGCTGGTGCTCAATAACCGCGACCTCAATCAGGTGACCTGGGAACAGCGGGTGATGGAGGGCGACCCCAAGTTCGAAACCTCGCAGGACCTGCCCGACTTCGCCTACGACCAGTACGCCCAGCTGCTCGGGCTGACCGGCCTGCGGATCGAATCGCCCGACCAGATCGAGGGCGTCTGGCGCGAGGCGTTCGCGGCCGATCGGCCGGTGGTGATCAACGCCTATACCGATGCCGAAGTGGCGCCGCTGCCGCCGCATATCAGCTTCGAGCAGGCCAAGAGCTTCATGTCGTCGATGGCCAAGGGCGACCCGGAATCGGCGCATATCGTGCGCGAATCGTTCCGCCAGATGTGGGCGAAATGGCGTAGCTGAGGGCGCTGTTATTTTTGTGCGCTTGCCCACGGCACGTGTTGCAACCGTCCGCTACCCTGCATTCGCCGTCGAAAGTTCCGCCTGGCGTAATACGAGTCGCGTCGCACCTTCCGCCAGATCGGGCGGATAACCGTACCGGGCCAGCATTCGGCGCACGTTGCGCCGTAGCGTCGCCCGCACCGACTCGCGTTGCGCCCAGTCCAGCTTGGGCATCTTTTTGACCATTTCGGTCAACTCGCGCGCCAGCAGACGCAAGGTGTCGTTTTGCATCGCTTCACGCGCCGATTCGTGGTCGGCCAACGCGTCGTAGAACGCGGTTTCCTCGACGCTCAGACCGAGTTCTTCGCCATGTTTTTTCGCTGCGCGCAGGTTTTTCGCCAGGTCGATCAAGCGAGCGATCATCTCGGCGGTGGAAATCGCCTTGTTGGTGTAGCGCAGCATGGCGTCCTCCAACGCCTCGCGGAACTTCCGGCTTTGCACGATATTGCTGCGCTCGGTGACGCGAATCTGGTCGTTGAGCAGCTTGCGCAGGGTTTCCAGCGCCAGATTTTTCTGTTCCAGGGCAGCCACGCGCTGGAGAAAGTCGTCGCCCAGAATGTCCAAGCGGGCTTCTTCCAGGCCCGCCACCGCGAACAGGTCGATCACGTCGTCGGCATCGACCGCGCCGCCGATGACTTGCCGTACGGCGGCGTCCACGTCGCGTTGCCGGCTGTGGGTAACGTGGCGTCCGTCATCGTCGGCCAACCGCTTGCGGATCATGGCCGCGCAGCGCTGGAAGAACGCCAAATGCGGCGTGATTGCCGTGGTTTCCGGCCGCGGCACGGCCAGCGCGAACGCGGTCGAAAGCTCCTTCACCAGCGCGCGGAAGCGCTGCCAGCCGTCGTTCTGGCCCAGAACGTGGTCGATGGCGCGCAGGTAAATCGGCAGCACCTTCTGCGGTTCAGCATCCAGCGCCGCCGCATAATCGCAGCCGTGGAAAAAGTCGCGCAGCTTCTCGAACGCGGCCTGCATGGCGGGCACGGCTTCGCCTTGCACTTGCCGCACCGCTTCCCCGGTACCACCGGCCTGGGTATAGATGGCCAGCGCATCGGCCAGTTGGTCGGCCAGCCCCAGCAAATCCACGATCAGCCCGCCGGGCTTGTCGCCATACACGCGGTTCACGCGCGCTATAGCCTGCATGAGGTTATGACCGGCCAGCGGCTTGTCCAGATACAGGGTGTGTGCCGGCGGACAGTCAAAGCCGGTCAGCCACATGTCGCAGACGATCACCAGCCGCAGTTCGTCGGCCGGGTCCTTGAAGCGTTCCGCCAGACGCTTGCGGGCGGCCTTGGTACGCACGTGGCTGCGTAGCGGCTCCGGATCGTCGCCGCTGCCGGTGATCACCACCTTCATGGCACCGCGCTCGTCGTCGCCGTCGTGCCAGTCCGGGCGCAGTTCACGAATGGCTTCATACAAACGCGCGGCGATGTCGCGGCTCATGGTCACCACCATGGCCTTGCCTTCCATAGCGGCGCGGCGCGCTTCCCAATGGTCGACGATGAAAGCGGCCACGCGATCGATGCGTTCGGGTGCGCCGACCAGCGTTTCGAGCGGCACGCTGAACCTGTTCTCGGGTTCCTTACCGTCGCGCTCGGCGTTGACGACGTATTCCAGCTCGTCTTCGGCGATGCGGGCGCCCTCATCGTCCACGCGCAGCTTGACGATGCGCGACTCGTAATACAGCGGCCGGGTGGCGCCGTCCTCCACCGCCTGACGGATGTCGTAGACGTCGACGTACTCGCCGAACACGTGAATGGTGTTCTTGTCGTCGCCTTCCAGCGGTGTACCGGTGAAACCCACGAAGGTGGCATTGGGCAATGCCTCGCGCATCCAGCGCGCCCCACCCTCGACGAAGCCGTATTGGCTGCGATGGGCCTCGTCGGCCATCACCACCACGTTGCCGCGTTCGGAAATCACGCCGTGGGCTTCGGCAAATTTCTGGATGGTAGTGAACACCACGCCTCCGGCGGCGCGATCGAGCAGGTCTTTCAGGTGCTCGCGGCTGGCGGCCTGCACCGGTGGCTGGCGCAGCAGCGCGCGACCAGCAGCGAAGGTATCGAACAGCTGGTCATCCAAATCGTTGCGGTCGGTGATCATCATCACCGTCGGATTGGCCAGGCGCGGCTCGCGAATCAGTGCGCCGGCCAGCATCAGCATGGTCAGCGACTTGCCCGAGCCCTGCGTATGCCAGATCACGCCGCCGCGACCGTCGCCCTCGGGCTTCAAGTGCGCCAGCACGCTGGCGCGCGCCTTGCGCACGGCGCGGAACTGGTGATACCCGGCGATCTTCTTGACGATGTCGCCGCGCTCGTCTTCCTCGAAGGTGACGCAGGAACGCAG
Organism: Salinisphaera sp.; assembly: GCF_035690525.1. Lineage (GTDB taxonomy): Bacteria > Pseudomonadota > Gammaproteobacteria > Nevskiales > Salinisphaeraceae > Salinisphaera. The sequence goes on from NZ_DASSKM010000088.1 coordinate 13,946, forward strand.
GTAATCGAGCAACGCGCGCGGTTCCAGCAGCCCGTGGATCAGCGCTTCCAGCGTCGACGCGCCGCCGTCATCGGCCAGCGGCCGCCACGGCATGAAGCGGCTGGGGCCGGCGGTGATGGAGCCCACCCGCGTCAACAGGCCGTCCGACGCCGCGCACAGGACGTTGGGCACGAACAGGTCGGGCGCGCTGTCCATGTAGCGCTTGAGCTGGTCGATGGCCACGCCAAGATCGGCCTGCTCGTCTGTCGGGTCTTTCAGCTCGATCACCACGAACGGCAGGCCATTCAGGAACAGCAGCAGATCCGGGCGAATATGCTTGTTGGACGCGCCCGTGACGGTGAGCTGGCGCACCGCCAGCCAGTCGTTGGCCGCCGGATTGTCGAAATCGATCAGGCGGGCGCGATCGCCGCGCATCTCGCCGGTTTTGGCGTTTCGGTATTCTACCGGCACACCATCGACCAGCAAGCCGTGGAACCAACGATTGTTCTGGATCAGCGTCGGGTGCGGCGGATGCGCCAGCGTGCGCGCTACGCCTTCGAGCGTGTCATGCGGCAGATCAGGATTCAGGCGTTGCAGCGCGACGGCAAGGCGCGTCGTGAGCAGGCATTCGGCGTGCGTCGCACGTTCCGCGCCCGGCGCATCCGGGCCAAGCTCGGGGCCGTGGCGCAGGTCGAACCCGGCGTCACAGAGCTGCCCCAGCGCCGCCAGCTCCACCTCCTGTTCATGCACCATGGGCAGCCCGTACCGGGTGCGCAGCCTCCGCAATCGGCTGGAACTCGGCCCCCGCACAGGGCGCGAAATTTCGCGGCCACGGCGTCTGCAAGGTACACAGCAGCCGCATCTGCAACGGTGCGCCATGGTTCACCCGGGCCACGCGCAGATCGATGGACTGCACGCCATTGCGCGCCACCAACCCGCGCACGTCGCGCGCCAGGTAACGCGGCACGTAGCCCAGCCGCAGCGGCTGCACGCCATCATCCAGAACGGCAACAGCGTGCGGATCGTATTCGTTGGCGTCTTCCAGCTCCACGCGCAGGACATTACCCGCGCGCAGCCCGGTCAATCGTTCACGGGCTTGGGCCGAGGCATGCCGCAGCCCATGCAGGAAGAAGCGCGTCGCGTAATTGCCTTGCGCATCGGCAACCGGCATGGGAAATACTTCCAGCGCGTCGGTCTGGCGAATGCCTTCGGTCACACCCAATACCGCCAACGGATCGGGTGGGTTTTTCGGATCAAAACCACTCCAGGTCAGCCACGCCTCATACTCCGGACGCGACCGGGAAAGCAGACGATTGGTCAACATCGGAAACAGGGCGCGCGACCGATATACGCTTTGCAGGTCGCCCATGCCGGGGAACGGGTGAAACCCCGGCAACAGGCGGGCGCCTTTCGTATAAACGAAGCGATATTCGCCTTGAGCGTACTCAAGGCGCGCCACCGGCGACCAGGCCCCGCGTTCAATGCCCCCGCTGCGCCACGCAATGAAAACAGTCGTGTTCATGGCTCCTCCGACGTCAGTATCCGTCGCCGGTTCTCAATCAACAAGTTTAGCGTAAATTGACGGCAAATGGCCGACATTCGATCCGGTGGCACCTGTTTCAGAATTTCGCGTAGCGCGTCTTCCGAAACGCCGGCCAGCCGCCCTTGCCATGTCTGGGCCGCCTCCGGCACCCGTTCGGCCCACGCGCGCCAGGCCTCCAGCGTGGGCAACGGCTTGCCTGCCGATACAGCCGCGTACAGGGCCGAACGCGCACGCCGGGCAAAGTGCGGAATCCGACGACCACGGTCATGCGAGGTGAGCCGTTCGGAACGTTCCTCATCGGACAGGTTACGCGCCAGCGACGCGCCATGGTCAAAACTGGGCGCCAGAGAAAAATGCTCGCCATTCCACACGGCGCCCCAGTTTTGATGGTGACGATCCTGATTGGCCGCCCAGGCGTCCAGCATCAGATAGCCGGCAAAGGTATCCTCTGCCCGCATCACCACCGCCGGCAAATCGCTGCACCAGGCCCGGGACGGCGGATCCAGCAACCGCACTGCGTCAAAAACCGCATCCACCGTGTGCTCTCGGCAGTGATAGTGCCGCTCCGGCCCATTCGGGTACTCAGGGTCGAGCGCCAGCAACAGCTGGTTACCATGCACCAGCGACAAGGGCGGCGGCGCCAGCGAAGCGCAAATGACGCCCGGCTGGTCGCGGTCATCATCTCGTGCCAACTCGTACTGCACATGCGGCAGGCCCAGCAGCGCGGCCAACTCGCAGACCACTTTCTCCGCCCAGTCCTCGCCGGTACCGCGTTCCTCGGCCTTGAACAGCATGGACGTATCGTCGTCGCGATACCAGAACTTGGCCTTGCTGCCCAAGTCCTCCAGCGCCTCGGCCCGCGATGAGCGGATGCGGATGACGGGGAACACGGCTACGCCACCGTGGCGGCCTGCGCCTCGGCATCACGGACGCGGATTTGGCCGCTCAGGAGTTTGGGGAGCAGGTAGTCGCGCATTTGGGCGAGTTTGCGGGATTCATTCACTCCTGACCGGATACTGTCAAACATCGGCTCGACAACGCTTGCAAATGCCATAGCGGGATCTTCCGGCGGAACTGCCAGAAGGTAATAATCCATCGCTGCCGCAGAGACCCGTTGCCGCCCGCTGGTGCCGCTCATGTTCTGGATGGCGAAGTCACGAAATTCTGAGGTTCGTGCAAGGCAATAGGCGAAAATCGGCGGCAGAGGCGTACGCGGGCGCAACACGATGTATTCCGTTGACCCCCAGCCAATCTCGTTGTCAGCCAGAAAGTCGACAAAAGCCGTCTTGCCGTTCTCCAGACATGGCGTGATGCGAGCCACCAGCGTGTCACCATTCTGGAACCTCATGCCCGAAACAAACTCACGCTCGCCCCAGAAAACCGGAGCGTGCCCGGTCGTTGGCATGCTCTTCATGTCGAGGTAAGGCGCAACCATGCCTTTGCGAAGCGAACGCTTGGGGTTCACTTCAAAGGCATCCGACAGGCGATTCACATCCCACCCTTCCGGGACGGGGCCGATGGCGGAATCGGTGAAGCGGGTGGTCAGCGCGTCGAAGACGGGCTGGGGCATGGAGGGGAAGCTGGTGGACCCGGCGGCCTTGGCCTTGACCGGCTCGAAGTCCACGAACCAGGCGCGGAAGATGGCCCGCGCCAGCTTTTCCAACGCCTGCGCCGTGCGCCGGTTCTGCTCGATCTTGTCGTCCAGCGCGCCGAGGACACCGGCGATGGCGCGCTGTTCGTCTGGGCGAGGCACGGCAAGTTCGCGAGGGTAAACAGCCGCACGAGTTGTTGACGGGATTGGGGAGCCGTCGTCTATTTGACCGAGTTGGTGGTGAATGACCGCGTAGTACAACCACCGCATGTTGAGATCGGTCTTTGGTGAGCAATAGTACGCAGTGTCGATTACAAAAAATGGATCGGGCGAGTACTGGACACCTCGATAGGCGCCTTTCCGACCAAGGATGACGCCGGGACCGGGTGCAAGAGGCGTGGCAGTCCAACCAATCGGGCCGTTCGCACCGAATACGCGGACTTCGCCAACGAGTTTGGAGTAGTCGCGCAAGGCTTTCCCGTACTCAAGCGAGATTTCATCGCCCCATGTCGATTCACGCCACTCAGCCATTCGAGCCAACCTCTTCCATCTTGGCTCGCACCAACCCCATCAACCGCTCGCCTTCACTGAAGCACGCCTCCAACTCCGCCAGCAACCGTGGATATTTCTCCTCGAACGGCTCGCCATCGTCCTCCTGTTCTTCTGCGCCGACATAGCGTCCTGGCGTCAACACGAAGCCATGCTTGCCGATGCCTTCGATGGTGGTCGCCTTGCGGAAACCGGGTTCGTCCTCGTAGTACCAGCCACCGTGATCGTTTTCGCTCCACCATTCAGGGGCGGGCTCGCCGCGCCACTGGCGATAGGCATAGACGATGCGACCGATGTCGGTGTCGGGGTTCGGTTCGCCCATGCCATCGGCCAACAACGTTTCACCATCGTCGCCGCCAGTGAGCACGCGCAGGGTGCGGGTCTGCAGGGTGCCGAGCTTGCGGGCGTCGATGAACAGGGTTTCGCCCGCGCGGTTGCGGCCGCCGTGCTTGAGGTTTCTGCCGGTCTTGTCGCGGGTAAGGAACCACAGGCAAGCGGGGATGCCGGTGGTCAGGAAGAGCTGCGCCGGCAGGGCCACGATGCAGTCGACCAGATCGGCTTCGACGATCTTCTGGCGAATCGCGCCTTCGCCGCCGCTGTTTGAAGACAGCGAGCCGTTGGCCATGACGAAGCCGGCCACGCCGCCGCCGTGGCCGTTGGGCGGCGCGAGGTGATGGATGAAATGCTGAATCCAGGCATAGTTGGCGTTGCCGGCCGGCGGCGTGCCGAAGCGCCAGCGCACGTCGCCTTCCAGCAGCTTGGCCGACCAGTCGGAAATGTTGAACGGCGGATTGGCGAGGATGTAGTCGGCCTTCAAATCCGGATGCAGGTTGCGCAGGAAGGAATCGGCCGGCTGCGGGCCAAGGTTGGCCTCGATGCCGCGGATGGCGAGGTTCATGTGCGCCAGCCGCCACGTGGTGGGGTTGGATTCCTGGCCGAAGATGGAGATGTCGGTGGTCTGCCCGCCGTGCGCGGCGACGAAGCGCTCGGACTGCACGAACATGCCGGCCGAGCCGCAACACGGGTCATACACGCGGCCGTCGTAGGGTTCCAGCATTTCCACCAGCAGGCGCACGATGCAGCGCGGGGTGAAGAACTCGCCGCCGAGCTTGCCTTCGGCCTGGGCGAACTTGCCGAGGAAATATTCGTAGACCCGACCCAGGGTGTCGCGCGCGCGGCTGCGGCTGCCCTTGAAGCCGATGTCGGCGATCAGGTCGATCAGGCCCATCATCTTTTCCGGCGCGATGCCGCGGCGGGCGTAGTCGCGCGGCAACTTGCCCTTGAGATTGGGGTTGTCGCGCTCGACGCTGAGGATGGCATCGTCGATCAGGGTGGCGATGTCTGGCCGCGTGGCCTGGTTCTGCAGGTTTTGCCAGCGTGCCTCGGGCGGCACCCAGAACACCCGCTCGGCGGTGTACTCGTCGCGGCTTTCCAGCAAGCCTTCCAGTTGGGCACCGGTGATGCCGTCGGCTTCCAGTTCGGCCCTGAGCTCGTCCCGGCGCGCCGCGAACGCATCGGAGATGTATTTCAAGAACAGCAGGCCGAGGACGACGTGCTTGTATTCGGCGGCGTCGATCTGGCCGCGCAGGGCGTCGGCGGCCTTCCAGAGGATTTCGGCCCGGCTTAAGTCGGAGTCGTTCGGGTTGTTGCTCGACATTGCGTTTCCTGGACAATCTCAAGGGCGCCGCGCCTTACGGCGAGGCTCGTTCGGTATTGCGCCGGAGGCGCCGCGGTTACGCGGCAGCGGCGCCCCGCTTGCTGCAAACAACCGGCTGCGGATGTCGCGGACAAAAGAACGCCGCGCACGATGGGTGCAGCAACGGTGGCCGAAATATACCCGACATGACAACCAGAACGATGATTGATCTGGCCGGAGCAGCCAATATCCGGCTGTTTCAACGCCTGCCAGCAGCCGGGGCTGACGCCTGTCCGGCTCTTATGCTACGAGGCTTCGCCGGCAACGACGGCGACCGTGTTTAGCGCGAACGATGGCGCCGCCGGCCCGGCCCGCTCAGGCGCCGGGGTTTTCGCGATCGGCCTCGCGGGCCCGGCGGGCCGAGGCGACGTCGTCGATGATCAGGGCGATGTGGCGCATGCTCGTGATCAAGGCGCCGTAAACCGGCCAGTATTTGTTCGGCAGGTCGTGGGCGGCGCTCATCGTTCGGGCCAGCGCATTCAATCGGTCTCCGATGGGCTCGACCTCGGCGTCGGGGTCGGCGATTGCGTGGCCGGCGTCCTTGACGAGGGTGGCCCAGCGGTTGCGAAAGTCGTCGTCCCAGCGGCTGTCCTCGTAGGTGGCCTCGCGCACGGTGCGCACCATGTTGCGCAGATGGGAAATGCCCTCGCCGGTGCGCTGGAGAATATCCTCGTAGCTGGCCTCGCGGCCGGTTTGGCGGCGTTGTTCGCGCAGGCTTGCGGGCTTGCGGAACCGGGCCATGGCAACCCGCGGGTTCCACTGCGAGCTTTCGCGCGCAAAGCGCACCGTTTTCCACGCCGAATCGAGTTCGTTATCAATGGATAGCGTTTCGGAGAGCCAGGCATTGGCCCGATCGGTGTCCCACGAGTCGGAGAACTCATCGGCCATGTTGATCATGATCCGGCCGATCCGCCGGTTGATGCTATCGACATAGCGCGCGGCCTGCCGGTGGCGCACCGGCGGAATCAGCAACAAATTGACGCCGACCCCGATCGCCACGCCCAGAAAGACTTCTTCGAGGCGATCCAGCAGGATCACCTCGTTGCCGGTCCAGCCGCCGCCGAGCACGAAAAGCGCGGTGGTGGCGATCGCCACGCCCTGCTGGCGCAGCGCGCCGATATACGGCGCGCTCACGCCGACCAGCAGGGCGAGCGCCATGGTGAAGACGTTCACGCCCAGAAAATGCCCGATCAGGTACGACACCAGCACGCCGATGGTCGAGGCAATGGCCATCTGAACGCCGTTCGTGAGCGAGCGGTACGCGGTCGCGTGCACCGTGAGCAGCGCCGTCCACGGGGCCAGAAACGGCATCGACGTGTGCTCCCAATGCACGGCCAGCCACCAAGCCAGCGTGCTGGCCACCACGGCCTTGACCACCTGCAACGATTCGGTGACGACGTCTGGCCCGCGCAGCCAGCGGCCGAATGCCACCAACCCTGATGACGCGGCGGTACCGTCGTTGCGCCCTCGCCGCGGCCTGAAGCGTAGTCGAAAGTTCATTTATCTACGGCCTTAAAACTTACAGCATTCTGGCGCAATGGCGCGACGAGGTCGCCGCCTCCGGCGAGGTCACGCTCGTCGAGGCGCTTTCACGAGACGAGTTTTACGACAATATCCCAATTTTCCGGAACTGCCCTGCGTTCGGCTGCACGACCAGGCCGAGGCGCGGGCGCGCGATCCGGAGCTCGAAATCGATTCGGCATCCGGACGCGGCAGCTTGTTTCGCGCGCAACTGCCGCTTTGCTTTGGGCCGTCGGCCGCCGAAGGCTAGCTCCGGCGTTTATGCTACGCACAAACCCGGATTTCGTCCGCTTTCAGCCTCAGCCATCCTCGCCGCTTCTTGATTGTTTAAAATCGCCGAGGAGGCTTTTATGATCATCCGCACCCATAAGGACGCCGAAAACACCGAAGTCGACGAAGAAAAATTCATCAGCCGCCGCTACACGCTGCGCGCCGATGGCATGGGCCATTCGTTTCACGAAACAGTGATCAAACCCGGATGCGCCCTACATATGTGGTACAAAAATCACAAGGAAACCGTGATTTGCATCGAGGGTGAGGGCCAGATCGAGGACTTGACCGAAGGCGGCAAATGGGATTTGAAGCCGGGCACGCTATATGCGCTGGACAAGCACCAGCAGCACATCCTGTCCAGTGAAAAAGGCATGACCGTGCTATGCGCCTTCTCGCCGTCGCTGGTCGGCCCCGAAGACCACGACGAACAGGGCAGCTACCCGCTGTACGACGACGACGGCAGCATAATTCAGCGTTAGTACGGCTCCGGCGGGACGCCGCTCGGCCGACGGGACAGTCAGCTATTTTCTCGCCGAGTGAATAAAACTGCCGGCATACGCAACTCCTCGGGAACGCTGAACAGCCCGAGGCGCGCCAAGCCGCGGCCCAGCGCCGGGTCGGCGCTGAGCACGGTATAGGGAGCGGCCAACGCCAGACCGGCGATCACCGGCGCGGCCCAGACCACGGCCGTCGGCCCGCCGACCCACCACAGGCCGGCCGCGATTACGATCCCGGTCAGCGTATGCGGCGCCAAGGCCACGGCGGCATCGCGCCACGCGATGCCCAGCCGGTCTCGGTTCTGGCCGTGCCATCCCATGTGTTTTCCAAACGGCAGGCCGATCAAAAACAACGTGATCGACAACGCCACGATAGGCGCCACCAGCATCGACGACACCAGTTCCACCAGCACCGAAACAGCGAACACGCCGGTGCCACCGTAGCGCGCCGTGCCCTGCTCGGACAGCCATACATCGAGCGCTCCGGCGAGCCGGGGCGCCGCGGCCAACAGGAACACACCGCCAAACAGCGCCATGCCCAGCGTCCAATCCTGAATACGAAAGCCACCCGCCAACGCGCCGGCGCAGGTGGCGCCGATCATGCCGATCCAGGCCGCCGGCGCGATATACATGCCGATCGCGAGCAGCAATTGCACCCGGCTGACCGGCTTTAACCCCGGCGTGGCGAGCAGGCGCAGATACTGCATATTGCCCTGGCACCAGCGCAGCTCGCGGCGGATAAAATCCAGCAGCGTGGGCGGATTGATCTCGTAACTTTCGGTCTCGACCGGCACAACGCGCACTTCAAAGCCGGCGCGCCGCATGAACGCGGCCTCGATCTGATCGTGGCTGAGCACGGCGCCGCCGAGCGGCGGACCGCCGGACAACTCCGGCAAACGACAATAAGCGCGAAACGGGGCTATGCGGACCACGGCGTTGTGGCCCCAGTACGCGCCGCAGTCGGCTGTCCACCATGCAGACCCGGCGGTGAAGCTACGCATGGCGTGGCGCATACCGAACTGAAATATGCGCGCGAAGCCGCTGGCGCTCGGCATACCGACCGCCAGGCTCTGCAGAATACCGATTTCGGGCCGCTGTTCCATGACCGCCACCAGGCGCACGATCGTCTCGCCCGACATCAGGCTGTCGGAATCCAGCGGCAGAAAATAACGGAAATCGGCGCCGTAGGCATCCAGAAACTCGCCGATATTACCGGCCTTGTAGCCGCGGTTACCGGTACGCCGCCGATAAATCGGCTCCGGCTCGCCGGGCGCTTTGCGCGCGCAAAAATCCGCGAATGCGCGGGCTTCGGCCTCGATGATCTTCGGGTCGTCGCTGTCGCTGGCCACCGCGAACGTAAAGCGCGCCAGCCGGCCGGTGGCCGCCAGCGAGGCCCGCATGCTCGCCAGCCGCGCGAAGGCCGGTGCCGGCGCCTCGTTGCGCAGAGTCATCAACAACACCGTATCGCAATGTAGCCGCGGCACGGGCCCGTGGTCGCGAATTGGCGCCACCCCGGGCATGGCGGCCAATACCGCCGGCCGCCGATGACGCAGCCAGACCCCGATCAACGCGTTCCAGAAACCGATCACGGTATAGGGCATGGTGAGCCCGAAGCCGAGCCCCACGGCCCATTCCCAAGGCGTTACCCCGCCGGCCGCGAACAGCACCGCCAGCGCGGCCGCGGCGAACACGAGCGTAATCAGAACCAGCGCCAAGAAAACGACGCGCCGGCGTCGTGTTTCAGCAGTCGTGGACATGCCGGGCATCGACCGTGGGAAACAGCGAAATGGCCAAACCGATGATTGGCCAGCCCGCAATGCTTTTCAAGCGGCAGCCGAGACGGCCGTGGCCTGCGATCGTTTACAGCAGCCCGGCGGCCATCAATATATTGGCGATATCCTGAAAGGTTTCCTGCGGCGCCGGGTCGCCCGGCGCGGCCCCATCGGCGATTTGCGCGGCAAGACGGCCGTCATAGGCCATCGGCAGGCGATAGCGGCTCGCTTCGACGATCATGCCGTTGGCCCGCTCGGGCGCGCTCTTGCAGGTCACGAACGGCACCCCGGCCTCGTCGGCGACATAGCGAATGCCCACCACCCACTCGTCGCGATCCCCGATCACAATCGAGGCGTTGCGCAGGCCGGTCTTGCCCGAGGTCAGCGTTTCTTTGCGTTTCTGGCGGCGCGCGCGGTTGAACGTCGGGTCGCCCATTTCGTCCTTGGTTTCGCGCTTCTGCTCGGTCTTGGACATGCGTTGATCGCGCCGGAACAGCCACCTTTGCATAAAGATATCGAGCACCCCGACGATGATGAATGCGAACAACGCGGTGAGTACCAGCGGCTTCATCAAGTCGAAAAAAGTAGCCCGTATACAACTGGCGCCGCACAGCGAAGACTGCATGAGTTCCGGCAAGTGGATGCGATACACGATGACCAGCCCCGCCAGCAACGCCGTCATCTTGACCAGCGATTTGACGAACTCGATCACCTGACGCAGCGAGAACAGGCGCTTGAACCCTTCAACGGGGTTGATCTTTTCGGGTTTCGGTACGATCGGCTCGCCGGAAAAAACCATGCCGCGCATGACCCCGATGTTGACCACCACCACCGCGAGCGCAATGATCAGGACCAACGGCCAAACCGCATGAATGCCGATATTCACGCCCGCGGCCACGATCTGCGGCCACAGCGTGGCGAACGGCTGATCGTATAATCGTGAAACCTGATCCAGCAGGTGTTCGATGCGCGCGACGGTGTCCGGCACCACGATAAAAATATATAGCGTGCAGGTGACCATGACGGCCGCCGTGGTGGCGTCGCGGCTCTTGGCGACCTGTCCTTTCTCGCGCGCTTTCTTAAGTTTGCGCTCCGACGGCGGCAGGGTTTTTTCTTCGCTGTCGTTTTTTTGACCGCTCATCCGATCAGCTACCGGAGAATTGCTTCAGTTCGGCGAACGCCGCGCCGAGCGAACCGAGATCCTCGATCATCCGCGGCATGAGAAACATGATATAGATCACCATGAGCACCGCGAACACCAGATTTTTGAGCGCCAGCGACAACGAGAATACATGCAGATTGGGCGCGATGCGCGCCAGATACGCCAGCGCCAGGTCCCCCGCGAGCACGGCGATCACCAGCGGCGCCATCATGCGCACACCGATGAACATGATCCGGTCGAGCATATGCAGCACCGCCATCGCCGCGTCTTGATCCAGCGAGGGGCCGAATTGAAAAATCGGCCATAGATGATAGCTGCGATACAGCACATCGAGCAGACCGTCGAAACCGCCCGAGGCAAAAAACAGCGCGACCATCAAAATACTCAGCAGCGTCGCCGTGAGCCCGGCCCGGGTCACCGCGTTCGGGTCAAGCAGCTGCGCCATGGTCGATCCACGCTGCAGATCGATAAGCGATCCGGCGACCTCGGCCCCCCAAAACGGCAAGCCGAAAAGCAGGCCGATAACCAGCCCGATGAGCATTTCCTTGATCACGATCCCGGCGAGAAACAGCACCGTGAACTGCGTCTGACCGTAGCTCGCCAGCACCAACGGCAACACCGGCAGCGACAGCACGATGGCGACCGAGGTGCGGATCGTGCCGTTCAGCCCGAGCCGGTTGAAAGCCGGAAAAATGAAGACCATGCCCAGGCTACGCGCGGCGGCCAGTCCGAGCGCGATGAAGACCGGGTACACCACATGGGATAAGAGATGAAAGAACGATTCCGACATCTGAACCGCGGCGCCGCGCTCTCTAGCGCACCCACTCGGGGAAATGCTCGAACACTTGACTGGCGAGCTGCACGATCGGCTGGGCGAGCAGCGGCCCGGCCAGAATCATGACCAGCATGATGCCGATCAACTTGAACGCCTGGGGCAGCGCCTGATCCTGAATTTGTGTGAGCGCTTGCAACAAACCGATCCCAAGCCCGACCACGATCGCCACGAGCAGCGGGGCCGAGGACACGATAAGCACCACCGTCAGCGCGCTTTGCAGATAGGACAGAAACAGATCGCTCGACATCAGGTTACATAACTTAAAATAAGGCCGTGCATGAGATGCGACCAGCCGCTTACCGCCACAAAAAGAAAAATTTTGAGCGGTGTCGAAATCAGCGTGGGCGAGACCATGATCATGCCCATCGCCATCAGCACGTTGGACACGATGAGATCGATAACGAGAAACGGGATATACAGCAGGAAACCGATTTCAAAGGCGCGCGTCAGCTCGGAACTGACGAACGCCGGCACCAGCACGAGCAAATCGTCCCTCTGCAGATTCTGGCGCGCCTGTTGGGACCACAGGCCGCGGGTCGCATCGAGAAAGAACGTCTGTTCCTTCGGGTTGGCATAGCGCGCCAGATAACCTTTAAGCGGCTTGGTGAGGGCCTTACTTGCCCGTTTGTAGTCGGCAACCGTCTGCAGCGGATTGTGCTGTGCCTGGAAGTTTTGATACATATTGCCGATCAACGGCGAGGTGATATAGACGGTGAGAATAAGCGCGATGCCGTAGAGCACGATGTTCGGCGGCGTCTGTTGGATGCCGAGCGCGTTGCGGATTAAAAACAACACCACCGAAATCTTGAGAAACCCGGTCATGGTCACGACCGCCAGCGGCACCAGACTGACGGACGCTCCCAGGACGATAATCGCGACCAGATTGGGGTCGAAATTATTCATCGAGGTTTAAAACGTCGATACGCACGCCGATCGATTCGCCGATTCGCACCAGACTGCCTCGGCCCATGCGCCTGCCATTGAGCAAAATATCCACGGCGGATTCCGGCGGCTTGTCGAGCGCCAGTACGCTGCCCTCGCCCAGCTCGCGCACATCGCGCAGTGGCATGTCGAGCCGGCCCAGTTGGCACGTCAAGCGGATCGCGATGTCGTCCAGCCGTTGATCGGCGCCGGATTCCGGATCGTGCGCCTCGTCGCTCTCCTCGGGTTCGCTAGGCTCGGCCATAAAAATATCTCCGTCTCGGATCATGGGTTGCAGGGCCGTCAGCAGCTGCGGCCGATCACCGGCGGCCCGCGCCGTTAAATGATCGCCGATTACGATCTGCGCGGTATTTCCACCGACCAGCATCACCGCGTCGCCACGCCGTAGCGAACGCAGTTCGGCCAGCGTCAAATCCTGATGGCCGCCGATCCAGCGCGCCGCCAGCGGCACGGCGTTCGCGCTCGCGGTGCGCGCCGGCCAGAAACGCGCAAGCAGAGCGGCGAAGGCTTCGGCATGTGCGGCACCCACGGCGCACGGTATAAAAAAAGAATCGTCATCGAGCTCCAACTCGAAAAAGGCGACCGGCGTACACGTTCTTTCGGTAGTCGCCGAGCGCAGCGTGACCGGTTCGCCCAGAGCCGCTTCCAGGCGCTCGATGAGCGCTAAAAAAGCGTATTCCAGCCATAAAAAAATGCGTTCGACGGTGTCCTCGGCAATGACAACCTCCGGCATCAACTGCCGGGCCGCCCTGGCCAACACCGCCGCATCACAGCACAGATCGAGGCCAATGCCGCCCAGATCGAGACGCGCGACCGGCGAGCACGGCGCGCGATCGGATGCTTTGGGCCCACGACAATATAGGCGGGCCGATCGATCTCCCGGCAATTCGAATGCCCAAGGCCGGCGCGACCGGCAAAGCGCGTTGCGCAAGCGCGCGTCTTTGGCGGTCAGCGCTTCTTGCCAAAGCCGGGGATCGGCTTCGGGCTGCAACCGCGCGTTGGAATTTAGGTAGCACGCCGCGTCAGTCATCGGCCGAGCCGTCTCCACGCGCCTCGGCTCGGCGCCGGCCGCGCTCGGCGGAGCGCGCAACGATTTTGTCCAGCGCGCGGGTTTGCCATTGCCGTGCGCGGTAGGCGGCATCGAGTTCGGCCAGCCGGGCATCGGCTTGAGCGAGCGCGTTTTGATCGCTCGCGCGGGCGCGCGTCAGGCGGTCGATTTCGCCGTCGCGCTCGGATTCGGCGCGCTGCGCGGCCAACCGCTCCGCGTGGCTCAGAGGCCGTTGTTCGGCATCGGCCAAAAACCCCCGCGCCGCATCTCGCCTTGCCCGCCGCTCGGCGTCGCATCCGGCCTCCAGGCTTTCGATCCGCGACCGAATCGCGTTGCGGTGCGCGCGCTGCTCGGCCCGGGCGCGGCGCGCGCGCTCTTCGCGCCGCGCGCGCAACGCGCGCAGTTGCCGCCATTGTTCGGTATCGTTCATGCGACGATCTCCTGCATCGCCGCGATCGCGCCGGTCAGATCCGCGGCTTCGTCGGGCGCTTGCCGCAGGAACGCTTCAACGGCTTCGTGCTTGTCGATCGCTTCGTCGGTTTCGGCGTCTTCGCCGCGCGTATATTCACCGACCCGCAGCAAAAACTCGACCTCCCGATACCGGGCGATCAGGTTTCGGACGTGCGCGGCCAACTCCCGGTGGCGCCGCGACACGACATGATTCATGAGCCGCGAGCGGCTGGCCAGCACGTCGATTGCGGGAAAATGATCGCGCTGCGCGAGCTCGCGGGCCAGCACGATATGGCCGTCGAGGATCGCTCGGGTCTCCTCGGCCACCGGGTCCAGCTCGGCATCGCCCTCGGTAAGCACCGTGTACAGGCCGGTCATACTGCCGCGTTCACCCATGCCCGCACGCTCGAGCAGACGCGGCAGTGCGGCGAACAACGACGGCGGATAGCCTCGGCGCGTCGGCGGTTCGCCGGCCGCCAGGCCGATCTCGCGCTGGGCGCGCGCGAACCGCGTCACGCTGTCCATGAGCAGCAGCACATCGGCGCCCTGATCGCGAAAGTGCTCGGCGACCCGGGTGGCGACCGTGGCCGCGCGGGCGCGCTCGATCGCCGGGCGGTCGGAGGTGGCGACCACGGCCACGGTCCGGGCGCGTTGCGCGGCGCCTAGCTGCACATCGAGCAACTCGCGCACTTCGCGGCCGCGTTCGCCCACCAGCGCCAGCACGATCACATCGGCCTCGGTGTTGCGCACGATTGCGGCCAGCAACGAGGATTTGCCAACCCCCGGCTCGCCGAAGATGCCGACGCGCTGGCCGCGGGCGATGCTCACCAGCCCGTCGATCGCGCGTACGCCGACCGACAGCGGCCGATCGATCAGGGCACGCTCCAGCGGCGCCGGCGGCGGCGCATTGACCGAACAGTATTCCAGATCCCCGTCCGGCGCCTCGGCCGGGCGGTCCAGAAACGCGCCGAGCGGGCTGATGACGCGCCCCAGCAGGCTCCGCCCGACAGCGATTCTGGGCGGCGCACCGGTGGCGATGACCTCCGTACGTGTCGACAGGCCGGTTAAATCGCCGATCGGCGTAAGGACGGCCTGTTCATCCTCGAAACCCACGACTTCGGCCGGAACTCGTTGGTCGGTCAACGGATCGCGCAGGATGCACAGCTCGCCGATCGCGGCCGCACTCAGGCTGGCATAAACGAGTACGCCGCGAATGCGCCGGATACGCCCCCGTACCTCGCGGACGTTGGCCTGCTCCAGGCGCTGGCTGAGGCGCTCGGTCAGCGCGCCGACGGATGGCGCCGCGAAACGGGTCTTGGAGCCGAACGCCTCGGGTTCGCTCATGTCGATCGCGCCTCAGGGCCTGCGTCGCCCGCGACCAGCGCCTGGCGCAGCGAATCGAGCTGGGCGTCGAGGCCGATATCGACCACCGCCAAGGGGCTGACCAGCAGACACTGCGTCGCTTCCAGGGATTCGTCGGCCTCGACTTGGCGAACGCGGGCGCGCACGGCTTCGCTCAAGGTGGCGATCGCATTCTCGACCGCGGCCACGCAATACGGCGCGACCCGCACGACCACACTAATCTCGTTGCGCAGGTCGGCGAGTGCGTTGTGTACGCAGCGGGCGACCAGTTCCCGATCGTCGAATTCACCGAGCACGCGGTTGACGATATCCAGGCTCAACTCGGCCACGGTATCGGCCAGCGAATCAAAGTATTGCTGAATATCACCGGTAGCCGCGGTGAGGATCTTGCCGGCCTCGATGCGCCCCTCGCGCCGACCCTCCGCGTAGCCGGTACGGCGGGCCTGTTCGTAGGCGCCGCGGGCTTCGGCATCGGCTTCATCGGCCTGGCGCCGGGCCCGCTCAAGCAGCGCGAAACCGTCGGTCCACGCCTCGACCTGCGCGGCGCGCACGATTTTACCGGCCGGCCGGTCGGGCAGCTCGTTCATGCGCGCGTCGCCTCGTCTGCCGGAAGGCTTTCGATATCGAACAAGGCCCGCGCGGCTTTGCGCACGACGGCCGAGCCGTTCAAATCGTCGCCGGCGCCGCCGCCATCCGGCTCGAAACCGTCGAACAGGCCCAGGTCGAGCCAGGCGGTCAGCGCGGCCGCATGGGCCCGATACCACGCCGTGACACAGCGCCGGCCGTCGCGCCGCACCCGCTCGATCAACGCATCCGGGCTCGGATTGTCGTTCGTAGCGGGGGCCGCGAGTTGCCGATTCGAAAGCGCGGTTTGCATGGCATCGGCGCCGATCGCGGCCTTGAGCGCGGCGACCGCCTCGGCTTGAATCTGGGCGGTCAACGCGGCTGCGTTCACGATCGCGCCGGCGTGGCGGATCAAATCGTCACGCCAGCCCGGCGGCAAGCCCAGCACCGGCATATCCGCGATATTGACGGGCGCGAGCGCGCTCGGTGGCCGTAATTCATAGTATTCACAGACAATGGCCTCCACGCGCCAGACAAACCGCCGCTGCGCGGTCACCGCCGCCAGCGCCGGACTGTCGGCGGCGAGCCCCAGCGCCTCGGCGATGCGATCCCGGCGCAGGTAAGCCAACGGCGTTCGCAGCCATTGGCCCCAACTCGGCACCTGGGTTGCCGCGCACGACGCGCTCATGAATCGGACCGGGTTTTCGACGGCGTCAGGGAATATGGCTCGCGCTCCTGGCGCTCCTTCCATATCAGCCACGCGATCACGCCGCCCATGGCCAAAATCACCACAATCAGAATGCCGAACAACCAGCGCGCCGCGCCGAGGCTCGATTGCGCGATCGACAAGCCCAAAAACGAGGTATTGATAACCACCGGTTGCGAGCGATCTTGGTCATTGTCGGCCGTGGCCGATTTGATGGCCACCACCGAGACATGGTTGTAGTCGAGCCCGGCGACCCCGTTGGCCACCAGCTTCTTGATCCGCGGCGTGAGCTTGGCCACGTCGAACGGATCGCTGTAGCGGATAAACACCGAGGCGGACGAAGGCTTGGCGTTTTTATGCAGCAAATCGTTGTTCGGAAGCACGACCTGAACCCGCGCCGTCAACACACCGTCGATATCCGAAATCGTATGCGCCAACTCTTGGCCCAACGCATAGATCATGCGCGCGTGTTGCTGGGCCGGTGACGAGACCAGACCGGTGTCCTTGAACACCTGGCCCAGATTGGTGAACTGCTGATCCGGCAGACCCGCCCTGCGCAACACATCCACGGCATCCGCGAACTGGCTTTCGGCCACCGTCAAAGTCACGGTGCCGTCGTCCTGGTAATGGCGTTCGGCGGCGATGCCATGATGCGCGAGCGTGGCCGCCATTTCATTGGCCTGGCGCTCGCTCAAATTCTTGTATAAATCGGTCTGGCAGGCTGCGAGGCCCACCACCAGAATCAGGCACAGCAGCAATCGGCCGATTTCACGGATGCCGGCCGAGCCGGCCATTTCGTCCTTCACCGGCCGCGCAGCAGGGAACGCACCGCGCCGGCCGCCTGGGTTGCGCCGCGTGACACCAGACCGATCTCCAGAGCGTGCGTATAGCTTGACTTGAGCCCGTCCAGGGCTTTGAGCGCATTGTCCATATCGCCGGCTTTGCCCTGGTCGTAGCCACTGCCGCCGGCGTTCTGCGTTGGCCCCGAAGCCGACGGTTCGAACTGAACCTCGGACAGCTTCTGCGGCCCCGTGCCGTCGTCTTGCGGCAGCGATAACGGGATATCGGCCGACTCGAAATCATGAGTGCGCTGGACGAAGCCGCGCATATAGCCCATGAAATCGGAGCTTAACTGCGGTGCGCCGCCGTCCGCCGCATTTTGCGCCATGAACTGAAAGAGTTGCTCGGCGTGGGCCGGAGCGTCTTCGATTTGCGTCTGCGACGCCTGCGACGCCGGTAAGGCGCCGGGATCGATTCCGGGAACGGGCATGGGCCACCTCCTGTACAAATCGGACCGATCGCGACCGCCGCGCCCTGGGGCCCGGCGTACGCAATCGTATCCGGTCGGCGATATTAGCCTTTGGTGGAGTTCCTGATCATCGGCATAATCACCATCTGGCCGAACAGTACACCGGCCTTGACGGCGTACTTATTGAGCATCTGATCGGAAACGCCGCCGTCTGCCGAGGTCTTGCCCGCATTCGAGATCGCCTGGTTGAACCGTTCTGCGTCACCGCCGCCGGAAGTGTCGGTCGGGGGGGCGGATTGTTGATTATTGATTCCGCTCACATCCGTCATGATTTTTCTTCCTTTCTCTCTGTATTATTCATTATGCCGCAATAAGCGGCCTATTTCGAGTTTTTCTCCGGGGGCGTCGTGTGCCGAACCGGCGCGCCACCACCCCGAAAAACACGAACCTGAGCCGTGCCGGCCGGCGCGCGGCGCGAGTCATCGACGACACTCTGCACCGCGGAGAGCCAACTATCGGGGCCGGTCGCCCGCAAGGTGTCGCCAACCAGGCGCGCGGTCAGCGGCTGGCCGACCTTGAGCCGGTCGATGCGGCGCATCAACTGCTCCCGATCGACATCATCGAGACTGAACGCCTGGGTTTTAAGATTGGATCGTTTTGAGACATAGAGCGCACTGCCATCGTAAAACCAGGCCAGGCCGCTGGCTTGACAGAGCTGCTCCAGAAACTCCTTGGCCGTGCGCGCCTTGATACGGCCGTGGACCTGGCCGCTGACCATATTGGCCATCACGACCGGAATCGAAAGATTACGCCCGAACTGTCGAAGTGCGGATCGAACGCCTTGATCCACAATCACATACGGGTAGGGACGATCGGCCCAGGCCGGGCGGTCGGCGGCGAATGCGGGCAAGGTTGGCGTCAGCATCATGAGCATCGCCACCAGCCAGGACCAGCACCACGGCCCGGCCCGATGCGCAACCTCGAAACGGCCGATCCATGCCGATGGCGGGTTCGCCCGAAACCACATTCGGTTATGATTCGGCCTGGTCGAGCGCAATTTACGGCGCGACCATGCGATTTGCAATTTCGGACCGCCCTTCATGACCGATACGTTTTCCGCCCTCCGGGCGACCGATGCCGATACGCCTTCAAGCCGCGACATAGTATTCACTTTGCAGCGGTGGGCGTACCATCAACAACGGGCGCCGGCATATCTTGCGGGGCGCATCGGCCGATTTCTTTGTCCGGCTTTCTGCCTGGTGCCGATCTGCCTCGGAATCGCCGGGTGTCAGGCCTTGCGGCCGAACGCGGCGCCCGGCGAGGCGCCCGGGCTTAACCATATCGCCGGCCAAGTAGCGGATCAGGGCGATCTGGCGCTGGCGGCCTCGCTGTACGCGCGCGCCGCGAAACAGTCGCCGACAGCCGAGAATTTCGTCGCACTGGGCAACGCGCGTCTGGCAATTGACCGTCCGCATGATGCGGCCGAGGCTTTTCGGTCCGCGCTCAAGCGGGACCGCGACAACGCTCGCGCCCTGCTCGGCCTCGGCGAGGCCAGGCTGCGCCAGGGGCAATTCGAGTACGCCCTGCAAGTACTGAAACCGGCCGCGGCGCGCCTGAATAGCGTGCATGCCTGGAGCCAGCTCGCGATCGCGCGGATCGCCAGGGGTGACGCCGAGGGCGGCGCCGCCGCTTTCGGCATGGCCGCCGCCGAGACCGACAATCTCGATGCACAGGCGAATTACGCGCTGGCCGAAGCGTTGGCCGGCCATGATCAAACCGCGATCCAACTCATGCGCCGGATCTGTGACTCGCCGATAGCCGAAACACGGCACTTTCGCAACTTGTTGCTGATACTCGTGCTCACCGGCAACGACACCGAAGCGCGCGCGTTGTCGATCCCGGGGCTGGCCGCGACGCGCAAACAGGAATTGCTGGAGCGCGCCGAGCAGATACGCGATCTGCCCGATGTCGCCGCCCGCGCCCGGGCGATCGGCATCGCGAAAGCCGGCTGACGCTAAACGCAATCCGGTCATCGCCCGAGAGCCGTTATTCCGAGGACGGCAGCGCATAGCCGAGAATCTCCGTCCGGGAATCACGCCACAAGCGTTTATGGCGCCGCTTGGCGCGTTGCTGACTCTGAGCGATCGCCGCCCGGGCGGCGCGCGCGACCGGCGCGGCGCGCGCCGGCCCCGGCGTACGGCCGCGGATCAAATCGCTCGGCCGGGCCACCATGCGCGCCAGGTTCAAGTCATTGGCGCAGCCCGGCGGCAGCAGCGAACTGTCATCGGGCGCTTTTTGCATACAGCGCGAGGGCGCCACGGCCATCGCCGAAGACGCACCCGCCGTATCTTGGCCCTCGGTCCCGTTCGCGAGCGATACCACTTGATAGCCGCCCCGCCAGGAGTCTTCACCGTAATCCGGAGCCACACAGCCACACAGCACGGCCGCCACGACCGCCAATGTCGCCGCCGGTGCGAATCGCCTGCAAATCGAATGTCTTTCGACCACGCGGTATGCAACCGCGCGGTCGACCAAAGAGGAAAGCTCACGCCTCTCCCCTTTGCAAACCCCATTGCCAAGGCGCCCGCGGCGAGCCGCGGGGTATTGGTTAATAAAATGGCTTGACTGCTTCACCGCGCCCTCAATGCAGATAAAAACCGAAATCGCTGTCGGCGGCGACGCGCCGCGCCAGCGGTTGTGTTTCCGGCGTGGTCTTTTGCTTTTCGTCGAGCGGCGTGGCCGGCTCGCGGGCCGACGAAGGCTTGACCAAATACGGCGTGATCAGCAGCACCAGTTCGGTTTCCCGGTGCTGAAAGCTACGCGACCGAAACAACTGCCCGATGATCGGAATATCGCCGATCACCGGCAACTCATGTAGCGCGTTGGAGTCGCTGCGTTGAAACAACCCGGCGATGGCGAACGTCTGCCCGCTGGCGACCTGGACCACGGTGTTCGCGCTCCGCACCTGAATAGCGGGGATACTGTAGCCGGCGATCTCGACGTTGCTGCCCGCAACGAGGCTGCTCACTTCGGGTTTGACCTGCATGGAGATTCGCCCATCGGGCAGCAGGGTCGGCGTGCACAATAACGAAACACCGTAACGCTTGTACTGGATGCCGACGAGATCCTGGTTGACGGGCACCGGGATGGGGATTTCTCCGCCCGCCAGAAAACTCGCGGTCTGGCCGGTCACGGTGGTGATATTCGGTTCGGCCAGGATCTTGACCAGGCCATCGCTCTGCAGAGCGTTGATCAATGTCTGGACGCTGTCGCCGCCGTTGGTGTAGCCGACCGAGGCCACATTGCTCGCCCCGCCGGACAACGCGCCCCCGGTGAGCAAACCGAACGCGAACGAACCGCTATCGACCAACGCGTTCCAGTTGACGCCGTAGCGGCGCAACTTATTGCGCGAGACCTCGGCGAACCGCACCCGGATATTGATCTGGGTGGCGCCTTGATAGGTACGCCGATCGATAGCGGAGCCGCCCTTGGGGGTATTCTGCTCGATTACCGACTGGCCGAGCATGGCCTGACCGACGTTGTCGACGCGGCCGTCCACGATCAGTTGATTGCCGACGGCGCGTACCCGCACCGCCTGCCCGGCGCCGGCTGCCGCGAGTGTGTTGCGGGCTGTCTGCCGATCGATGCTGACCTGGAGCTGCATGGAAGCGCGCACGTGCTGATCGCCGTCCAGCGCGATCAGGTTGGTGCTGCCAGGCTGAGTGCCGAATACATAGACCCAGGTCGGCGAAACCACCTTAACGTCCGCGATCTGCGGGTCGCCCACGAATACCGAGGTCACCGGCTGCGCGAAATTGATCAACCGCCCCTGGCCGGCCTGGATCGACAACGAGGATTGCTGGCCGCCCACCATACGAGCGGCCTGTACCACGCAGCCACTGCCCACGATCGACCAGATCAACCCGACCCAGAGCGCGCCTCGGCCCATCGCCGCGATGCGCCGGGTCGCGCGACCGCGCAAAAACCGTCGATTCAAGAAAGAATCCAATACCGCCCCCGTTTACGAACCAAACTGCGCCACGCCGTGCGGCGCGGACTCTTCATAGGAAGGCGCGTTCGACGACGACGCCTCCTCTTCCCCGATCGTGCCACGGGACTGAAAACGGTACTCCTCGGCGATCTCGGACCACGCCAGGACGGCCAGATCGATACCGTTGCGGCGGCCCCAATCGTAGAGCGGCCGCCGCAGGTTCGGCGAACAGACCACCACCGGCCGCTCGCCGTCGTCCAGCGACTCGAACGCCTGCTCAAAGCTGATTTGAAGACGGTTGGACAGCTCGCCCGGAATGGCTTGCAGCTCGCCCTCGCGAATACGCGCCCCGATATAGGCCAGGCGCTGCTCCAGTTCCGGCGCGACCGCCCAGGCCCGCAGCAATCCGGCCTCGTCGGCGTAGCGATGACAGATCGAGCGCCGCAGGGCATGCCGCACCGCGGCGTTCAAAGCGGCAATATCCGGATCGCCGCCCTGCTCGGCGAACGCCTCCAGCACGCTGCGCATGGGCTGAACCGGCACGTCTTCTTCGACCAGGGAACGCAGCGTCGCCGCGATTTGCGGCGTGCTCAGCGCCTGCGCGACCTGACCGACCAGATCGGGATGGCTTTTTTGCATTTCCCCGAGCAGATTCTGGGTTTCCTGGATGCCGACAAACTCGGCAGCGTGCCGACGCAATACGTCACGCAGCGCCTGGAGCAGAACCTCCGGCAAATCGTCGTAAACTAGGTCCGCGGCCGCCAGCGTCTCAGTATGCTCCGCGTCGACCCATTGCCGGTTTCGACGCAATAATTGCTCGCCGCCGGCGTCCTGCCGAACCGGGATGTCCAGCTCATCGAGCGCTGTTTCGGCGGCCCGCACGAACACGCAGTCCGGCGGTACGCGCCGATGAACGACCGGCGCGTCGTCCAGGTCGATACGCAGACAATCGGCCGGGATTCCCGGCGCCACCCGCCAACCGATGCCGGGCGTGTCGATGCCCAGCCGCCGCTGCAGCAACGCGCCTTCCTCGCGCAGCCGGGGCAGCAGGGCCTCGGCGTCGAGCCGCGCCGCGATCGCATCACCGACGCGGACCATCACGCGATCGGCGGCGGCATCCGCGGCCCCCGCGGTCTCCGCCCCGGGCTCGGCATCGGCCGGCGAGCCGGCGGCCTCCGAAGCGTGGCGCGACTCGGCCCGCCGATTGCGACGGTGCACGTACCACGCCGCGCCGCCGAAAGCGGCCGCGAGCAGTAGGAAAACCGCGGTCGAGAACCCCGGGATCATCGCCATCGCGGCGAGAATGACCGCGGTCAAGCCGAGCGCGCGATCACTGCGGCCAAGTTGGTCGACAATTTCGGCGCCCAGGTCGCCGCCGTTGTTCGAGCTGACCCGGGTGACCACGGTGCCGGCACCGACTGAAATCAACAGGGCCGGAATCTGCGCGATCAGGCCGTCGCCGACGGTCAATAGAGAATAGGTCTGGATCGCCTCGGAAAACGGCATGTCGTGCTCGACCATGCCGACCGTCAAACCGCCGATCAAATTAATAAACAGGATCACCAGCACGGCGATCGCATCGCCCTTGACGAACTTCATGGCGCCGTCCATGGCACCGTAGAGCTGGCTTTCGCGCTCCAGCAGGGCACGCCGCCGCTTGCCTTCGGCGGCATCGATATCGCCGTTACGCAGATCGTTGTCGATACTCATCTGCTTGCCGGGCAAGGCGTCCAGCACGAAGCGCGCCGCCACTTCGGCCACGCGCTCGGCGCCCTTGGTGATGACCACGAACTGGGCGATCGCGATGATGAAAAACACCACCAGGCCGATCACCACCTGGCCGGCGATTACGAAATGACCGAAAGCGGAAATGATTTCGCCGGCATCGGCCTGCAACAGGATGAGGCGCGTGGTCGTGATCGCCAGCGCCAGCCTGAACAAGGTGGCCAGCAAAATCACCGGCGGCAGCGCGCTGAACTCCACCGGGTGGGTGATATAAAAAGTGACCAGCAGAATCAGCAGACTGACCGCGATGTTGATCGCGATCAACACATCCACCAGCGGCGTCGGCAGCGGAATGATGATCATCACGATCGCCAGCACAATGAAGCTGGCGATCACCACGTCGCTGCGCTGGGACGCTTGCAGGGCGAGCGCGTTAACACGCGCGAGCAGGCCTTTCATTGCAGCCTCCGTGCCCGGCGACATGCTACGGCGCAACACGGTTTATCCGGGGTGCCGCCCCGGCCTTGCCGCCCCCGCCGTCCGGCAAAAAACCGGGGCGAACAAGCACAAAGAAGCGCTCCGAGGCCGGGTTCGGCCGGCCGATGTTCCACGCTGCGGCGCATCACCTAGAACCTGTACGTGTATCGACGGTCTCCACGACGGATAGTCACGGCGTCGGATTGTATAGAAGCCACGACCCAGCCGTCGCCGATCGCGCTCCCCGGATAGCGCCGGCGTCCATTCTTATCGACCACGTAAGGATGCTCGCCCAGCCAAATCGCGCTGAAATGCACGTTGGGCGGCCGCACGGGGTTCGCCTTGACCGAACTGACCAGCATGACCCGATTGCCGTAGTGGCCGTCGAACCATTGATGAATTTGCGTCCACTTCGATTGGTCGGCCGTGGTTATGTGGCCGCTCGCGCGGACGTTGGCGCCGTCGACCGCCACCGTCACTCCGGACAAGTTAGCCTGATCGATTCGATCGCGCAGATTCCGCACTGCCTCATTGCGCGCCGCCAGTCGCTCTTTTTTCGCCGATTGCGCGGCTTTCGCGGCGTTGTCTTTACTATCCGCGGCATGGAAGATCGGGGCCGCGATATGCGCCAGGGCGCTCTGTGCGTCCAGCGTGCTACTGAGCGCGATGATGCCGAACACGGCAACCGCGCCGGTGATCGAGCCGGCTCGCTTGATCTTTGCGACCATAGCGGACGGCAACTCAAAACGGGCCTCCGATTCGAGCCTCAGCGCGGCCTGCCCGATCCGGATATCGACCGGCAGGGAGGTCCGCATACCGGTCTTCGATTCCAGCCGCGCTCCGTTGAGCTGTATTTCGCCGCCGCTGGCCTCGACCGCCACACGCTGGCCGTAGGTACGAATAGTCAGGTGATGCGCTACGACACCGGCATCCGAAAGCACGATATCGTCATCGTCCGCCGATCCAATTCTGCAGCCCGAATAAGCAAGCTCGGAAGCCGCTCCGGCGTGCGCACCCCCAGTCACACGCAACTGGGGCCGGCGATTCAAACCATTTAAAAATTTTTTATTAATCATAGCTTTAACGCGAGGAAAACATGGGCCGGGCGATGACTAACCACGCATCGCCCAGCCCAAAAAGCACGATTGCTCATGCTCCCGCTAGGCTACAAGCCCGCTAGTGAGGCGTTTTCTTATCGGCGTTCAACTCGGCCTGCCCCTGCACGACCACTTTACGGGTCGCGATAGCCATGGCCTGAGCGTTTTCGAACGCGCCTTTGAGTTCCGAAATACCACTCTTCTCATCGGATGTCAGAGTGCTATCGAGGCCTCCCGCGCCACCGACGCCACTCGCTCCTGAAGTATCAGCCATCATTTCTCTCCTATGGACAGCATTACAAGGCAATGCTGGTGAACCAACAGCGATTGAACATTTGTACGTTTTCGCCAGAAAATTGAACATAACATCGAGCATATGACTCTTAGTGATGAACAAACAACCTCGAAAAGCAATGTATTAATTTGGGCAATCGCACCACTTAACCTAGCGAAATTTTAAAACACCTGCAAGCCATAATAGTTAATTTAAGCCCGCATGCCGCGTCGCAAAATGATTTTCATCATAACCATCACAAAAAAATATATAATTAAGTATATGATTTTAATAATTTAATATAGTAATATTTATTACTTTAGAAAGAAGTATTTTCTTAAATCCTCATACTAATAGCTATGTCGCTTACCGACGACATGGCTATTTTGGCGTATTCCATGCCATTGCGGCCCGGTATTCGAAAAAGGCTGACTAAGCCCAAATTTACGCTGCCAATGCTCGGCCGACAAAATAGCCCGGCCCCCGAGGCGATCTTTGGTTCTTTCAATATCCCGGAATGCCTGAACGACACTTTACGCGCACGCCGAAACAACGCGATGTCACGCGCGGTTCAGAGAGGATGCACGGGTTGTCATACGCCGGTCGTCGCACAGTCATCGGGCCGTCGCACAACGCCGCGACCCTCGTCGAAACCAGCGAATGAAAGGACAAACCGCCATGTCGACGCGGCCAAGCCGCCGCCGCTGATCAAGGCTTATCTGCGACGCGGCGCGTGGGTCGGCGGGCCGCCTGTTTCAATCCCGATGCAAGGGTGGCGGGCATGCCGCGTCTCACGCCGACGGCCGACTCTCGGTTAAGCTAGTCGTTTTACACAAGGCGAGTCCGCGTGGCCGACCTACTCAATGTCATTCTGCTCGGCGTCATCGAGGGCATCACCGAGTTCCTGCCCATTTCCAGCACTGGTCATCTGTTGATCGCCGAACGCTGGCTCGGACAGCGCACGGACCTGTTCAACATCGTGATTCAGGCCGGCGCGATTCTCGCGGTCTGCCTGATCTATCGGCACCGCCTCATCGATCTGTTCACCAACCTGCACGACCGGGCGCAGCGCGTTTATCTGGCCAAGCTGAGCCTCGCCTTTCTGATCACCGCGGTGCTCGGCCTGATCGCGGTCAAGGCGGGTTTTCAGTTGCCGACCCAACTGCACGGCGTGGCCTGGGCCCTGATCATTGGCGGGTTCTGGATGATCGCGGCCGAACAGATCGCGGCTACCCGGCCGGAGTCGTCGAAGATTACGTGGACGGTGGCGATCCTGGTCGGCATCGCGCAAATGATCGCCGGGCTATTTCCGGGCACCTCGCGTTCGGCCTCGACCATTTTCGTTGCCCTGCTGGCCGGCACCAACAATCGCGGCGCAGCCACCGAGTTCGCTTTTCTGGTCGGCATTCCAACCATGTTCGCGGCCAGCGGCTACGAATTGTTCGACAAGATCCATCACGGCCAAGTGGGCCAGGTGGACTGGGTCACGGTGGCGGTCGGTTTCGTCGTGTCCACCATCGTGGCCTTCATCGCGGTGAAATGGCTGCTGAACTTCATCCAGAACCATCGCTTTACCGTCTTCGCGGTGTACCGCATCATCTTCGGCGCGCTTCTGCTCGCACTGCTGCCCGCCGCCGGCTGAGTCGCTTGGGCTTGTTTGCGGCGCGCGCGTAGCGAGTGTCACGAAAGCGCGGTACGGGCACGTGCCGGGCCGCGCGCACGAAATCGCGACGTTTTGCGTATTTCGTCGCGCACACAAAAAAGCCGGAGCCCGCAATGCGGTTTCCGGCTTCGGTCAGCCTCGGCTGGCGGCTTTAGCAGCGCATCAACCGCCCAGTTCCTTCTTGACTGCTGCCAGCGCCGGGCCCGAACCATCGGCGGTCTTCACGCCGTCCAGCCATTGGGCGACCATATCCATATTGTTCTTGATCCACCGGTCGACAACTTCGTCGGCCGATTCGTGTTTATAGCCGTAATCGTAGACCCAGTCACTCTGGATATCGGACGAGACCACCATCTGCTTGAGAAAGCGGATGACGTTCGGGTTTTTCTTCTCGAACGTCGGATTGACGGCGGTATACACCACCGAACCACCGCCCCAGATCTGCTTCGGGTCCTTCAGATACTTCAGATCGTACTTGATGTTCATCCAGTGCGGCTTCCAGCCGAGGAACACGATCCACTCCTTGTCGTCGATCTTACGACCGGCTGCGGTGAGCATAACCGCGGTCGACGACGGGCGCAGGGTCCAGTCGCCCAGGTTGTAGGTATCGTTCTTGATCGCATCGATCATCACCTGGTTGCCGTCGTTACCGGCCTCGATGCCGTAGATGCGATGGTCGAACTTGTCGGCGTACTTGTTCAGATCGGCGATGCTATGCACCCCGGCGTTCCAGACATAGTCCGGCACCACCAGGTCGTACTGGGCGTCGGGCACGTTCTTGACCAGCAGGTCGATCTTGCCGGATTTGACCATCGGTTCGACGGTGGACTTCTGGGTCGGCATCCAAATGCCCAGATCGGCGTCGATATCGCCGCGCGCCACGCCCTGCAGGGCAATGGTCCAGCTGGCGTTGGTCACATGCGTGTCGTAGCCGGCCGCTTCCAGAATCCGCTGGGCCATGGCGGTCTTGACCGTCACCCCCGGCCACGGCGGGGCGGCGAACTTCACGGTCGGCGCCGCCAGGGCGCCGCCCGTGGAGACCATCCATAGCGCCAGTGTCAGCGCGCTTATACCTACACTTCTCGTCCAGCCTTTGAAGACGAACATAATAAACGCTCCTGCCTCTGTCTCGATGATAAACCCGGTCGGCGCAGCATAAGCACGCCGCCCTCGTGGAAGAATAGTTTACCGGCAGCCTGCCCCCGAAGCGAATGCGCCCCGCCCCTACCAGCGGCGTTTTCAGCCCGCGACAATGGCCACGAGCGTCATCGCGCCGAGGCCCACCGTTCCCACGCCGACCAAAAGCACGGGTACGGGTGCAGCCAAGGCTTCGGGCAGTAGCCGCACGGCCAGGGTGCGGCGTCGATGAAAAGCCACGCCGGTGGTGAACAGCGCCAGCAGGAAGGCTATTCCCCCGGCGATCAGAAGCACCATGCTGGGCTCGGACAGCGCGTGGCGAAGCAATAGGGCGCCGTTGACCAGCAAGGCCAGGCTGGTGCGGGTCCACGACAGGTAGGTGCGCTCGGCCTGCAGGCCGGGCAGTTTGGCGATCGCGCGTCGGCTCGGCGTGCTTTGCGAGGCGGCCATGAGCGGCTAATTATTGCTGAAAAGCAAGGTCAGAACGAGCACCAGCACGCCGACGCCGGCCACCCCCGCCGCCAACAGCCACGGCATCAGCGTCGCGGGCAGCGGCGCGTGGCGGCGCATCGCCTTTTGCGAGCCGTGCCAACGCAGCGCGCTGCCGACCACGCTGGCGATGCTGATGGTCGCGAGCAGTCCGGCGAGCAGTTTGCTGGCCCCGGGAATCGAGAAATCCGGCGCGAACTGGACGACCGCGACCGCGCCGGCCAGCACGGCCAACGCGGTACGGATCCAGGCCAGAAAAGTCCGCTCGTTGGCCAGCGTGAAGCGGTAGTCCGGCTCGTGTCCGCCGGCCTCACGCTTATCGTCCTGTACGTTGTCTTCGTCTTGTTCGCTCATCGGGATCGACGCTGACGATTTGGCTTCATGACGATTATGGCTTATGGCGGCCGGCGGTGGCCGCGGCGCGCCGAAGTCACGGCGGCCATCGCGGCGCGCGCCTCGGCTTTCAAGGCGCGCAGCTCGCGCGACAACAACGCCGGCTGGGGAATAGCAGGGCCTCGCCGGCCCGCGACAGACGCCCGGTTCAGATGGTGCAGATTCATCATCGGCGAACAACTCCGGTTGATGCATACGCGGCGGCCGCGATGGACGCGCGCCTTGATCTCGTGCAAGAATACAGGCGGCTCGTCCAACTAAGGTCTTATGCGCGTATCGGCGCACAGGCCGCAGGCTGGAACGCCTAGCCACTTCGTGCCTGCTGCCGGCAGCCCGCGCTGCCGACCCACGGAATGCCGGGTGCCCGGCCGCGCACGGTCGCCGCCCCACAGTGGAACCGATCGCCCATGAAAACAGTTAATTATCGACGCGCGCCGAGGATTCTGCTTGTGACGGGGGTGGCGCTGTCGCTGGCCGGCTGTACCGACTCCAACGCCTGGCTGTGGATTCTCAACCCCAACGGACCACTGGCCGATGCGTCCGTCTATTATCTGATCATCCAGGTGCTGCTGCTCGGGGTGGTGATCTTACCGGCGACCGTACTGGTGATCTGGGCGTTTTTCCGCTACCGGGACGGCGGCACGGGCAGTTACGATCCGCGCTTCAACCACTCGGTCTTGGTCGAGTTCATAGTTTGGGGCATACCGCTGCTGGTGGTGGGCGTCATGTCCTATTTCACAATCCAGGGCGCCTTCGCGGTCGGGCCGTACAACCCCGAGGCCGTGAATAAAGTGGTTGCCCAGACGCCGAGCAACCAGAAACCGCTCAAGATCGACGTGATCGCCACCGACTGGCAGTGGCTGTTCGTTTATCCGCAACTCGACATCGCCGCCGCCAACCGGCTGGTGGTGCCGGCCGACCGCAAGGTCGAGATGCGCCTAACCTCGGTGGGTATCACCAACGACTTCTACGTGCTCAAGGTCATCAATCAGATCTACGTGATGCCGGGGATGCGGACCAAGCACAACTTTTATCTTGAACGCCCCGGCGAATATCGCGGTTTCTCCACCGAGTTCAGCGGGCCCGGCTTTGCCTGGATGAATTACAAGATGAAGGTGGTGACGCCGGACGACTTCAAGCAGTGGGTCGCCAAGGCGAAGGCATCCCCGCAGCGCATGACCTGGTCGCATTTCAAACAATACGCCGAACCCACGATCAACACCGGCAACATCTGGACGCTGTACAGCCATGTGGACCCGAACCTGTTTTCCCAGGTGATCAAGCAAGTGCGATCGGGCGAACTCGCCTATCGGCGACCGATGCGCTTTTCCGAGGAAATGGATTCACCGGAGTTCAAGAAGCATTCCACCGGCGAACCCAAGCGAGGCAATAACTGATGTTCATGGATCTGCAAGGGCCGTGGAATCCGCTGCTCGGCCGGCTGCCGATGCTGCTGAATCTGAAGTACACCAATCCGTTTATCGCGGCCGCGTTCGCGATGGTGGTCATCGGCGGCATCGTGGTGGTCGTCGCGCTGACTTATTATCGGCGTTGGGGCTGGCTGTGGCGTGAATGGCTGACGACCGTCGATCACAAGAAGATCGGCATCATGTACCTGATCGTCGGTCTGGTCATGCTGTTCCGAGGCTTCTTCGATGCCTTCATGATCCGCACCCATCAGGCGATCGCGGTCGGCGCCTCGTCGCCCGGCTTTCTCAGTGCCGATCACGGTTATCTGCCGCCGTTCCACTTCGACGAAGTGTTCACCGCCCACGGCACGATCATGATTTTGCTGGCGGTCACCCCCATGCTGGTCGGGTTCATGAATCTGATCGTGCCGATCCAGATCGGTGCGCGGGACATGGCCTACCCGTTTCTCAACGCGGTCGGACTGTGGCTGACCGCGGTGGCGGCGGTACTGGTGATGGTGTCCCTATTCGTGGGCGATTTCTCGCACGCCGGCTGGGTCGGGCTAACGCCGCTCACGGAATTGGCCAACAGCCCGACCGTCGGCGTCGATTACTGGTTATGGCTGATACAGATCAGCTCGATCGGCACCACCGTCGGCGCGGTGAACATCATCGCGACGATCCTCAAGATGCGGGCGCCCGGCATGACGCTGATGCGAATGCCGATCTTTTCCTGGACCGCGCTGGCCACGAACATCGTCGGGCTGACGTCTTTTCCCGTGCTGACCGTGGCCCTGTTTCTGCTCACCCTGGACCGCTACATCGGCACGCATTTTTTTACCGCCGACGGCGGCGGCAACTTCATGATGTACACCAACCTGTTCTGGATCTGGGGCCATCCGGAGGTGTATTTCGTGGTGCTGCCGGCGTTCGGCATGATTTCCGAAATCGTGCCGACGTTCTCGCAAAAACCGTTGTTCAATCACAAGGCCATGATCGTCGCCACGATGGCCATCGCCGGCGTGGCTTGGTCGGTCTGGTTGCATCACTTCTTCATCATGGGCTCGGGGCCGGTAGTCAATTCCTTCTTCTCGATCTCGACCATGCTGGTGGGCATTCCGACCGGGGTGAAGGTGTTCAACTGGGCATTCACCATGGTTCGGGGCCGCGTGCGCCTGGAGACGCCCATGCTGTGGGCGCTGGCCGCGGTGCTGCTGCTGATCGGCGGCGGCATGACCGGCATGATGGTGGCGATTCCGGCGATCAACTACGTCACGCACAACAGCGTGTTCGTGGTCGCCCATTTCCATAACATGTTCCTGATCATCGCCTTCGCGCTGTTCGGCGCGGTCACCTTCTGGTGGCCCAAGGCGTTCGGCTTCCGGCTGGACGAGCGCCTGGGCCGGATATTCTTCTGGCTGTTCTGGGGCGGCTCGGTGTTCGTGTTCGTACCGATGTACGCGCTCGGTTTTCTCGGCATGACGCGCCGCCTGGCCTATATCTCGCATCCATCCTGGTGGCCGCTACTGCTGCTCGAGGTGGTCGGCATCGGTCTCTATATCGCCTCGCTCGCCGCCTTCGTGCTACAGCTCGTGGTGTCGATCCGGGATCGCGAGAAGAACCGGGTGCGCGGCCCCGACGCCTGGGGCACCTCGCGCAGCCTGGAGTGGGCGACGCATTGCCCGCCGCCGTTCTACAACTTCGCGGCCACGCCGGTGGTGCATTCCTACGACGAGTGGGCCTGGCGCCGTGAACGGAATCTGGTTTCGCTGGTTCCGGATTACTATGCCGACATCCATATGCCCAAGAACAGCATGGTGCCGCTGGTGCTGGCGTTCTTCGTCGGCGTGTTCGGCTTCGCCGCGGTGTGGCGCATCTGGTGGCTGGCCGGCCTGGCGCTGGTCGGGGTGATCGCGTCGCTGATCTTCCGCATGTTCCAAAAGGACGTCGACTACACCGTGTCCGCCGAAGAGGTTGAGCGCATCGAACGGGCGCATCTGGCCGAAATGGCGGACGAAGACACGGAAGCCGCGCACCGATCGGCAGACGTGGCCTCCAACGCCCGGCCGTTGACACAGTAAGGCAATCGCTATGTCCAAGCACGACACCCAGCACTCGCCCGAACCGGTGGCCAGCGGTCTGTGGCAACCGGAACCCGAACACCCCGACAGCATTGGGCTGCGGACGCTCGGCTTCTGGCTGTACATGATGAGCGACGCGATGATCTTCGCCGGGCTGTTCGCGGCCCACGGCGTCTATCTGCGGGCTTACGGCGGCAGCGATATCACCGCGGCCGAGGTGATCGATCCGGCCAAGGGGCTGATCCCGACGCTACTGCTGTTTACCAGCGTGCTGGCGTTCGGCCTGGCCAGCGTGGCGCTGAAAAACGACGATCGCAGCCGCATGCTGCGCTGGATGGGTGCTTCCTGGATTCTCGGGCTCGCCTTCCTCGGCGAGGAGGTCTGGGAGTTTTCCGGCCTGGCCGGCGAAGACGCCGTTCCACAGGCCAGCGCTTTCCTGTCCGATTTCTGGACCATCGTCTGGGTACACGGCGCCCACGTCGCCGTCGGCCTGATTTGGATGGCGGCGATGCTGGTCCAGATCGCACGCGAAGGCTACACCGAAGCGACGGTCGGCCGCTTCCTCAATCTGCGGATATTCTGGTTCTTTCAGGCCGTGATCTGGGTGTTCGTCTACACCTTCGTTTACCTCATGGGAGTGAGCTGATGGCGCACGATGAGCACAATCCGCTGACCCATCCGGAAGTCCGCAACGCCAGCACCGGCCTATACGTGGCCGCCTTCGTGCTCGGCATGGCGGCGATGGGCATCGCCTGTCTCGTGACCGTCGGTTTCGATCTGTCGCAGGTTACGATACTGACTTGGCTGGCGGTGCTCGCCGCGGTGGCTTCGCTCGGGCAGCTCTATCTTCTGTTCAAGCTCGACCTATCGCGGGCGATGTTGTGGCACACCGTGTCGCTCGTGCTGACCATACCGCTATTCTTCATGGCCATCGGGCTGACGATTTTTATGTTCCATTATCTGGAAGCAAGGGTGATGCTCGGTAGCTGACCTCGCTGCGGTTCGGGTGGGCCATGCTGTTGACGACGGCGACAGCACAACTGAACTCGGATAAGGAGTAAAACCATGAGCCCAATCCAGGTTGGTGGCCTTCACCACGTCACCGCGATCGCGGCGGACGCGCAGCGCAATGTCGACTTCTACACCGGCGTGCTTGGCCTGCGCTTCGTCAAGAAAACCGTCAATCAGGACGACCCGTTCACCTATCATCTGTACTACGGCGACACGCTCGGCCGCCCGGGCACCGCAATGACGTTCTTCCCGTTTCCGGATCTACCGGCCGGGCAGCCGGGCCAACGTCAGGTTTACGAGACCGCCTTCTCGGTGCCGGCCGCGTCGCTCGGCCATTGGCGGGATCGGCTCGAGCGCCACGACATCACCGCGCTCAGCGAAGAGGAGCGTTTTGGCGCGCCCATACTGCGCTTCGCCGATCCCGACGGCCTTATCGTGGTGCTCGTCGGCGATGCGGCGGACGCCAGCGAGGCGGGCTGGCCCGAAGGCCCCGTCCCGGTCGCCGAAGCGGTGCGCGCCTTCTCCAGCGTGCGGCTGGCGAGCGCCGCAACGGAGGCGACGGCGCGGGTGCTCACCGAGTTGCTCGGCTACACCGAAGCCGGCGAACAGTCGGGCACGACGCGCTTCGCGATCGCCGATGCCGAGCGCGCCGGCGCAATCGACCTGATGGCTACGCCGCCGCCCGGGCGGCGCGGGGCCGGAACCGTGCACCACGTCGCCTTCCGAGTCCCCGATCGCGACACGCTGACAGCCATGCGACAGCAACTGGTCGACGGCGGCATGCAGCCGACGCCGGAAATCGACCGCTTCTATTTCCGCTCGGTCTATTTCCGCGAGCCCGGCGGCATTCTGTTCGAGATCGCCACCGACGAGCCGGGCTTTGCCGTCGACGAAGATATCGCGGCGCTGGGCAGCGAACTCAAGCTGACCGCCGAACACGAGCCGCAGCGCGCGCGCATTGAGGCGCAGCTGCCGCCTATTCACGTATAGAAAGGGGGTTCACCGTGGTTAAGATTACCGGCGCCCTCGGCGGTGGAAGTCGTGAACGTTGGCAAGACCATCGTCAACACGGTCAAGAGTGCTAGTTAGTGCCCTGTAACGTAAATTCACTGCACGATTTCGCCGCGCCGCGCCTTGTCTGGCACCAAAAATCGCTCGTAGTTATGCTGCAAACTCACGTTACAGGGCCCTAGCCCGCCATTCGCTTTGCCTTGATTTCCCGACGCCGTGCATGCAACACCGGCTCGGTATAACCGGACGGTTGCTCGCGACCCTTGAAGACCAGATCGCAAGCGGCCTGGAACGCGATCGAAGCATCGAAGTCCGCCGACATCGGCGTGTAGCCGGGGTCGTTCTCGTTTTGCCGGTCGACCACCTTGGCCATGCGCTTGAGGGTTTCACGCACATCGTTTTCGTTGGCGATGCCGTGGTGCAGCCAGTTGGCGATATGTTGCGACGAGATGCGGCAGGTCGCGCGATCCTCCATCAGCGCGGTATCGGTGATATCGGGCACCTTGGAGCAGCCCACGCCCTGATCCACCCAGCGCACGACATACCCGAGAATGCCCTGGCAGTTGTTGTCCAGTTCCTTGGCGATCTCGTCGGCCGATAGCTCACGATCGAGCAGCGGGATCGTCAGCAGG
>NZ_DASSKM010000089.1:0-2562 GCF_035690525.1 Salinisphaera sp.
GCTGAATGGCGAAAATCACGCGTTGCACCACATTAAGCGTGGTGCCGTGAAACGGAAACGGCGTCAGCAGTATGACCAGCAACACGCCGGTGCCGAGGATGTATTCGACCGCGCCGACGCCGGCCTGGCGGCGCGGGGGCGATACGCCGCGATCGTGCCGGGGCACGGGGTCAGATCCGGGCGATTGGCGGCAGTACAGCCCGGCCGGCTACAGCGCGCGCCGATCGGTGCGCCTCCGAAATGGCGTTTTCAAACGGCATGGCTTCCCCCCGGCATGAATTACCACACATTCAACAGTGTGCTATCCCTTTTTCTATATGTTTTTTATAGCAGATTGAGAATAATTTTGAAAATACTGACCGGTCGCCTCAGACGCTGCGCTCGAAGATGGCCGTCAGTGCGTCCAGCGCGCGCTCGAAGCGGTCGTTGACGATTTGGTAGTCGTAATCGCCGGCGTGGGCCAGTTCATCGTCGGCCTCGGCCAGACGACGGGCGATCGCGTTTTCGTCCTCCGAGGCCCGCGTGCGCAGCCGGCGTTCGAGCTCTTCGCGCGAGGGCGGCCGGATGAAGATGGTCACGGCCTGTGGCGCGCGCTCGCGAACCTGGGCCGCGCCCTGCCAGTCGATATCCAGCACCACGTCCTGGCCGGCGCTCAGCCAGCGCTCGGTCTCGGCCGCCGAGGTGCCGTAGTAGCGGTCGAACACACGGGCGTGCTCGAGAAACTCGCCGCGCTCGATCATGGCCTCGAACGTCTCGCCCGAGACGAAGTGATAATCCACGCCGTCGGCCTCGCCGGCGCGCGCGGCCCGTGTGGTGTAGGACACCGAGAAACGCGCGGTCCGCCCGCGCTCGGCCAGACGCTCGATCAACGCGCGGGTGAGGCTGGTCTTGCCGCCGCCGGATGGCGCCGATATGACATACAGCCGGCCGCGCCGCTTGTCGGACTGAGCTTGCGCCATCACTCGATGTTCTGCACCTGTTCGCGCATCTGCTCGATGAGCACCTTTATTTCCACCGCATGCCCGGTGACCTCGGCATCGGCCGATTTGGAGCCGAGGGTGTTGGCCTCGCGATTGAACTCCTGCATCAGAAAGTCGAGCCGGCGGCCGATCGGCTCGGCGCGCGTCAGCGCTTGCTGCAGCGCTTCGATGTGCGCCTCCAAGCGATCCAGTTCCTCGGCGACATCCATGCGCTGGGCGGCCATCACCAGTTCGGTTTCCACCCGCGCCGGATCGGCCTCGATATTCATCTCGGCCAGCCGGGCGCGCAGTTTATCGGCCTGCTCGGCGCGAACCTGTGGGATACGCAGGCGTACCGCCGCCGCGTGTTCGCGGATCGCTTTGGCGCGCGTGGTGAGCATGTCGGCCAGACGCCCACCCTCGGCCGCGCGCATCTCGCGCAGGTCGGCAAGCGCGGCGTCCAGCGACTCGAGCGCCGCGGCCTGCAGCGCCTCGGTGTCCGGCTCGATCTCGCGCTGCACGCCGGGAAACGTCAGCAGACGCAGCGCGTCCGGCGCGCGGCAATCGATGGTCGCGGCGCGCACGCTGTCCACCGCGGCCGACAACGCGGCCAAGCGGTCGGTATCGATCTCGATCGACCGATCGCCGCTCGCCGCGGTCAGCCGGGCCGTGATTTCGACCTTGCCGCGCCCGACATAGACGCCGGCTTTTTCGCGAATAGCCGGCTCGAGCGCCCGCAGGGTCTCGGGCAGCCGCGGTGTCACGTCGAGGTAACGATGGTTGACGCTGCGCAGCTCCCAGACGAGTTCGCCCCACTCGCCCTGGGCTTCGCGGCGTGCGAATCCGGTCATGCTGCGGGTCATACGCGTACCCTAAAAGCCATCATGGGTCTGAAGTTCGCGCTGGTGCGTCGGGGTTGGGCGCGCAGTATCGCACAGCCCGCCGCGCGCCGCCGAGGCGCTGATACACTAGCCGCCGATTTCTAGCATTCGCGAGACGAACTTGATCAACCGACCCAGCGGCCGTGCCGCCGATCAGCTCCGTGACGTGACCATCGAGCGCCATTTCACCACGTACGCCGCCGGCTCGGTGTTGGTATCGTTCGGCGGCACCCGCGTGATCTGTACCGCCAGCGTCGAGGAGCGCGTGCCGCCGTGGTTGCGCGGTTCGAACTCGGGCTGGCTGACCGCCGAATACGGCATGCTGCCGGGCGCCACCGGTAGCCGCGCCGCCCGTGAGGCCGCACGCGGCAAGCAAGGCGGCCGCACGGTGGAGATCCAGCGCCTGATCGGACGCAGCCTGCGCGCGGTGATGGACTTGACGGCGCTGGGGTCGCGCTCGGTGACCATCGACTGCGACGTGATCCAGGCCGACGGCGGCACGCGAACCGCCTCGATCACCGGCGGCTACGTGGCGCTGGTCGATGCCATGAACACACTCGTGAATCGGGGCGCGCTCAAGGCCAGCCCGGTGCACGGCCAACTGGCCGCGGTATCGGTCGGCATCTACGACGGCGCGCCGGTGCTCGATCTCGACTATGCCGAGGACAGCCAGGCCGAAACCGATATGAACGTGGTCATGAACGAAGCGCACGGCTTCATCG
>NZ_DASSKM010000090.1:0-4823 GCF_035690525.1 Salinisphaera sp.
AACTCGCCTCGCGTGATTTCACGGTGGAAATGGAGACCGGCACCGGCAAGAAATACGTCTATCTACGCACGCTGTTCGATCTGAACCAGCGCTACGGCTTCACCAAGTTCATCATCGTCGTGCCGTCGGTGGCCATCAAGGAAGGCGTGTACAAGTCGCTCCAGATTACAGAACCGCACTTCAAAGCCCTGTACGACAACACGCCGTTCGATTACTTCGTCTACGATCCCAAAAACCCTCGACACAACCTGTCTAGAGTTCGGAGTTTTGCTACGGACAGCACGATTCAGATCATGGTGATCAATATCGATGCGTTTAAACGTGTTGTCACGGACTCAGACCGAGAAGATAAAGCGAATATTATTCACCGCTCGCATGACGGGATGAACGGCAACAAGCCCATCGAGTTCATCCAGGCCACGCACCCCGTCGTAATCATCGACGAGCCGCAGAGCGTGGCGAATACTGACAAGAGCCGCGAGGCGATCGCCCAGCTCAATCCGCTCTGCACGCTACGCTATTCCGCCACCCATCTCGACAAACACCACATGGTGTATCGCCTCGATTCCATCGACGCCTACGAGCGCAAGCTCGTCAAACAGATCGAGGTGACCGGCGTCGAGGTGAAGGACAGCCATAACAAGGCATACATCAAACTGCTCCAGACCGATAACCGCAAAAGCCCGATCCGGGCGCAGGTGGAGATCGATGCGCTGCAGAAAGGGTTGGTCAAGCGCCAGAAGAAATGGGTGCGCAGCGGCGAGGATCTGCTCGACACTACCGGCGGACGCACGGTTTACGACGGCTACATCATCGACGACATCTACTGCGAGCCGGACAACGAATACATAAGCTTCACCAGCAAGCCGGAGGTCATACGTCGCGGCGAGGTGATCGGCCAGGTAGATGAGGACGAATACAAGCGTCTGCAGATCCGCCGGACCATCGAAGAACACCTGGATAAAGAGCTTCAGCTCACGCCGATGGGCATCAAGGTGCTCAGCCTGTTCTTCATCGACCGGGTGGCGAATTACCGCGACTACGATGCCGACGGCGAACCGCGACCCGGCAAATACGCCCGCATTTTCGAGGAGGAATACATCCGCGCCGCGCGGCTGCCCAAGTATCAGTCGCTATTCGGCGAAGTGGATGTCGAGACCGAGGCGCATGCCGTTCACAACGGCTACTTCGCAGCGGACAAGAAAAAAGACGCCCGCGGCAACGAGCGGCTCAAGGATTCCCGCGGCGAAGGCAAGACACAGGCCGACGAGAGTGCTTACCAACTGATCATGCAGGACAAGGAGCGCCTGCTCAGCTTCGAATCCCGGCTCAAGTTCATCTTCTCACACTCCGCGCTGCGCGAAGGCTGGGACAACCCGAACGTGTTCCAGATCTGCACGCTTAACGAAACCGGCTCGGTGATGAAGAAACGCCAGGAGATCGGACGCGGGCTGCGGCTGGCCGTGAATCAAGACGGCCAGCGTGTGCACGGCTTCGAGGTGAACCGACTAACGGTGATGGCAAACGAGTCCTACGAGGATTTCGCGCGCCAGCTCCAGAAAGAAATCGAGCAGGACGAAGGCATCCGCTTCGGCGTGGTCGAGAAGGATCTGTTCGCCAGCATCCCGATCACCGATGAAAACGGTGAAACGGGGTATCTCGGTACTGAGCTGTCCAAAACCATCTGGCGGCATCTACTCGAACACGACTACATCGACGCCAAGGGCAAGGTACAGGACGCGCTCCGAGCCAATCTCAAGGCTAATACGGTATCGCTACCCGATGAAGCGGCCGAACACGCGGGCGCGATCAATGCCGTGCTGCGCAAGGTGGCCGGCCGGCTGAATATCCAGAACCGGGACGACCGCAAGGCCGTCAAGCTCAACAAAGCGGTCTACCTGAGCCCGGAATTCGAAGCGCTCTGGAACCGCATCAAGTACAAGACGACCTACCGCGTGGACTTTGATGTCGAGAAGCTCATCGAATACTGCGCAACGGAAATGCGCGATCAGCTTCGTGTGGGCAAAGCCAAGTTCATTACACGCACCGCTCGGCTGGACGTGAATCGTGGCGGCGTCGAGGCCACCGAGGTTAACGAAACGCCGGCAACCTATGACCGACTCGATTTCGCCCTGCCTGATATCTTGAGCTTTCTACAGAACGAGACGAACCTCACCCGCCGTACGCTGGCCCGCATTCTCGTGGACAGCGGTCGGCTCGAGTCTTTCAAGAACAACCCGCAGAAGTTCATCGAACAGACGCTCGAGATCATTCGCCGCCAGATGCGGCTGTTCATCGTCGACGGCATCAAATACCACCGCATCGGCGAGGATAGCTACTACGCACAGGAGCTGTTCGACTTCGATGATGAAGACGCGGCGCCCCTGGCCGGCTATCTATCGAGCAACATGCTCAAAGCCGAAAAATCGGTCTACGACTATGTGATCTACGACTCTGACGTGGAAAAAGACTTCGCCCAGGCCTTCGAGCGCAACGACGATATCAAGCTATACGCCAAGCTCCCGCCCTGGTTCCAGATCGACACGCCACTCGGGTCCTACAATCCGGACTGGGCCGTGCTCGTCGAAACCAACGGCGCCGAAAAACTCTATTTCGTGGTCGAAACCAAAGACAGCCTGTTCACCGACGCGTTACGGCCCGCAGAGCGGGCCAAAATAGACTGCGGTAAGGCGCACTTCCGGGCGCTGAATGAGGAAGTCGAATTCCGGGTCGATAACGACTATGAAAGCTTCATGGACGCGCTGTAAGTCGCCGAGCAATAGCTGCTTAATAAAAGCGCCAAAGGCAGTTGAACCCGGGTTAACTTGCGCACACTGAGCGCACACTATCGATCACACGTCGCGATCGCTCACGTTATTTTACGTCACAACGGCTACATGCTGTGACATCCTTGAACGATCGGATACCACATATAGTGTTACATAAGATATTGATTTTAAATATAAACTCATAATCCCTTGGTCGCAGGTTCGAGTCCTGCCGGGCCCACCATCAATACAGCCGGTTAAACGGGCCAGCTTATCTGCTTGTCCAACTTAGATTCTGTCCTTACGCTTATGTAAGGATTACACGAAGGCAAGCATATGAGCACGGCAATCCTGAGTTCCAAGGGCCAAATCACGATCCCCGCCGCCGTGCGCAGCGGGCTGGGGATCGAAACGGGCGATCGGATCGAATTCGTCGAGGTGGCGCCGGGCAGTTACGAACTGGTGGCCGCAACCCTGCCGGTCACGGCCTTGAAAGGCTTGGTGCCGAAGCCGGCGCAGCCGGTCAGCGTGGAGGATATGAACGCAGCCGTCCGCCGACGGGCTACGCAGGCTATGGAGCCGTGATCGGGCTGGATACGAATGTGTTGGTGCGCTATCTGACGCAGGACGATCCCGTGCAGGCGCCGCTGGCCACACGGTTGATCGAATCCCTGACCCCCGAAGCGCCGGGGTTTGTCGCCCACGCCGTGCTGGCCGAAACCGTCTGGGTGCTGGAATCGTGCTACGCCGCCGATGCCGATCGGATTGCTCAAGTGGCGGAAACGCTTTTGCGCGTGGAAAGCCTGGTGGTCGACGAGGCCGACGTTGTCTGGCAGGCGCTGCGGCAGTTCAAACGGGCGGGCGGTAACTTTGCCGATGCGCTGGTCTCGGCGCTGGCGCGCCGCGCCGGCTGCGAGACGATCTATAGCTTCGATCGCGGCGCGGCCAAGCGGTTCGATATGACGCTTTTGCAATAAGGACGTAGGCAAATTCGTCGTTTAGCAGAATAGCCGATTCAGCAGTAAGCGCGCATTGGCCAGCCAGACTCCCACAGCACGACCGCATACGGTATAGCGCCGTACAGAAAAGGAGGCTGACCATGACTGGTGCTGCCCGACTCGATCTACGCCTCGACGCCCGCGACAAGGACCGCATTGCTCGCGCGGCCGAGCTGGGCGGTATATCGGTGTCCACGTTTGTCCGCAACGCCGCCCTGCACGCTGCCAGTGACGCCATCGCCGGTGAAGAGACAGTATCAACCGGCGGCTCACTGGCCGCACGCTTGCGTGGCCGGGCAAGCAAGCGCATGAGTCGGATATTGGTGGATGCCAACCGTTCCTTGAAATAAAAGGACCGACGAAAAGCCGGCCCTTTCTTCGGTTGGCGCGATCCCCGCCCTAAATCCCAGCCGTGGTCGAGGCCCCGTTGACCAACCGCCGGATGCCCAGCGGATTGTCATCGGCGAGTGCTTTCGGCAGGACCGCCGCCGGGGCGTTTTGATAGCTCACCGCCCGCAGATAGCGCTCGATCGCCAGCGTGCCCAGCGACGTACTATGGAAATCGGTGGTGGCCGGTTACGGCCCGCCGTGGACCATCGCATCGTTGACCGCCACGCCGGTGGGAAAGCCGTTGAACAGCACCCGGCCGGCGCGCCGGGTCAACTCGGTGACCAGTTGTGGGTGCCGGGCGATTTCGGCGGCTTCGCCGGTCACGGTCGCGGTCAACTGGCCGTTGAGCGCGCGCGCCGCGGCTTCCAGTTCATCGGCCGTGTCCAGTACGACCACGACCGTGCTCGGGCCGAAGACTTCTTCCATCAGCGGTTGGGCGTCGTCGAACAGGCGCGCCTTGTCGGCGGTGAACAGCCGGGCCGCCGCCTGGTTGGCCGCGGCCTCGCCGATGGCGATTTCCGCGACCCCGGCCAGGCTTTTCAGCCGTTCCACGCCGCGCTGATAGTTGGCCAGCAGGCCGTGATTGAGCATCACCTGGCCGGGCTTGTTCTTGAGCGCGTCGCCGAGGGTCTCGATGAACGCCGTCATCGCCGGCGATTGCACCCCG
>NZ_DASSKM010000091.1:0-12544 GCF_035690525.1 Salinisphaera sp.
TCTTGTTCGAGCCAGCGCGCGAGATCGGCCGAAACCGGGACGAAGCGGCTGATCGTGGGCGCCAGCAGCCGGCGCAGCCAGCGATACTTCGTGTTCGAGCCGTTCGGATCGGCCGCATCGCGGCCGTGCTCGGCGTGCACGACATGCCGGCAACCGGCCAGCCGCGCCGGCACGGCGGCGTCGATGGCGCCAATGTTGTAGCTGTGCACGATATCGGGCGCGAGCGCGCGCAGCCGGCGACGCAACCGGACATAGGCCGCCGGGTCCTTGCCCGGCCGCTTGTCGATCGATTCCACCGGCACGCCCATCGCCTCGGCCCGCGCGGCGAGATCGCCGCGCTCGCGCAGCCCGACGATCACGTGCTCGTAACGATCAACCGTGGCGCCGATCACCGCCAGCGCCACCGACTCCATGCCGCCCACGCTGAGCCGGTCGATCACGTGCACCACGCGCGGGCGCGGCACACCGGCGGTCCGCGCAGTCATTGTCCAGGCCCGGTGATCGCGTTGGCGGCCGCCGTGGCCATGCGGACCAGATTGGCCGAATCCGGCCGGCCGGCTTTGGACACCACCAGGATTCCGGCCGGCGCCGAGCGGCCGGTCAGACGATCGATCGACTGCCAGAGCTTGAAATCGAGCGGCGAAGGCGTCCAACGTGAACCGACGCGATAGGCATAGACCAGCACACGCGCGCCCCCGCCGTGCGCCGCCTCGAGCGTGAGCGCGACAAACGCCGGGCCGTCGGCGCTCGCCCGCACGGTACGTGGGCCGGCCACGGCGCGCCAGGCCGCCGTGTCGTACAGCCCCTGGCGGATATCCAGAATATCGGGGCCGTCGCTGCCGGCGTCGATGCCGAGGTAATCCACCTGCGTCGGACGTACGATATCGCCGTAACGGCGCGCCAGATGCACATCGAGACCGCGCTCTGGCGGCGAGGCGTCTTCGTTGTAGTCGCCGCTGAGCGCGTTGCGACCGGCCAACTGCGCCGGCAACGAATCCGGCCCGGGTTTGTGGGCGCTGGCGGCGACCAGGCCGGTGAGGGCATACCAAGCCGCGGGCGCCACGACCAGCGCCAGCGCGGCCGGCAGCATCCAGCGCATACGTGCCGAGCCGTCCTCGGGCAGCCCATGATCCGGGGTCGGGCCTGCGGCCGGCGCTTGATGCCACGGCCAGCCGCAAACGAACAGCAACACCAGCACAGTGCCGAAAAACTGCCAGCCGAAAATCAGATGATCGGTGCCGGTGGCGTACTGCAGACCGAAGTACTCACCGATCAGAATGGTGAAATACACCCGCAGCCCATTGGCGATAATCGGCACGACCAGGGCAAAGCCGACGAAGATCAGCCGGCGTTTGAGGCTGGTATAGAAAAGATGGGCGTAGAGCACGCCGAATGCGGTGGTCGCGACGAAGAACTTGATGCCGCTGCAGGCTTCGGCGACGTGCCAGGCCGAAACGGGCGTATCGATGAAATGCCCGTCCATGACCACCGGCACCCCGGTCAGCTTGAGCGCCAGTACCGACAGATGAGCGGTGACTGTCTGCAGCGGGCCCACCATGAAATCGCCAAAGGGAATGGCGAACAGCAGATAACCGAGCGCAAAAGCGATCACCCCGGCCACCCGTGGGCCGTAGAACAGATAGATCATCACCGGCCAGATCAGCACCGCCGCGATGTGCA
Source organism: Salinisphaera sp. (assembly GCF_035690525.1). Classification (GTDB taxonomy): domain Bacteria; phylum Pseudomonadota; class Gammaproteobacteria; order Nevskiales; family Salinisphaeraceae; genus Salinisphaera. Next base: position 1,681 of record NZ_DASSKM010000091.1, read on the forward strand.
GCGCGAGGTTGATGCCGGCCACCGCGCCGAGCAGCCATAGCGCGCCCAGCGCGGCCACGCCGAGAAACGCGATCGGGCGCGGGCGCGCCGCGACCCGCGCCAGCCAATGCCGGCGCGACCAGATCAGCAAGGCCGAAATCGGGAAGATCAGGAACGCATACTGGAACGTGCCGGTGCCCGCCCAGGTTTCGGCCAGCGATAGGTAGGTGCCCGCATACAGTACGACGAACGTCAGCATGCAGGCTACGAAGCCGATATGGACGGCGATCTGCGGCGTGGCAATGCCGCGGCCCGTCATGGCCCGTCCGATTGCGCTGCGCTGCCTGCGGATTTCGCTCATGAAACGGTTTCCCTAAACGGCTTGCCTAAACGACTTACCCGGCCTTATCGTCGACATCGTACCCGACACCCTCGATCAGGCGATCAAGTTCGGCGAACCGCGCGGCCCACGCGTAATGCGTGAGCACATAACCGCGGGCGGCGCGTCGTGTCGCTTCATCCGGTACGCCGGCCAGACGCGCGATGACCGCGGCCGCGAACGCCTCCGGCGCGGCCACCACATCGCCGGCCGCCTCCGCGCCCGGCTCGAGCCCGGCCTCGGCCTGCGGCGTCATGACCACCGGCCGCGCCATGGCGAACGCCTCCAACACCTTGTTCTGCAAGCCCCGGGCGATACGCATGGGCGCCACCGCCACCCGCGCCCGGGCCAGATACGGTCGTACATCGGGCACCGCGCCGGTCACGACAACGCCCGCGTGCTCGGCCAGCGCCTGGACCCGGCGCGTGGGGCGCGTGCCCACGATGGTGAAGCGCGCCTCGGGCACCGCCTGGCGCACGCGCGGCCATACCTGCTCGACGAACCAACATACGGCGTCGACGTTGGCGCCGTAGTCCATCGCCCCGGTGAACACGATATCGGTGGCGCCGGGCGCCGCCGGCGCGTAGTCGCCGTCGGGATCGAAATATTCGGCATACACCCCGTTGGCGATGGCGTGTACGCGCGCAGCGCAATCCGGCGCCATGCGACGAAAAAAATCGGCCTCGGCGGCCGAAACGAATATGCTGGCATCGAACGACCGGGCCAGCCGCCGCTCGCCGGCCGCCAACGTGTTCGCCTCACGCGCGTAGATCCGGCGCATCGGGCCCCGGGTGTGCGCCGCGTACTGTGCCCACTTGTCCGAATCCACGTCGACGAAATCCAGCACGCGGCGCACAGCATGCCCGGCCACATACGGCGCCATGGTCGAGGAAAAGACCAGCACCGCGTCGATGCGGCGTTCGGCCATCAGCCGATCGACCCAATCCTGCAGCGCGCGGTCACGGTAATAGGCGAAACTGAGCGCCTCGCCCCGGGCCAGCGCGCTCAGACTACGCAGCTTGGCGCGGCGCGGCGCAAGCGGCCGCAGACAGACCTGATCGCACCAGCGATCGAGCACGGCGCGATGCGCCCAGTCGGCGGAATCGTCGACGAAGCTGCCCAGATGCACCGTATGACGCTCGGCCAGCGCGCGCAGCCAATTGAAGGCGCGGATCTTGTCGCCCTTGTTCGGCGGATAAGGGATGCGATGACACAGGTAGAGCAGCTCGGCCATGGGCAAAAGCTAGCCTAGGTCCTTGGACAGCCACGGCCCGATTATCCGTGTCACCGGCAGGGGCAACTTCTGCCAGGCCTTGATGAACATGGCGTATTTCGGGTTGTTGGGGCTGATGTCCGGCATCGCGTCCAGCCCCGACAAGTAGTATTCATAAGCCAGCGGCTGCGGCTCGAAGCCCCAGTGGCGCTTGAAGTGATACGGCCCGGTATCGGCCTTGCTGCGGCCGAAGTCGAAAACCCGGGCGCCGCGCGCGACCGCATGCTGCATGAGCGCCCAATAGAGGTAGTCGTTGGCCTTGCAATCGCGCGCGGTGGGCCCCGCGCCCGAATAATAGGGCAGCACCTCGTCGCGGAAATAGAAATTCAGCACCGCGGCGACCGGCCGGTCTTGGTGCATAACGGTCAGTACGTCGCAGTCGTCGCCGAACACCCGCAACAGCTCGCGCATGTATTTCTGCGAGAACAGCGGCGTGCCCAGGCTGCGCAGGTTATAGGCATAGAGTGGATAGAGCCGGTCGATATCGTCGTCGATGGTCCAGGTCAGCCCGCTCTTGATGCCCTTGCGCACCACCGCGCGCTGCTTGCGCGGAATCAGCTTGAGATTGGCCTCGTCGTTGTCCGCGAGTTCGCGGCGGAACGTATAGTACAAATCCTTGCGCGGCCAGTCGTGGTGGCGCGGGGCGCGCTCGCGCGACTCGAAATAGTCGACGCCGAGCGCGTCGGCGCGCTCGCAGGCTTCGTCGTAGAGCGCGGCCTCGGCCTCGGCGGTGTCCGCCACCGCTCCGCCGTACACGCAAAACGGCGTGGAGATGAGCGCATTGGCAAACAGGCGGCTGTTGACGTGAACGACGGGCAGAATGCCCTCGATGCGCCCGGCGCGCTCGGCATAGAGAAAATGACAGCTGTGGCCGAACGCGCGCTCGATAACTTCTTTCCAGCCGGCGCGATGAAAAAACGTGGCCTGCGGGCTGGCCGCGACAAAGGCCTCCCAGGCCGCGTGGTCGTGACCAAGCGTATGAATCTGCACGGGTTGTGAACTCATGCGTCCTTCGTATCCGAATCGGTGGCGGTATCGGCAGCGGCGCCGACCGGAAAAACCCGGTCCATGCGGTCCCAGACGAAGTCCGAAAGCAGACGACGCAGACGCGGCTCGACGCGGCCGATGTTGAGATAATGACGAAATCGGCGCTTGACATCGAGCCCGGGCACCCGCGGCTGATCGGGGTCGATCTCCCAAGGATGGAAGTAGAACACCGTGGGCTGTCCGTCGCGACGATTCACACGGCGCAGCGCCGCGCGCGTCGCGCTGTAGGGGTAGAGCCGAAAGAACCCACCGCCGGCACAGGGCAGCCGACGGCCGCCGAGTTCGACCGTGGTGACCGGAATCTCGAGCAGTTCGTGTTCACGCAGACGAAACGCGAAACGCGGCGCCTCGGGCATGCCGTAGGCGTCGTGAACGCCCGGATAAATGCTTGAACTATAGGCGTATCCCGCTTCGGCCAGTTCGTCCAGCGCCCACAGGTTGGCCGCGCCGATAGAGAAACTCGCCGCTCGATAACCGCGAACGGCCTGCCCTCCGACGTCCTCGAGCACCGTCTTCGCCTGACGGATATCGGCGCCGAAAGCCGCGCGGTCCTGATTGATCACGCGCACGTGGTTCTGGCCGTGGCTGGCCAATTCGTGGCCGGCGTCGACGATACGGCGAATCAGCCGCGGATGACGCTCGGCGACCCAGCCCAGGGTGAAGAAAGTCGCGCGCACATCGGCCAACTCGAACAGTGCCAGTATCCGGTCCGTGCTCGCCTCGACGCGCGACGGCATGCGCGCCCACTGATCGAAGCGGATGTGCTGTTCGAACGCCGAGACCTGGAAGTACTCCTCCACGTCCACCGTCATGGCGTTCGCGCCGACCCGGGCGGGCTTGGGCATCGGCTCGGGATGCCAGTCGAGGGCATTCACGGCGTCACTCCCGGTTGAACAGGCGGCGAAGCTTATAGGCGGCCGAACCCGGCGCGACCGGAGCCTGGGCCTGAGCCTGGGCCGGAGCCAAAGCCGCGGCCGGCGTGCGCCGTTCGTTTTCCGGCCATTCCCGGTGCGTTGTTTCGGCCTCCACCCTCGGCGTCTTGGACACCAGATCCTGGATCGTGGCCTCTAGGCGTTCGACGCGCAGGATGGCGTCGACCAGTTCACGATGGGCCGCGCTGGTCTCGTGGTATCGCATAAGCTCGGCCACGCGCTCCTCGCCGTGGGCCGCCCGCAGCGCGCGCTCCACCGCGGCGACGCGTTCCAGCAACGGATCGAGCTGGGCCGAACCCGGCGGCGCGCTGTCCGGCGACTCGTCCGGGCCCGGCGGTTCATCGCCGGCGCCGTCATAAACCAGCCCGTCGCTGGTGAATTCGGCTTCGAATTCCTCGATCGCGGTATCCAGATCCTCGCGCCTGAGCTCGCGCCGTTCCTCCAGATAGCCCAGCAGCAACAGCCGGTCCATGATCTGGTTGATCCGGCGCGGTATTCCGCCGGACCATGTATAGACCCGGCCGTAGACGCCGGGCTCGAAGGAAAGACGATCGGCGCGCCAGCCGACGGTGTTCAGGCGGTGCTCGATGTAGCCCGGCACCTCGTCTTCGCTCAGCGGCTCGAGATGATAAGAGGCCACGATACGCTGACGCAGATGCGTCATCGCCGGCCGCCTGAGCAGATCCCGCAGTTCGCTCTGGCCGACCAGCACGACCTGCACCAGCGCCTCGCCCCGAGCCTGCAGGTTGGACACGATCCGCAACTCCTCGAGCGCGGCCGTGCTACAGGTCTGGGCCTCGTCCACGATCAGCAGGGCGCGCCGGTTGCGCGCCGCGGCCAGCTTGTTGACCAGGCCGTCGAGCATTTCGTACTTGGCCAGGCCGCGCACGCCGACCCCGAAGGCCGCGGCCACCGTGGCCACGACGTTATCGGCGTCGATGTTGGCCATCGCGACCCGCGCGACCAGCAGATGCCGCGTCTTGATCTGTTCCAGCAGTACCTGTAGGAGCAGCGTCTTGCCGGTACCCACCGGACCGGTGACCACGACGAAACCCTCGCCCCGCTCAAGGCCGTAGATCAGATACGACAGTCCGCGCGTATGGCTGGCCGTTTCGAACAGCCGGCGCGGGTCCGGCATCAGTTGAAACGGCCGCGCCTGTAGTTTATAGAAATCCTCGTACATAGCTTAAGAGCGTGTTTATAATCCCCACGACGCCGCGCCGGCGGCTATTTTTTCGCAAGACAAGACGCAGCGAGCGTAGTGTAGCCGCGCTACATAAGCGAGCTGCAACGCCGTATTGCGGAAAAATAGCCGCCGGCCCTTCGGGTTGCGGCCCCCATAAAAAATAATCATGGCGCGCCATACGGCGTTGCAGGGCTTGACCGCAGAATGACTGCGGCCGGTGCCCTGCGCCTTGTCTGACACGATTTTGGACCGCAACGCGGTGCCGTGGGGATCATGAACACGCTCTAGGCGTTCTGCCAACCAGCACGCCCTAAAACGCTTTGCGGAATTGCAGCGTGACGCGATTCTCGTCGTACCCGAAACCCTGGTCGTCGTCACGCCAGTTATGGGAGTACCCGATGGCTGCCTGGGCGCTGGGCGAAACGGCCCGCACCAGGGATATACCGGCGCCGTAGTTGTCCGAACTCGTGCTCGTGTTATTGATGAACCCGCCCTCGTAATGCTCCCAACTCGCCGAGGGCACGAGACGGGTACGGATGCCGAGGTCATAGCGGGTGTCCACTTCGACACCGTAATTGCGACTGTCGGGGGCATCGCCGGACTGATAATCCTGATGCTGGGAAAAGCCGACGATCTCGGTCTCGGTAAGGGCGGTATCGAAGCCGATGCGGGCCCGCCAGCGCTTGCGCACATAAACGCCGCGGTCGAGCAGCGAATTGGTGCCGTCGTAACCGTAGCCGCCGCCATAGCCGCCGCCGTAGCCACCGAACGAGCCTATGGAACCGAAGGTATAGCCGGAACCGATGTTGTCGAGCGAATCCAGACCGCCCGAAGACGGCCCTTCGTTGTAGGAGATCGACAGATCCACGACCCGTCCGTCATGGTCGGCGGACAACCCATAGCTCGCGCCATAGAAGCGGTGCCCGTAGTTCACCGTGAGCGAGTTGGCGGCGCTGACCCAGCGCGCGCCCACCTGCCAGCGCGGCGCGGACCAGCGATCGTTCTCGCCGTTTTCCTGATACTCGTCCTCGACCCCGCCGAGCGCGGTCAACGTGAGCGTACGCGAAACGCGGTAGCCGAGCTCGAGCGTGGCGCTGTCGAAATGCTGGGTGTCGTTGGGGTCGCGGTAGTCCTCCGGCAGCGCGTCCTCGCCGAAGGCCTCGCGGAACCGGTCGAGGAAACGCTCCGTGTCGCCGCCGGAACGCTTGACCACCTGGGAGACCACCTGCGCCCGCCAGCTGACCGGCTCGACACTGTCCGGACTGGTCAAACCGGCCAGAACACTGTGAACAGTGGTATCCGGCACGCTGGATTCGCCGTACACGGAACGGCCATAACGATAGCGCAGCACACCCTGGCCCAGCACGCCGAGAGATTGCAGCAAATAGGGACTGATGTTGGTACGCCAGGCGGTGGTCTTGTTGCGGTCCGGCCGGATGATATTGGATCGCGAATAACCGACCGATGGATCGATCACCTGCTGGCCGTATTCCGTATTCGCATCCAGATAGAGATGGCTCTGAATCAGATCGATCTGGGTACTGCCCTGAAAGTTGTTGTAGACATCGCTCTCGTCGCTGTGGTTGGCGTAGAACACGCCCTCGAGTTGGTAACTGGCCTGACCGCGGATTCGCCCGGTCGAGGAACAGGCGTCGAACTGCGGCGCCACGACGGTGATGAAATCGGATTTGGGATTGTTCGAGTCCAGGTTCAGGTTATCGGTAAAAGTTTCCGAGCCGGCAATCGAAGCCTGGATAAAGCTCTTGGACGAACGCCGCGGCGACGCGGGCCGGTCCAGCACCGACGCGTTGCCCGAGGCGGCCACGTCGCCGTAGTGCAGGCTGGGCGTACAGCCGGCGGGCGCGAAGCCGGCGGTAAAACCGAGCGGGTTGACGGTGCCCGGCCCGCTCAGGGCATAGGCGCTGTCGTTGCCTTCCACGATGACCGGACGACTGTCCTGATAGAAGCCGCCGTTGCCGGACGTACTCGCGTTGCCGTTAGTGTTGCCGCTAGCGCCGCTGCCACCACCGGTACCGCCACCGCCGGCGCTACCGCCGGACGCCCCCGATGCGCCGCCGCCCGTATCCGCCGCCATTGCAGTCGCGCCCCAGACCAAGGCCAGCGGCACCGCAATCGTGCACAACCGCATACCGGCCGCGCCGGCCCGGCGCGGTTCGTATAAGGAGTCGCACTTAAGTACAAAATACCGAATACTCATCGGACTACTCCGAACGATCCGGCTCGGCCGGATACATACCATAATAACCAGCGTGCCGCTCGCCGAACAGCTGGTGCCCCTGACTCAGGATTAAGCTGATCTCGGCCGCGGCCGGTTCGATCAGCGACAGCGCGGCCTCCACCGCGCGTTTCTCGGTATGCTCGGCGCGCACGACCATGAGAATCTGGCCGACGTTGACCGCCAGAGCCTGCGACTCGGCGGTCGCCAGCAGCGGCGCCGAATCGAACAACAGGATACGCGCCGGATCGGCGGACAGTTCGTCGAGCACATCCTTCATACGCCGGCTGGACAAACTCTCCGCCGCGCGCCGACTGCGCTGGCCCGCCGGCAGGATTGACAGCCGCGGCTCGCTCGTGGGCACGACACACCGCTCTGCATCGGCATCCGCGTGAGTGAGCAAATGCATCAGACCCGGTTCGCGCTCGAGTCCCAGGCTGCGGCTGATGCCGGGCTTGGCGACGTCGCCGTCGACCAGAAGCACCGAATGATCCAGCTCGCCGGCCAAACTCATGGCCAAGTTAAAAGTGGTGAAGCTCTTGCCCTCGCCCGGGTTGGCGCTGGTCACCATCAAGCGGTTCGCCGGCGGCGCACCGGCCGGCACCTCGGCGTTCATCGCGTTGAGTATCGGGCGCTTGATGCGCTGCAGCTCGCGCGAGATCCACTGCGCCATCGACTCCGGCGGCAACAACCCGACCCGGCGCAGCCGGATATCGTCCAGTTCCAGCGGCTCGCGCTGGCCCGGTTCGCGCGTATCGAACGCGCGCTCCTCAGGCAGCGCGTCGTCCTCTTCGGGCGCCCGGACCGGGCGCTGGCGCTCCTGACGTTTCAGTCGCTCGGCGGCTTTCTCGACAATACTCATAAAACCTGTCCGGAGACGATATTCGGAACCCAATGTACTCCGATCGGCACCAGCGCCAACGCCACTGCGAAACCGATCGGCAGCGACGCGCAGCAAACGAAGAACACCAGCATGGAGCGCCGCCGATTCGCGCGCTGGGCCGGGCTCAGCGCCAGGCTCACCGAGCCGATGACCGGAACACCGGTCGCATCGGTCAGATCGCGCCGGCTCGAGAATACCGGCCGAAGCTGGGCCAGGAACCAGGCGAACGCGAGCCCCGCGACGAGCGCGCCGATCAGCGCCATCGCCATCAGGATCATGCGCTTCGGCCCCGACGGTTCGGCCGGGACTTCCGGCGGGTCGATGACGCGGAACTGCAGCGCCTCGCTGCTGTTTTGCACATCGGTCGAAAGCCGCGCGCTGTACAGACGCGACAATAGTTGCTGGTACTGATCGCGCGTGACCGCGTAGTTGCGGCTGAGCTGGGCAAGCTGGGCCTGGGCGTCGTTCATCGAATCCGCGTTGTCCTGCAACTCCTGCAACTGCTGCTCTTTACGCTGCAGCGACGATTCCAGCGCGCTGATCTGGATCTTGGCCTGGCTGAGTCGGGCGGCCCGCCCGCCACCGCTCGATGCCGCCGCCGGCGCCTGAATTTCCTCGGGATGCGCGCTAAGGCGCGCCAGCATCTCGCTGCGGCGCTGCTTGAGATTCGCGATCCGGTGCTTGGTGTCGATAACGTCGGGGTGGCGCGGCGTGTACCGGGTCAGCAACTGCGATAGCTTCTGCTGCGCGCCGTTGATCTGATCGTCGAGACGCTGGACCTGCTGGCTCTGCGCCGGCGGCACGCTGCTACCGCCGGAACCCATATTCGCAGCAATGTTGGCCTTGCGATTGCGCGCGGCCGCCAGTTGATCCTGGATCGAACCGATTTTGGCGTGGATTCGCTGGACCTGGGTCACGTAATCGTTCGCGCCCGGCATCATCTGGGCGTGGCTCTTCTTGAATGTCGACAACTGCTGCTCGGTCTCGTTGAGCTTCTGCTTGTACTTATCGACCTCGTGGGCCAGAAACGCGACCGCCTGGGTGGTGTCCCCACCGTTGCTGTTGGACAGGTTCATGGTGGTCATGATGCTCATCACCTGCTGCACCACCGACTGCGCGAGCGTGGGCTTCGAACTGGTGTAGGTGATCGTGTACAGGTTGGCGTCGCCACCGCTGTTGGACAGCGTCAGCCGATTCTGCAGGCCCTGGATGAGCGCCTGTTCCTGTTCCGGCGTGGTCGCTCTCAGGTCGAGCCCGGTCGCGCGCGCAATATCACGCAGATGCGGCCGGCTGAGCACGGTGCGGATGAGCAGACTGACCTGTTGATCCGCGTTCGGCATGACCGCCATGCCGTGGAGCAGCGGATCGATCGCCGACTTGGTGTCGATGTGTACGCGCGCCGACGAGCTGTACTGGTCGGGCAGGCTGTACACATAGAGCCAGCCGACGATGGCGATGATCCAGGCAATGCCCAGCGCAATCCAGCGGAAGCGCCAGATATTGCGCAGCTGCCCCAGAACGAGTGAGAGGATTTCCTGCATGGGCCTCGCTCAAGTTGGCGTGTGGCGAGCCCGGCCAAGCGGCCGGGCCCGCCGTACGCAGTGCTAGAAAAAAGTCCGCGGGATGATCACGACATCGCCCGGGCGCATCGGTACGTTGTCGTTGATATTACCGCTGAGCAAATCCTCGATATTGACGCTGTATTTCCGGGTCTGACCGTTCACATGGCGCACGAGCGTGGCGCGGTTGCCGGCGGCGAACTGGGTCAGGCCGCCGACGTTGATCATCACGTCGAGCAGCGTCATTCCGGTGCGATACGGCATCGACTGCGGCCGCGCGGCCTCGCCCACGACCCGGACCTGATCGGCGTACGTGCCGTGGAACTCGGTGACGATCACGGTAACCCGTGGATCGCGCACATAGGTCGACAGCGATCGCTCCAGATCCTTGCTGAGCTCGGTGGGCGTCTTGTTCGACGCCCGTATGGACTGGACCAGCGGGATCGAGATTTTGCCATCCGGCCGCACCGGTACCGTCACGCTCAAATCGGGGTTGTTGCGCACAAAGATTTGCAGCTGATCGCCGGGCCCGATCCGGTAGGCGGTGTGCTGTGCCTGCCCCTTTAACACCTTGGGCGGCGCCGGCGCACAGCCAGCTACGAGCCCGGCCACGAGAATCACGAGAGCCCAAGTTATAAACAAACGATTTCGAAACACTATGCCACCCCCCGCAGGCCGACCCGGCCCCGCTTTATCTGTTGTCGTATCACCACACCAAACCTCTAATCATCCTGTCACAACGCTGTTCGCGCCATACGGCATTACGGCGCCTCGTTTGGCGCGAAAAACCCGCTCGAACTTTATATTGCGAACTTAGAGTACAGGACATCGGTCGACCGGCCCGAATCGCGTCGCCGACGTGCGCCGAATTCCAATATCAGTGCGCATCATGCAGCGACTATTCTCCAATTGTAAATCAAATCGCTCTGCGCCCGGTTACTCACTTTCACCCGGTGTCGCCGGATGCGCCGTTGTCCGCACCGAGCTTTTTCAGCACAACCCGGGCCTGGCCCGCCTCATCCTCGGGTAAACCCGAGGCGAGCGCCTGCTGCAGCAACGAGGTCGCACGGCCGACGTCATCGCCGTGTCCGCGCTTGGCCAGTGCCGCGCCGAGATGGTAACGAATCTCCGGGCTCGCCTTACCGGCGTCGTTTTCCGCTTTTTCCAGCAATTCGATGCCGGCATCGAGCTGGTTCTGGCCCACCAGGAGCCAGCCGAGGGTGTCGGTCACCGCGGCGCTATCCGGCGCCCGGTCGTGCGCTTTCTTGGCGTAGGCCAGCGCCTGCTGAGGGTGGTCGTCGGCGTTGAGCACCGCCAGATTGTTCAGCGCGATTACCGAGTCCGGCTGCGTATCGAGCACCTGCCGATAAAGATTAGCCGCCTTGGTGGG
>NZ_DASSKM010000092.1:0-5746 GCF_035690525.1 Salinisphaera sp.
CCTCGGCACTTAAGCGCTCGTTGAGCAGTTTGCCGACCTTACCGTGTCGGCGATTGTCGACCAGCATCCGTTCCCTCCCCTTAGCCCACAAAACTAGCATTGAAGTACGTTGCGTGACAGCCGCATGTGACCCGGCGCCGGATTAGCCGCACGCATAGCGTCGGTACAGCGTCCACGGCGTGTCCGAACGGCGTCCTTAGGCAGCGGCACGGTGTGGGACTGGTTATTCTTCGTGTCACGTAAGAGGGCGGTGCGACGCGCAAAGCCCCATCGCTTCGGCGTAAGCGTTATATCTCGCCGACTCTCATGACGGTCGACAGTGCTAGCCGAATCATCAGTCCCAGCATCGGATTCGACTGGCTCTTGGCGGCTTTCAAGAGCCTTTTTCCTCGTCCTGCGACAGGCGGCAATCACGCGCCTGGCTGGGCTTAGGCGTGCGTACAGCGCGGCATGGGTTAGCCCAGATACCAACGCGCCATTCCTTGATCACAATCTGGAAGATGTGCGAGAGCGGGGCGAGCCGGAGTCGAACGGTATCGCGCAATTTGTTATCGGCGAGTTGCTGGTCTCCATAGGAGGCGACGAGGTCTGGTGTGATAGCAACGAGACTGTATTAGCCTAACGCGGCGCGAAGCTTTCGCGCCTTAGCTCGCTCAGCGGCTGGGTGCTTTCTTTCTTGGTGGGTGTGATATTGCTCAGGTAGCGATCAGTGGCGCCGCTCAGAGTCAGCCGCTCGGCCGGCGCACGTTTCTGGTAAATATCACGAGCCATCTCATCTTCAGTACGGCGTGCCCAATCTTCCGCATCGCGTTTCGTCCACCAGGTCTTCGAGCTGATCGGCCAGCCTTAGCGTCGAACAACTGCTTTTCAGCGGCCGGAGAGGTTTTAACGGGGGTAGCCATTACACCCCTACTGCACCATGAATGTACCTTTAGGGCATTCAGGCGAACAAAGAAAGTGGCTAAGTCGTTGATTTAATGGTGGGCCCGGTCAGATTCGAACTGACGACCAAGGGATTATGAGTCCCCTGCTCTAACCGCTGAGCTACAGGCCCCCGATATGAAAACGCCGGGCGTGTTGCACGTCCGGCGCGTGACTATAGCTTGACGGCCGTGGGGCCGCCAAGCAATGGGCCTTGTTATTCGTCGAGGAAGCTCTTGAGGAAGGTCGCCCGCGAGGGGTGACGCAGTTTGCGCAGGGCCTTGGCCTCGATCTGGCGGATGCGCTCGCGGGTGACGTCGAACTGCTTGCCGACTTCTTCCAGCGTGTGGTCGGTGTTCATGTCGATGCCGAAGCGCATGCGCAGGACCTTGGCTTCGCGCGGGGTCAGGCTGGCCAGGGTGTTGTGCGTGGCTTCGCGCAGGCTCTCGCCGGAGGCGGAGTCATCCGGGGCGACGGCGTTGGCGTCCTCGATGAAATCGCCCAGATGCGAATCCTCGTCGTCGCCGATCGGGGTTTCCATCGAGATCGGCTCTTTCGCGATCTTGAGGACCTTGCGCACTTTTTCTTCCGGCATTTCCATGCGCTCGGCCAGTTCGTCCGGGGTGGGTTCGCGGCCCATTTCCTGGAGCATCTGGCGGGAAATACGGTTGAGCTTGTTGATGGTCTCGATCATGTGCACCGGAATACGGATGGTGCGCGCCTGGTCGGCGATCGAGCGCGTGATCGCCTGGCGAATCCACCAGGTGGCGTAGGTCGAGAACTTATAGCCGCGCCGATACTCGAACTTGTCCACCGCCTTCATCAGGCCGATGTTGCCTTCCTGAATCAGGTCCAGGAACTGCAGTCCGCGGTTGGTGTACTTCTTGGCAATGGAGATCACCAGACGCAGGTTGGCCTCGACCATTTCCTTCTTGGCACGGCGGGCCTTGGCCTCGCCGATCGACATCTTACGGTTGATTTCCTTGATGTGATTGACGTCCAGCGACGATTCGCCCTCGATTTCGCGCACTTGGTTCATTTGGCGCACGAGTTCTTCGCGGCGGCTGGCAATGGTCGAGGAATAGCGGCGCTTGGCGCGGATGAGCTTGTCCAGCCATTGTTCGTTGGTGATGTTGTCGGGCAGCTGACGCACGAAGTCGCGGCGCGGCATGCCGGCCTCGGTAACACAAATGCGCAGCATGTCGCGCTCGGCGCTGCGGATGTCGATCATGGCCGTGCGCAGTTGCAGCGTCAGATCGTCTGCGGCCTTGGGCACCAGTTTGAAGCGCATGAAGTGCGTGGCCAGCGCCGACAGCGCGGCCTCGGTCTCGGCGTGTTCGCGACCGTTGTGGTCCAGCGCGGCCACGGCGGCGTCGTGCAGCCGGCGCAGTTCGGCGAACTGCGCCTTGGCTTCCTCCGGGTCCGGGCCGTCGTTGGCCGACGCCGAATTGTCGTCGTCTTCGTCGTTGTCCGAATCCGGAGCTTCGGCGTCGTCTTGGCCGCTGTCGACGGGGTCGCCGGTGTCGGGATCGACAAAGCCCACGAGTACGTCGCTCAGACGCTTGTCTTCGGCGGCCACTTGGTCCCACAGCTCGAGCAGACGCCCGGTGGTGGCCGGAAAATACGCCAGCGCGAACATCATCTCGGCCAGGCCTTCCTCGATGCGCTTGGCGATCCGGATCTCGCCTTCGCGGTCGAGCAGTTCGACAGAACCCATTTCGCGCATGTACATGCGCACCGGGTCGGTGGTGCGGCCGAACTGCGGGTCGAGCGCGGCCAGCGTCGCCGCGGCTTCTTCCGCGTCGTCGTCATCGTCGTCGTTGACGGTGTTGCCGGCGATGACCAGATCGTCCTCATCCGGCGCCTGCTCGTGCACCGTGATGCCCATGTCGCTGATCATGTTGACGATGTCTTCGATCTGCTCGGGATCGACGATATCGTCCGGCAAGGTATCGTTGACCTCGGCGTAGGTCAGATATCCTTTCTGCTTGCCGTGGGCGATCAGTAGCCGAAGCTGGGATTTCTTGTCTTTGCTCATGTGACTCGCTGCGTGTTGGGCTCGTGGGGCAAGGCGCGCTCGGCGATAACCGACCATGATAGCATCGCGACTGGGCCGAATCGATTCGAGAGGGCTCGTGCGGGGCTAGGACGGTCTTGGAGACCGGCCTTGCAGTTGGCTCCAGACTTCCTTTAACTCCTTTGCGGCCGCCGCATCGAGCGGGGCGCTTTCCTGTTGTGCGACCAGTGCGTTGTAACGTTGCCGCAGGCTCGCGCGAGAATGACTGTACTGCTGCAGCCGCGCGACCACGTCGGTGAACTCACCGGCGCGGTGTTCGTCGTCGCCCGGCGGGTTCGCCGCGGCGAGGTGTTGCAGGCGATCGAAAAAACGATGTTCGCGATAATGTTCAAGCCATTGCGCAACCGCTACGTTTGGGTTGCCTGCGAAAAAGTCAATCGCCTCGGCTAAAATTTGCGCGCCGGGGTTGTCGTTGTCGCGCAGCCCGTCGGTGGTTTCGATGCATGCGGCGAGACGCGGCTCGGTCAGCAACAGCATCAACCCGCGGGTGACCGGCGGCAGTTCGGCGCTGTAGGCGCTTTTTTTCGTCTGCCCGTCGTCGCCGGGTCTGGTCGGCCGCGCTGCGGAGCGGTCGGCGGCATACAGCGCGCGAATATCATCCGCCGGCAGACCGGATAACCGGCTGATCTCGGCGACCATCTCGGCGCGGAATGCGTCCGGCGGCAGGGTATTGATCGGCGCACGGCCGCGCTCGACCAGCTGGGCCCGCCCGTCCGGCGTGGCCAGATCGAGATTTTCGGTGAGCTGGCCGAGCAGGACCTCCGACGCCGGGCGCGCGGATTCGATCGCCGTCGCCATCGCTTGGCGGCCGCCGTCGCCGCGCACGAGGCTGTCCGGATCTTCGCCCTCGGGAAGAAAAAGAAAACGCACGCGCCGTGCGCCGCGCATGACGCCAAGACTGTGTTCCATCGCTTTTCGTGCGGCCCGAACGCCGGCCGCGTCGCCATCGAAACAGAAAACCACTTCCTGTGTATGGCGAAACAGCGTGATCAGATGCGACGCGGTGGTCGCGGTGCCCAGCGTGGCCACGGTGTTGGCAAAACCGTGCTGGGCGAGGGCGATGACATCCATATAGCCTTCGACCACCAGCAGACGGTCGAGCTGGCGCAGGGCCTGGCGCGCTTCGTACAGACCGTACATGTGGTCGGACTTGTGAAACAGCGGTGTTTCCGGCGAATTCAGATACTTCGCGCCGTCGTCGCCCAGCGTCCGCCCGCCGAACGCGATCGTGCGCCCGCGGGTATCGCGGATGGGAAACATCAGGCGATGGCGAAAACGATCGAAATAACCGCCCGAGTCGCGCTCGATCAGCAGGCCGGCCCGGGCGGCGGCCGGCTTGTCGGGCAGGCGACGGGTCAGATCGTCCCAGGCGTCGGCGGCGAAGCCCAGCCCGTAAATCTTGGCCATCTCGCCGGAGACGCCGCGCTTTTTCAGGTAGTCGATGGTGTCCTGATTCCGGCGCAGCGCGGCCTGGTAGTGGCGATCGGCCTGGCGCATCGCATCGAGCAGCGGTTCACGGGGCGGTCCGTTCGGGGCCGCGGCGGTGTCCTCGGGAATCTCCATGCCGGCGGCGTCGGCGAGCACGTCCACGGCGTCGCGAAATTCCAGCCGGTCGTATTCCATCAGGAAACTGATCGCCGAGCCGTGGGCGCCGCAACCAAAGCAGTGATAGAACTGCTTGCTCGGCGAGACGGTGAACGACGGCGTCTTTTCGTCGTGAAACGGGCAGCAGGCGGTATATTCGCGGCCCGCTTTTTTTAACGAGACCCGCGCGTCTATCAGCGAGACAATGTCCGTGCGCTCGAGCAACTGATCGATAAAGTGCTGGGGAAGACGCGCCATGGAGCGATTCTATTACTAATAAAGCAACGAAACAGCCGGCCGGTCGGCTGTTGCACACGACGTCGGTCTACTGCAGCTTGGCCTTGAGCCGTTGGCTCACCTCGGCCATATCGGCTTGGCCGGCGAGCTCGGCCTTGAGCCGGCTCATCACCTTGCCCATGTCGCGCATGGAGTCGGCGCCGGTATCGGCGATGGCGCGGTCGATGGCGGCGTCGATCTCGGTTTCCGAAAGCCGGGCCGGCAGGTAGTGCTCGAGCACGGAGATCTCGGCCGCCTCGGCGTCGGCGAGTTCGTCGCGCCCGGCGTCGCGATACTGGGACTCGGCGTCGCGGCGCTGCTTGAGCATCTTTTCGATCACCGCGAGCGCGCCGGCGTCGTCGAGCGTCGTCCGCTCGTCGATTTCACGCTGCTTGATGGCGGCGTTGACCATGCGGATCACGCTCAGCCGCTCCTTGTCACGGGCGCGCATGGCCGACTTCATGTCGTCTTGTAGCTGGTCTTTGAGATTCACGATGGTTCCCTCGGCACGATGACTTCCTCGGACAAAAACAATCTCGAAGCGCAGACAAAAAAAATAGTGGCGCCCAAAAAAAACAGCGGCCTTGGGGCCGCTGCGATTTCCGACTCAATCGATTGTCGCGCTCGATTCGATCAATCGATACGACAGCGCCGAATCAGTACTGACGCGTAAAGCGCTGCTGCTCGCGCTGCAGGCGCTTGGCGTGGCGCTTAACCGCGGCGGCGCGTTTGCGCTTGCGAGTCTGGCAGGGTTTTTCGAAGAATTCGCGACGGCGTACTTCGGTCACGACGCCGGCTTTTTCGCAGCTGCGCTTGAACCGACGCAGTGCGACTTCAAACGGCTCGTTCTCTTTGACGCGTACGCTAGGCATTGAGCATCACTCTCCG
>NZ_DASSKM010000093.1:0-21243 GCF_035690525.1 Salinisphaera sp.
AGGCTCATCTCACCCTGGAATCGCGCGCTTCGCTCAGGCTCATGTGTCATTGGACAAGGCTAAGTCTTGCCGGTCGTGAGGCTGGTCGCGAGACTGTCACGATAATAGTCTTCCGGGTCGAAGACATCGACTTGGATCGCCGCCAGCCGCGCGGTTTCGGCCTCGCGAATGGCGCGTGCCTCGGATTCTGTGATCAGGCCGTCGGCGATCGCCGGCTCGAGCGCTTCGAGCACGCCGGGCGCTTTGATTTGGCCGTGACGCATCGCTTTTTTCACCCGCATCAGCGGCTCGCTCGCGGCGCTGATCAGACGCCAGGCATACAGCAGACGCCCGATCCCCGGTTCGTCGTCGCCCGGCGAGCCCAGGCCGCCGAGCGCGATACGCTGATACTGCTCGCCCGGCTTCTGAATGGTAGCCGCCACGCGGCGATCCTCGATGTCGCTCGGGCCGCTCGACAACGGGTTGATCCGCAGCCAGAAGCGACCCGGATAGCGCAGCAGCCAGCCGATTACCGGCGTGTCGAAATTGGCATAGATGCCTTCGAAGGCGCGCTGGACCTCAAGCAGACAATACTTGAGCGCCCAGTGCACGACCGGCAGATCCTCTTTCTTCGCGCCCTCGGCCTGAAAGCGACGCAACGTGGTCACGCCGAACACCATCCACGACAGCGCATCGGCGAAACGGCCGGAAAGCTGGCCGCGCTGCTTGAGCTTGCCGCCGACACAGAACATGGCCAGATCGGTGAGAAAGGCGAAGCGCGTGGACGCCCAGCCGAGTTTCTTGAAATAGCTTGCGGTCTCGTCGGACACCGGCGCGGAGACGGTCGCGCCGCGCGTGGCGCCGCGCACGATGCCGCGCCCGAAATTCGCGATCGAATGCCCCATCCAGCCGAGCAGCGCCTTACGAAAAGCGGGCACGTCCTTGTTCTCGAGCGCAGCGAGCGTATCCAGCGCGTAGGGATGGCAGCGCACCGCGCCCTGGCCGAAAATCATCAGGGTGCGGGTCAGGATATTCGCGCCTTCCACGGTCACGCTGACCGGGGCCGAGATATATCCGGCGCCGAGGATATTGTTCGGCCCCTGCATGACCCCGGCGCCGGCCATGACGTCCATGCCGTCGATCAGCAACTGCTGGCCGAGTTCGGTGGTTTGCTGCTTGAGAATCGCCGAAATCACCGGCGGATGATGCCCCGCATCCACGCCGGCGCAGACATAGATGCGCGAGGATTCCAGCACATAAGCCAATGCCGCGGTACGCGCGACCTTGGCGGTCACGCCCTCGATCCAGCCGATCGGAATCCCGAACTGTTCGCGAACCATGCTATACGGCCCGATCGCCGAGGCCGCCGCCTTGGCCGAGGCCACGCCGCCGGCCGGCAGCGACACCGCACGGCCGCCGCCGAGCTGCTCCATGAGCATGCGCCAGCCCTGGCCCGCTTTTTCCGGCCCGCCGATGATGTTGTCGGCCGGTACGATCACGTTCTCGCCGTAAATCGGGCCGTTGTCGAACGGTCCGATCGGCAGATGATGATCGCCCAGCCGCAGACCCGGCGTGCCTTTTTCCAGCAGCACGACCGTAATCCCCGGGTCCGCCCCCTGGCCGAGCAGTTGCTCCGGATCGTGAACGCGACAAGCCAGACTCACCAAGTTGGCGACCGGCGCCAGCGTGATATAACGCTTGGTGAAATTCAGGCGCAGCTTGATCCGGCCGTCGTCGTCCCGGAACACCTCGCCTTCGGCGCGGATCGACGCGGCGTCCGAGCCCGCGGTCGGCTCGGTCAGGCCGAAGCACGGAACGTACTCGCCGCGCGCGAGTTTCGGCAGATAGCGCGATTTCTGCGCCTCGGTGCCATAGCCGATCAACAGCTCGGCCGCGCCGAGCGTATTTGGGATGACGACCAATGTGCCCACAGGCCCCAATCGGGCGGTCTTCATCATGACCGCGCTGCGCCCGAGCGTGGAAAAACCCGAGCCCCCGTACGCTTTGGGAATGATCAGCCCGAAGAACCCGTTCTCGCGCAGAAACGACCAGATATCCTCCGGTACACGTCGCGTGTTGCGCAGTTCCCAGCCGTCGACGCGATGCAAGAGTTCTTCCGCCGGCCCATCAAGAAACGCCTGCTCCTCGGCCGATAATGCCGGATAGGCCTCGGCCATCATCGATCGGAAATTAGGATTACCAGAAAACAGTTCGCCATCGATCCATACCGATCCGGCATTGAGCGCCTGGCGCTCGGTAGCGGAAATCCGAGGCAGCACCTTGGCCTTGTCGAGCTTGTTCAAAATCATCGAAAACATCGAGTGCCCCGGGCTTTCGCCGTGTTATGAACAATTGCGTTACGCCTTAGGCCGGCCCCTGGCGCGATCGCGATATGCGGCTAGCTTAGCGCGGTTCGTATATCGATCCAACAATAATAAAAATTACTATTTTCAGTTTACGTGCATAACCTAAGCCGTGCCGAATATAATTGCGCGCGATTATCGAGACGATTAGACATGATTGGGCAAGGCTTACGCCAGTGATAAAGTGCCGGGTTTGTACCGTGTAACAGGTATTACTCGTGATCGATCGCTATCCGAAAACGACGGCCGAACGCGAAAAAGCCCTGGCGCAGATCGACCCTGAAACGCGTCGACGCATCGAGGATGCCGCCCGGGTGCTATTCGCCGAACGGGAGTTCCACCGGGTCAAGTTGATCGACATCGCCAAGCACGCCCGCATCAGTTTGCAGACGCTTTACAAATATTACGGCAGCAAGGAAACCGTGCTGTTCGCCAGTCTCGATACCTGGCTATCCACCCTCGCCCGGCGCATGATCGATCACCTGCAGGGGATCGAGAACTTCCGTGATCGCCTGCGCAAGGTCTTTTGGGTGCTGCTGGACTACTTCGAGCGCAATGCCGAGGTGGCGCAGATCATCCTGAGTTCGGTTTATCTGAACACCTGGCGCGAGGACGACACATTCCGGCAAGCGGAATTGATGGCGGTGTTTCTCGGCGTGATCCAGGAGGGCCGGCAGGCCGGCATCCTCAGCACGGCCGTCGATGAAGTGGAAATCTCCGACTTCATCTGGGGCGTTGCCAACCGCGCGGTCGCCATGTGGCTGATGCGCGGGCAGCGTCACGGACTGGCAGAGCGCGCGCCGCTGCTGTTCAACATGATCTGGCGCGGCATCGCCAGCGACGCGGCGTTGGTCGAGACACTGAACGCCGACACCGAGCCGCAACGGCTGGCTCAAAAATAACACCAACCTATAAAAACAAGGATACAAAAGGAAGACGAAAACAGTCCGCGAATGAACACGAAAAACGCAAGTGCAAATTAATTTTCTTTATTTTGCGTGACTTGGCGTTTATTTGCGGACTTGCCCTTTTTCTTATCGGCTATCGTTACATCATTATAACGGCTGGTATAAAAACGAATTACTAGAGCGTATGCGTAGACCGTTCGCTTTCGAGTTGGCCCGCGAGCAGCGTCTCGATCCGTTGCTGAATCCGGACGCCGTCCGGTTCGGCGAACTGTACACCGATGCCCGGCGAACGCTGGGTCCCCGGCAGCGATACCCAGACGATGTGCCCCGCGACCGTCAACCGTTCATCCTGCTCCTTGAGATGAAGCAGCAGAAACACTTCGGCGCCCAGATCGAAATGCTTGTCGAACTGGGGCTGGCCCACGAACAATCCGCCGTTGCGAATGAACGGCATGTAGGCCTCGTAGAGCGCGCGATTGTCGGGGATGTCGAAACGCACGACGCCGGATTGTCCGGCAATGCTGCTATCGCTCATGAGGATCGGTGGCCTCCGCGACGTACTGGCTGAGTTCGATAAATACCGATTCTACCACCAGACGCCAGTCGGCGTTAGTCGCTGCCGTACGTGCGACCTCGGCCACCCGCCGACTCCAGGCTTCGAGACGGCGCCGGCCCACGCGCCGCGCGCCTTCGGCGAGTGCGTGATCGACCGTGCCGGCGCCACCTTCGAGACTCGCCAGCAGCAGGTCGTTACAGCGTCGATAGAGCCAGTCGACCCAAAGCCGGCGTTCGGCCTCGATCGCGCGCTCCGCCGCGCTTACCGGGTTCACACGCCGCGCCAGCAACCGGGCCAGATCCTTATCCCATTGCTCGATCAGCGCGCCCGCGTCGGCATCCCGGCGGGCCAGCAGCGCCAGCGGCGTGCGCAGGCGGTCGTCGTCGATACGCGCAGGATCGAACGCCCGCGCGGTCAGCCATTCTCTCGCGACCGCCGGATCGGCGGCCGGCACGGTCCAAATCTGGCAGCGGCTGCGGATGGTGGGCAACAAAGCCGATACGCGATCGCTGACGAGCACGATATGACAACCCGCGGGCGGCTCTTCGAGCGTCTTGAGCAGACTGTTCGCGGCGCTTATCGACAGCGCATCGGCCGGATCGATCCAGCCGATACGCCCGGTGGCGTACTGCGGCGTCAGATGCAGGGCGTGCGAAAAACGACGCACCTGTTCGACCTTGATGGCCTTGCCACCGTCCTCGGGTGTGAGCCGGGAAATATCGGGATGCGTGCCCGCCGCGCGCTGTCGACAGCCCGCGCACACGCCGCAGGCGTCCCCGCCGAGCGTACGATCGCGGCACAACAGCGCCGACACCAGCCGCCGCGCGAAGCTTCGCTTGCCCACGCCCGGTGTGCCGGCGATCAGCAACCCGTGGGCCACGCGATCCGCGGCCAGCCCGCCGGCCATATGCCGCCAGAGCGCCGCGTGCCAGGGCAACGCCGGCCCCGTGTCGTCGCCCGCGTTCACAACCAACGCCCCACCGCGGCAATCACGGACGCGGACACTTTTTCCGGCGACGCCGCCGCGTCAATCACCGCATAGCGCTCGGGAGCGCCGGCGGCGCGCTTGTGATAGCTATCCCGCACGCGCTCATGAAAAACTCGGGTTTCCTGATCGAAACGATTGACCTCGCCGCGTTTTTGCGCCCGGGCAAGACCGTCGGCCACCGGCAGATCGAACAACAGCACGCCGTCGGGCCGCCGTTCGCCCTGAACCAACGATTCCAGTGTCGCCACGGCCGCTTCACCGAGGCCGCGCGCCGCGCCCTGATAGGCGAAACTGGCATCGGTAAAGCGATCGCAGAGCACGATTTCGCCGGCGGCCAGGGCCGGCTCGATCACTTCGGCGAGATGCGCGGCGCGCGCGGCGAACATCAGCAACAGTTCGCTCATCGCCGGCATCGGCTCAGCGTATTCGCCCATCAGCACGCCACGGATCGCTTCGCCGAGCGGCGTGCCACCCGGCTCGCGCGTGGTGCGCACGGTATAGCCGATTGCGCGCAGATGCTCGGCCAGCTGGCGGATCTGGGTGGATTTGCCGGCGCCCTCGCCGCCTTCGAAAGCGAACAGGCGCCCCGTACTCGCCGTGTGGCCGGTCATGATCCGCCCATCTGATATTTGCGTACCGCCCGATTTTGCCCGGCCAACGTATCGGAAAAGACATGGGTGCCATCGCCGCGCGCAACAAAATATAGCGCGTCGCCCTTCGCGGGATGCAGCGCCGCGCGAATCGAAGCGCGGGACGGCGAAGCGATCGGCGTGGGCGGCAGACCGGCCCGGGTATAAGTGTTGTACGGCGTATCGCGCTCCAGATCCGATTCGTGAATGTTGCCGTCGTAATCCGGGATACCGTAGATCACGCTCGGATCGGTCTGCAGCCGCATGCCTATTTTCAACCGCCGATTGAATACGCCGGCGATCCGCGCGCGTTCGTCGGGCGCCGCGGTCTCCTTCTCGATCAACGACGCCAGAATCAGGGCCTGATAAGGCGTATCGATGGCGAGATTGTCGGAGCGTTTTGCCCAGGCTTGATGCAGGAACGTCTGCATGGCGTTGTAGGAACGCTTGAGAAAAGCCACGTCGGTGAGCCCGCGGGGAAACATATAGGTATCCGGCATGAAGCGCCCTTCGGGCTTCTCGCCCGGATGGCCGAGCGCGGCCATGATCTGGGCGTTCGATTTCCCGCGCAGCGTATGCTTGAGCGCCGGGTTGTTGTCCACCGCCTGCATGATCTGCTCGAAACGCCAACCTTCCACCAGGGTCAAACTGTGCTGGCGAATCTTGCCGGAAACCAGCAACGCGAGCAGTTGACGCGGAGTCTGGTTTGCCGGCACCAGGTATTCGCCGCTCTTGATGTTCGTCGCCTGTCCGGTCAGGCGCGCATAAAGCGACAGATAACGCTCCTCGCGCGGCCGACGGATGATCTGTTCGCGGTGAAGCTGGTGCACGAGCTCGCGAAAACTCGTGCCCGGCGCCACTTCGATAAGCTCCGGCTGGCTGTTACCGAGTGGTTGGGTGAAAAATCGGGCGACATCGGCCGCGAGAACAGCGGCCGCCAGCGCCACCACAACGACCAGACCGTAGAAAAGACGCAAAAACACGGACGTCTGAACTCCTTGTAAATAATATAGTTATTTCTCACCAATACCGCGCGGCCGAAAGACATTTAATTTCTATACATGCTCGGTGAGCAACGCATCCGCGCGCGCGGCCAGGGCCGTGCTGCGAGCAAACGATTGGTCGCCGATCCGGGTCACGGGCACGGCGCCGGTGAGGCTGTTGCAAGCGATGACCGCGGCGAATTCGCTCAGCTCCGTAACCTTGATGTCGCGCTCGACGAAATCGGGCACCGCGGCCCGCAGACGCTCGCGCGTCGCCCCGATCACGCCGGCACGCCCGAGCGCGGGCGTACTCCAGCGGCCGCTGGCATCGACCAGAATCAGATTGCGCATGGTCGTGCAGATGATCCGCCCCGAACTGTCGCACATCGCCGCATCGACGATGTTACGGCGCTCACAATACGCACGCGCGAGCACCTGTTCCAGCCGATTGAGATGCTTGACGCCCGCCAGCGGCGCCGGCGTGGCGAGAACGACCGGGCAGACCGGCAGCGCCAATGCCGCCGGCGCGGCGGGTGCGGGATGCAAACTCACGATGCGCCGCGGCTGCGCCTCGGCGGGCGCGGCGTATCCCCGCCCGCCGCTGCCGCGCGTGATCATGATCTTGAGCGCGCCGGTCGGCGACTCGCGGCACAACGCCTCGGCATCGGCCTCCAATACATGCCGCATGGGCACGGCAAAACCCAGCGCCGCGCAGTCGTGGGCCAGCCGGGCATAATGAAACGGCCAAGCGACCACCCGCCCGGCTTCGACCCGCATGGTGCGGAACACGCCGTCGCCGTACGCCAGCCCCCGATCGTCGGCCGGCAGTTGCCGCGTGGCCACACCGTCGATGCGCATGGTTTCAGTCATCGCGTCTGTCTTGTCCCGTCTCGCTAAACGCACGCAGCACGCCGTGCGCCTTGTGTCGGGTCTCGGCGAGTTCGGAGGCCGGCGTGGAATCGGCCACGATACCGGCGCCCGCCCGCAGGGTCAGATCGCGCCCGCTTTGCGTCAGCGAGCGGATGATGATGTTCGTATCCATGGTTCCGCACCGGCTCAGATACCCGATGGTGCCGGTATATGCCCCGCGGCCGGCGCCTTCGAGTTCGGCGATGATTTCCATGCAACGTACCTTCGGGCAGCCGGTGATGGTGCCGCCCGGAAAGACCGCCTTGAGCGCCGCGCCCGGCCCGAGGCCCGACTGCAAGCGGCCGCGGACGTTCGACACGATATGATGTACATGCGCGTACGACTCGATCGCCATCAGCTCGTTCACCTCGATGCTGCCCGGCCGGCAGACACGCCCGAGATCGTTGCGTACGAGATCGATGAGCATCACATGTTCGGCGCGCTCCTTCGGATGCGTAATCAAGGCTCGGCTGGTTTCGGCTTCGCGCCCGAAACGACGGCGCCGGGTCCCCGCGATCGGACGAACGCTCGCCACCCCGTCGCGCAGCGCGAGCAGGCGTTCGGGCGAGGAACAGATCAGCGCCGTTTCGCCCCAGTGCATGAGCG
This sequence comes from Salinisphaera sp., assembly GCF_035690525.1. Classification (GTDB taxonomy): domain Bacteria; phylum Pseudomonadota; class Gammaproteobacteria; order Nevskiales; family Salinisphaeraceae; genus Salinisphaera. The sequence goes on from NZ_DASSKM010000093.1 coordinate 7,922, forward strand.
CGGAGAACGGCGCCGGATTGGCCAGGCGCAGCGCCGCGTAGATATCGGCCGGCGGCGTGCGCTCGGCCAGACGGCCGTGCCAGGCACGGGCCAGATTGGTCTGAAAGACATCGCCGGCCAGAATGTACTCGCGTGCGCGTTCGACCGCTTGGCGATAAATCTCGGCCGCGTCTTCGCGCCAGCATGCGGCCGGATATACGATATCGCGCGCGGCTTCGACCGACTCCATCAGCGCGAGCAGACGCTGCACGCGGCTTTTGTCGGCGTTTTCGGAAACGATATCGATTGTGCCGCGGGCGCGATCGTGAATGATCGCACTACGGCAGCGAAGCGCTATCGCCTCAGGCAGGCCGTCATCGGCGCGCGGCAGTTTTAGACCCGGCTCCACGCCGGCCGCCATTTCATAGCCCAGATACAGCAGCCAGCCGCCGACAAAGGGCAGATCGGTCGCCGGCACGCGCGCCAAGGCGCTGCACGCGTCCAGCTCCTCGAAGAATGCCGCCGCCGAACCGGTTTCGGTTGGCGTGAACGTCCCGGCCGGGTCGGCCAACAGAATATCGTAACGGGATTGGGCCGCGGTACCGGCGCTGGATTCAAGCAGCGCCGGGCAACCGGCCGGATCGGCTTCGGCCAGCCGGTACAACGGAGCATGATGGCGGGCATCAACGCGCGTCCGGGCCAAATCGCCCTCGACGACGATCCGGTCCGCGGCCCGGGTCCGCGCGGTCAATTCAACTGAAGCGCTTGAGAATCAGCGAGCCGTTCGTGCCGCCGAAGCCGAACGAGTTCGACAGCGCGATGTCGATCTTCATGTCGCGGGCGGTGTGCGGCACGTAGTCAAGGGTGCAGCCCTCGTCCGGATTGTCGAGATTGATGGTCGGCGGCGCGACCTGATCCCGGATGGCGAGCAGCGTGAAGATCGCCTCCGCCGACCCGGCGGCGCCCAGCATGTGCCCGGTCATCGACTTGGTCGAGCTGACCGCGACGTTTTTGGCCGCGCTGCCCATAACCGCCTCGATGGAGCGGCTTTCGGAAACGTCGCCGGCCTGGGTGGAGGTGCCGTGCGCGTTGATGTAGTCGATGTCTTCGCCGGCCACCTCGGCGTCGGCCAGCGCGTTGATCATGCACTGGCGCGAGCCGCGGCCGCTCGGCATGGTGATGTGGTGCGCGTCGCCGCTCATGCCGAAACCGATGACTTCGCCGTAGATCCTGGCGTCGCGCGCGCGCGCCGATTCGAGTTCTTCGAGCATCAGCACCCCGGCGCCGTCCGACAATACGAAGCCATCGCGATCGACATCCCACGGGCGGCTCGCCGCTTGTGGGGCGTCATTACGCGTAGACAGCGCCTTGGCCGAACAGAATCCGGCCATCCCGATCGGGTTGACCGCCATCTCGCAGCCGCCGGCGACCATCGCGTCGGCGTCGCCGTGAGCGATCATACGGGCCGCGAACCCGATGTTGTGCGCGCCGGTCGTGCACGCCGACACGGCGGCGATATTCGGACCGTGCAGCTTGAGCTGGATCGAGATTTGGCCGGCGGCCATATTCGCGATACTGCTCGGAATGAAGAACGGCGAGACCTTCTTCGGGCTGTAGTCGGAATCGTGAAAACCCGCACAGGTTTTAAGAATTGTACCGATGCCGCCGATACCCGAACCCACGGCCACGCCGACACGATCATTATGTTCGTCGGACAGTTCGTAACCGCTGTCGTCGACGGCCTGAACGGCGGCGGCCACGCCGTAATGCACGAACGGGTCGAAGCGCTTGGCTTCCTTGGCCGACATGTGCTGGGTGACGTCGAAACCGCGGATCGGGCCGCCGAAGCGGGTCGGATACTTCGACACGTCAAAACTTTCGATCGACGTAATCCCGCTACACCCGGCCAGAATGCCGGCCCAACTCGATTCCACGTCCAGGCCCAGCGGGGAAATCATCCCCAAGCCCGTCACTACCACGCGGCGCTGTTTCAACGACGCTCCTCCAACGAATGGTGCCGCCCGACGCGGGACGGCATTAATCCGGCCGGCCGGTCCGAGGATCCGGCCGACGACTCCAGCCGGGCGGCTAGCCCTCGGCGTGCGACTTGATGTAGTTGACCGCGTCGCTGACTTTGACGATTTTTTCCGCTTCTTCGTCGGGAATATCGATTTCGAATTCTTCCTCAAGCGCCATGACCAGCTCGACCGTATCCAGCGAGTCGGCACCCAGGTCGTCGACGAACGAGGCTTCCGAGGTCACCTGGTCTTCGCTGACCGACAGCTGCTCGGCAATGATTTTCTGTACTCGTTCTTCCACGCTACTCATGGGTTATCTCCTGTTGCTTGTGTGCGCGCTCATGAAGCGCGAATCCGCCCTCGCGAACCGCGCGCCATTCTAGGGAAAAAGGGGCTCTATCGCCAGATAGATCAAGCCCCCATATATAAACCGCCGTTAACGCTCAATGTCTCGCCCGTAATATACCCGGCCGCCGGCGAGACGAGAAACGCCACCGCGGCGGCTATATCGTCGACCGCGCCCAGGCGGCCAAGCGGAATCTGCCCGAGCATGCTTTCGCGGGTAGTCTCGGGTAGACCCCGGGTCATGTCCGTTTCGATGAAGCCCGGCGCAACCGCGTTGACCGTAATCGCGCGCGAGCCGACTTCGCGGGCCATCGACCGCGTCAGGCCCAAAAGCCCGGCCTTGGCCGCGCTGTAGTTGACCTGCCCGGCGTTGCCGGTCAGGCCGACCACCGAGCCGATGTTGACGATGCGCCCGGCCCTGGCCTTCATCATGCCCTTGAGCACGGCCCTGGATATGCGGAACACGCCGGACAGGTTGGCGTCGATGACGGCCTGCCAGTCGTCGTCCTTCATGCGCATCATCAGCGTGTCGCGAGTGATGGCGGCGTTGTTGACCACGATCGCCGGCGCGCCAAACTCCCGGCCGATCTCCTTGACCAGCGCATCGATCGCGGCCGCGTCGGTCACGTCGAGCACACGCCCGGCGCCGGCCGGCTCGTGGATGGCAAGCCGTTGTTCGATCGCGGCGGCGCCGTCGTCGCCGGTCGCCGTGCCAACGACGACGGCGCCGTCGGCCGCCAGGCGGTCGGCGATAGCGGCGCCGATGCCGCGGCTAGCGCCGGTCACGAGGGCGATCTGGCCGGAAAGAGCTTTGGAGGACATAACGAGCCTGAAACGATGATTCGGGATGGGGGAAATACGGCCGGTCGATCAGCGACCGATCAGCGAGGATCGTCGTCCGCGGCCGCGTGGAGCGCGGCGTCGAAACCGTCGGCGGCGGACAAGGGCTGGGTCTGTAGCGATTTGTCGATGCGCTTGTTCAGCCCGGTCAGCACCTTGCCGGGGCCGCATTCGACGAAAAGCCGACAGTTTTGTTCGGCCACGCGCCGAATGGTCTGGCTCCACTGCACCGATTGCGCGAGCTGGGCGACCAGCGCGCGACGCACGCCTTCCACGTCCTCGCGCGGGCGGGCGTCGACGTTGTGATAAACCGGGATACGCGGCTCGCGCAGCGGAATATCGGCCAGATGCGCCGCCAGGCGGTCGGCGGCCGGCTGCATCAGCGCGCAGTGCGACGGCACGCTCACCGCCAGCGGCTTGACCATCTTGGCGCCCTTGTCCCGAGCCAGCGCCGAGGCTTTTTCCACCGCGTCCGCGTGACCGGCGATGACCACTTGATTCGGCGCGTTGAAATTCGCCGCCGACACGCTCAGGCCCTCGCTGGACAACGCGGCCGTGGCTTGTTCGCAGGCCGCACGCACCTCGTCGTCGGCCAGGCCCAGCACCGCCGCCATGGCGCCCTCGCCCGTACCGACCGCGTCTTGCATTGCCTGTCCGCGCAGACGGGTCAGTCGCAGCGCATCGGTAAAGTCGAGGGTGCCGGCAACCACCAGCGCGCTATATTCACCCAGGCTATGGCCAGCCGCGAAATCCGGCTCGGGGCCGCCCGCCGCCTGCCAGGCGCGCCATACGGCGACGCTCGCCGCCACCAGGGCCGGCTGGGTGTACTCGGTTCGATCGAGCATGTTCGCCGGGCCGTTGGCGACCAAATCGGCCATGTCGTAGCCCAGAACATCGCCGGCTTCGTCGAGCGTCCTACCGATCGCCGGGTGTTGCGGACCCAACTCGGCCAGCATCCCGACCGATTGTGCCCCCTGGCCGGGGAAGAGCATGGCAAATCGCGACATACGGTTGTTGTTGGCTCAGCCTTCCGAATCGATTGGCGGCATGATACCCGGGGGCGGCCGGCTTGGCCACGCGAAAATCGGCTTTGCTAGAATCGGATGCTTCGATTTTGCCGGCCGAGGCCGTCATCATGGTCCATCCCGAACTTACCGTTGCCGCCGTCGTCAAGCGCGATTCACGCTATCTCGTGATCGAGGAGATCGCGCACGGCCGGCGCGTGATCAACCAGCCGGCGGGCCATGTGGAACCGGGCGAAACGATTTTCGAGGCCGCGATCCGCGAGACCCGTGAGGAAAGTGCGTGGCGCTTTCATCCGCAAGGCTTCATCGGCATGTATTACTGGCCGCATGACGATGGCCGGACGACGCTGCGGGTCGCGCTCGCCGGCGAGGTCGACGCGCACGCGCCCGAGCAATCGCTCGACGAGGGCATCATCGCCACGCACTGGTTGAGCCGTAACGAGCTCGCTGCGCGTTCGGACCTTCGCAGCGCGCTCGTGCTGCAGTCGATCGACGACTTCGAACGCCTTGAAATCATGCCGCTCGAGCGCGTGCGCCATATGGCCAGCGCGCCATGAACACGCTCGATCGCGATCCGGCCGATACCCGGGTGATCGTCGGCGTGTCCGGCGGCGTGGACTCGTCGGTGGCCGCGCTCCGGCTGGTCGAGGCCGGCTACCGGGTCGAAGCCCTGTTCATGTTCAACTGGAGCGACGACGAGGCCGGCCGCTGCCAGGCCGCCGACGATTTCGACGATGCCGCCGCGGTCTGCGATGCACTCGATATTCCGTTGCATCGCGCCGATTTCTCACGCGAATATAAGGCGCGGGTGTTTCGTTATTTTCTCGATAGCTACGCCGCCGGACGCACGCCGAACCCCGACGTGCTCTGCAATCGCGAGATCAAGTTCGACGCCTTCATGCATCACGCGGACCGCCTCGGCGCCGATCTGATCGCCACCGGCCACTATGCCCGCATCGATCGATCCGACCACCGAGACAACAATCGAACACGGCTGTTGCGCGGTCTCGACCCGAACAAGGACCAATCGTATTTCCTTTCCGCGGTGCCGATCGAAGCGCTGGCGCGCACCCTCTTCCCTCTGGGCGGGATCGATAAGAACGAGGTCCGCGCGATCGCCCGGCGCGCCGGGCTGCCGGTGCACAACAAGCCCGACAGTACCGGCGTCTGCTTCATCGGCGAGCGCGATTTCGAAGGGTTTCTGCGCGCCTATCTATCCGGTCGGGCCGGCCCGGTTCGGGTATCCGGCGGTGCGCTGGACGGCTCTGTGATCGCAGAACACGCCGGCCTGATCTATTACACCATCGGCCAGCGCCGCGGGCTGGGGCTCGGCGGCGTCGCCGGCGCCGCCGAAGGCCCCTGGTATGTCGTCGACAAGGATCTGGACAGCGATACGCTCTGGGTGAGCCAGGACGCGGCGCATCCCGCCCTGGAACAGACCGAACTGGTCGCCGGCGCACCGCACTGGCTGATCGAGCCGCCGGCGGGCGCGCTGCGCTGTGCCGCCCAGGTCCGGTATCGTCAGACCGCCATCGATTGCGAAGTCGCGTCCTTGCCAGATGGCGGTGTGCATGTCGTTTTCGAGCGGCCGCCGCGGGCGATTGCGCCCGGCCAGTACGTGGTTTTCTACGACGGCGATCATTGTCTTGGCAGCGCCGAGATCCAGGCGGCCGGGCGCGACGCGACGGCGGCGACGGCTTTTTTCGATTCGCTACACGCATGACCCAACAAAATCCAAAAAATCCAATATTCGAAAATCAGGCGTTGGCGCTGGCCGGCGTGGCGCAGTTCACGCTTTATGCGCACGAGTTGGCTACCGACGGCCGCGATCTGCCGGCCCGATTCAATAGTGCGGCCCAGGCTATTTTCTGCACTGATCCCGACCACGCCATCGATGTCTACGGCAGCCGCTCGGGCGTCGCCGACGGCACTCGCTATTTGCGCGTGCAGCTTTCGGGCCGGCGCCCCGATGCCAAGGGGGCGGCCGTCGCACGCTACATCGGCCAGATTCTCAAGCTGTCGGGCAAGGTGCTCGGCGACGAACAAGCGCTGGGGCGTATCCGCGGCGCCATCGACCGGGCCCGGCTGGCCGAGGCCGAGGATGTCGCGGATATCTTCGATGCCGCATATCGGGAAACGATCAGTTCGATGCGACCACAGATCATGCTGCGCGGCGAGCCCACTTATCTGAAGAACGAATTCATTCAGCGTCGTATTCGGACCCAACTCCTGGCCGCGGTGCGCTGCGGCGTGATGTGGCGCCAGTGCGGCGGCGGTTTCGTCTCGCTGTTCTTCCGCCGCAAAGCGTTGCTTGCCGCGCTGGGCTGAATGGCGAGCGCGCCGGGCCGGCCTACAGGCGTTGGGCTGGACACGATATACTTTCGCCGTTTTGACGTCGTTGCGCGACGAATACGCCATAAGACCACAGGCCCAGGAGATGAGGTCCATGACCGATAGTTTTGGTACCCGTTCACAGTTCACCGTCGGTGGGCGCCGTTTCGATTATTTCAGCCTGAAAGAACTCGAAGCGCAGTTCCCGAGCGTGGCGAAGCTGCCCTACGCGCAGAAGATCCTGCTCGAGAATCTCCTGCGTCATGAAGACGGCGCCAACGTCACCGCCGACGACATCAAGGCCCTGGCCAACTGGGAGGCCAAGGCCGAACCGGATACCGAAATCGCCTTCACGCCGGCGCGCGTGGTGCTGCAGGATTTCACCGGCGTGCCGGCCGTGGTCGACCTGGCCGCGATGCGCGACGCCATGAAAAATCTCGGCGGCAGCCCGGCCAAGATCAATCCGCAATCGCCGGCGGAACTCGTGATCGACCACTCGGTGATGGTCGACGAGTACGGTTCCAATCAGGCCTTCGATCTGAACGCCAAGCTGGAATTCAACCGTAACAAGGAGCGCTACGCATTTCTGCGCTGGGGTCAGGGCGCGTTCGCCAACTTCAAGGTCGTGCCGCCGGACACCGGCATCGTGCATCAGGTCAATCTGGAATATCTGGCGCGCGTGGTCTTCGGCAATGAAGACACCGGCCTGGCCTATCCCGATACGCTGGTCGGCACCGACTCCCACACCACCATGATCAACGGCGTGGGCGTGCTCGGCTGGGGCGTGGGCGGAATCGAGGCGGAAGCGGCGATGCTCGGCCAGCCGATCACCATGCTCATTCCGCAGGTCGTCGGCTTCAAGCTGAGCGGCAAGCTGGCCGAGGGCACCACCGCAACCGATCTGGTCCTCACGGTCACCGAAATGCTGCGCGCCAAGGGCGTGGTCGGCAAATTCGTGGAATTCTATGGCGACGGTCTAAGCGATCTGGCCTTGGCCGACCGCGCGACCATCGCCAATATGGCGCCGGAGTACGGCGCGACCTGCGGCATCTTCCCGGTCGACGAGGAAACCATCCGCTACATGGAACTGACCGGCCGCGACGCCGAGCAGATCGAGCTGACCCGCGAATACGCCAAGGCTCAGGGCATGTGGCGCGAAGCCGGGCAAGCGGATGCCGACTACACCGACACGCTGGAACTCGACCTGTCCACGGTTCAGCCCTCGCTCGCCGGGCCGAAGCGGCCGCAGGATCGCGTGCTGCTGTCGGACATGCAAGCCACCTATCGCCGCGAGGTTCAGCCCTTCATCGAGGCGCGCGAGGAAAAGGCCAAAAAATCCATGGCCGAAGCGCGGGAAGAAAGCGAAGGCGGCCTTCCGAGCAAGAGCGTGGGCGGTTCCGCCCCCGTAACCTATAAAGAAGCCGAGTTCGATCTGCACGACGGCGCAGTGGTGATCGCCGCGATCACGTCCTGCACCAACACCTCGAATCCGGCCGTGATGATCGGCGCCGGTCTGCTGGCGCGCAACGCGATCAACAAAGGGCTGGCCGTCAAGCCCTGGGTCAAGACATCGCTGGCGCCCGGCTCCAAGGTCGTGACCGAGTATCTGGAACAAGCCGGCCTGGACGACGATCTCGACGCGCTCGGCTTCCAGTTGGTCGGCTACGGCTGCACCACCTGCATCGGCAACTCCGGCCCGCTGCCGAAGCCGATCGGTGAAGCCGTGCGCGAGCACGATCTGAACGTGGCCTCGGTCCTGTCGGGCAACCGCAACTTCGAAGGCCGCGTGCACGGCGACGTGCGCATGAACTTCCTGGCCAGCCCGCCGCTGGTGGTGGCCTATGCCCTGGCCGGCACCATCGACACCGATCTGACGCACGATCCGCTCGGCACCGACGCCGACGGTAACGATGTCTATCTGGCCGACCTGTGGCCGTCGCAGAAGGAAATCTACGACACCATCGGCACTTCGCTGAACTCCGAGATGTTCAAGACCTCCTACGGCGACGTGTTCGCCGGCGATGCCCGCTGGCAGAATTTGGACGTGCCGGAAGGCGAGATCTATGCCTGGGACGCCGACTCGACCTATGTACAGAATCCGCCCTACTTCGAAGGCATGACCGTCGATGTCGACGACATCCCGACGATCAAGGGCGCGCGCTGTCTGGCCAAGCTGGGCGATTCGATCACCACCGATCATATCTCCCCGGCCGGCGCGATCACCAAGGACAGCCCGGCCGGCCAGTATCTGCAGGAACAAGGCGTGGCGCCCGCCGACTTCAATAGCTACGGCTCGCGCCGCGGCAACCACGAAGTGATGATGCGCGGCACCTTCGCCAACGTGCGCCTGCGCAACCAGTTGGCGCCCGGCACCGAGGGCGGCTGGACGCGCCATCAGCCCGAAGATCGCGAGATGTTCATCTTCGATGCGGCGATGAAGTATCAAGACGAAGGCACGCCGCTCGTCATTCTGGCCGGCAAGGAATACGGCACCGGCTCATCGCGCGACTGGGCGGCCAAGGGCACGCTGTTGCTCGGCGTGAAGGCGGTGATCGCGCAGTCCTTCGAGCGCATCCATCGCTCCAATCTGGTCGGCATGGGCGTGCTGCCGTTACAGTTCGCGGAAGGCGATTCGCACGAGGCCCTGGGTCTGGACGGCACCGAGCGCTTCGACATCGACGGCCTGTCGGCCGGCGCGAAGACGGTTCATGTCACCGCGACCGCCGAGTCCGGCGACAAGACCGAGTTCGACGCGCGTGTGCGTATCGACACCCCGAAGGAGTGGGACTACTACGCCAACGGCGGCATTCTGCACTACGTGCTGCGTCAATTGGCCAAAGCGGCTTAGGGACTCAAGGGAAACAAGCAGCCCCGCTTCGGCGGGGCTTTTTCTTGGTTTGATCGGTGACGGGATAAGCAAAGTATTGCGTTTCTATGCGTGCCGCCGGACACGCGCCTGTACCCGTGCCGCGCTTTTGCCCTGCTCGGCCGACGGGCGCCTTAGCCGAACAATACGCGCTATCGGCCCCATGTCACCTCGAGCACCCGCAGCCAATTGTCCTGGCTGATCGCCCGAATGGTCGCCGCGTCGTAGCCGCGCTCTTGCATCGCTTGTTGCAGCAAAGGAAGCGAGGACACGTCCCGAAGCGGCTCCGGCATGGCGCCTACGCCGTCGAAATCCGAGCCGAATCCGACGTGCGACGGTCCCATGACGTCGATCATGTGATCGAGATGGTCGAGCATCACCGTGATCGGCGTGCCCGCTGCCAGACCGCCGTCGCTGCGTAGAAAGTAGGTCGCGAAATTCAAGCCCACGATGCCGCCGCTGTCCGCGATCGCACGCAGCTGGTCGTCGGTCAGGTTGCGGGGGTGCGGGCAAATCGCGTGCGCGTTCGAATGACTGGCGATCAGCGGCGCGTCGCTCGTGCGCGCGACATCCCAGAATCCTTTTTCGTTGAGGTGCGACAGATCGATCGCGATACGACGCCGGTTGCAGGCCGCCACCAGCGCGAAGCCGGCTTCGGTTAGGCCGTCGCCGATATCGGGCGTGTCGGGAAAACGAAACGGAACACCGTGGCCGAAAGCCGTCGGCCGGCTCCAAACCAGCCCCAGCGAACGCAGCCCGGCCGCGTGAAAGACGTCCAGTGCGTCGAAATCCCGATCGATCGCTTCCGCGCCCTCGAAATGCAGCACCGCCGCCACCGCGCCCTCGGCCATCGCCGAACGTATCTCGGCCACGCTCCGGCAGATACGGAAACGGCCCGCCGAGGCCGCTTCGAGGCGCATGAGCCGCGAGATCATGGTCATGACGCGGGGCAGCGCCTCGCCGGGGTCGAGCGGTTCGACCAGCGGTTTGGCGTAACCGTCGTCGGTCTTTTGTACCGGCGGCCCCGGCTGACCCGGCGGCACGAACACCGCAAACAAACCACCGCCGAATCCGCCCCGGCGCATACGCGGCCAGTCGAGATGACCATCGCCGCAACCGTCAAAGAAGCGCCGTGTCGCCTCTTCCGGCGCCTGGCCGGCGAGACGTAGCAACATGTCGTTGTGGCCGTCGAAGACCGGCGGCCCCGCGGATTCGCTCATTGATCAACTGTTCATCAGGCAGCCATGCTTTCCGTGACTTGGCGCTGGGCGCGCAGCGTCGACGGCCAGTTTGCCAAATCCACTTCGTCACGAATATCGCGGCAAACCTTGATTACATGATCGAGTTCGCGCCGTGTCAGGCCGGCGTTTATCGACAACCGGATCAACGAACGGTTGGCCGCGGTCGCCGGCGCACAGAACACCGAGCCGAAAACGCCGTTGGCCTCGAGCGCATCGCGAAGCACGATCGTGTGATGCTCGGGGCCGGCTTCGAGCGCGATGATCTGGGCCTTGCTGATATCTACGTTGTAGCCGAGCGCCGCGAGATGATCGCGAAGATAAGTCGTATTCTCGAACAGTCGTTGGCGCTGCTCGTCCGCGCTCTTGATTAGATCGAGCGTCTTGTCGAGCGCGGCGATATCCGGCGGCAGCAGCGCCGAGCTGAAAATCGCGGGGAACGAGTGATACTTGATAAATTCAGCCAGTCGACGGCTGCAGGCAATCAGACCCGCGCGGCCGGCAAACGCCTTCGCCAGACTCGCCGTTACGAAATGCACCTTGTCTTGCAAGCCGAGACCCGCCACGATGCCGCTACCCTGCCAGCCGTGCGTGCCCAAAGAATGGGATTCGTCCACAATCATCACGCAGCCGGCCTGATGAGCCACATCGACGATTTCCGCTACCGGGGCAACGCTGCCGTTGGTGCTGTAGACCGAATCGATAACCACGATGCCCGGTCCGTTGCGCTTGATCAGAGAGGCCAAGTGAGATGAGCTGTTATGCCGGAACGGCTTGGCTTGCAGCCCTGCGGCTTGGATACCCTGCCAAAGCGAGGCATGCGCCATCATGTCGATATAGACCGGCTTGTCTGCGCCGCCGATCGCCTGGATGAGCCCCACATTGGCAGCGTAGCCCGATTGGCAGACCAAGGTCGACTCCATGGCCATCCAATCGGCCATTCTTTTCTCGAAGTCTTCCTGCGGACTATTACCGTGGAGATAGACGGCTGACATCACCATAGTGTTATCAGTTGCGTTCAGCGCATCAATCTGTGCCTGCCTGATCGCCGAATGATTGGCAAGATCGAGGTAGTCGTTGCTAACCATCATGACAGCGCCCGGTTCTGGTTCACTGCCACGCATAATATGGCTACCTTCCTGCCAGGTTTCTCCACGCTCGTTGTAATATTTATCGACGCTTTCGCTTAGAAAATCTGGCTCAGCAGCTACGCAAGCATCTCGATTTTGAGCGGAAAAGATTGACAAGTTACTCATTTTTAACGCCTTTTATTCCCATGCAAATGGAGTTGAGATTGACGAGCCGCACGATCGGATTAAAGTGCGCTAATGCCTATATCCGATCTAATAACAATTTTTATTAATATAGGCTTTTTTTTCAAATATGCTTTGCATAGACGATGGTTTGAAGACGAGTAATGACGCCGCTGAGCGGTGACCACCTAGCGAAAAAATAGTTGTTCCAGCCTGGCGTGAAGGCAAAAAAAAACACTGAAATCGTCGAGATAGCTCCATGCCGGTCTATGCCTCCCGGCCAGGCAATCTCATATCGAACGAGCTGATTCGTGCGCGTCCGGCCTCCCTGCGGGCCGTCGTAGCGAGCGGATCTAGCGCAAAATAGCTCGTGGGACGTTTCCGAGCGCCTAGGCGAGAATCGGTGCGCTACTGTTAACTAAATCGACACAGACGAGCCGGGCAGCGCTCGGTGGGTACAGTCGTGTCGGGTCGACAGAACGTGTAGATTGGCCAACGGATACGCAAAACAATCAGCGCCAAATCGGACCATGGCGCCACACAGATCGACGACGGGGCGGCAGTTCATGACTCAGGTTAAAGGAGCGAACTCGACGAGAAGACTGGCGGATCTTCCGACGCCGGATGGGTTGCCGCTTTTAGGAAATATCCATCAATTAAGTGTGCGAACGCTGCATAAGGTTATTGAGCGCTGGGAGGCCGAGCTCGGCAGCGTATTCGCCTTCGATCTGGGCCCGACCCGGGTGTTCGTCACCTCTGATCCACAACTGGCGCAATTCGCTCTGCGCGAACGGCCCGGTGCATTTCGCAAACTCACCACGATGACGTCCGTCATCGACGAGATGGGGTTCAACGGGGTGTTTTCGGCCGAAGACGAGCGCTGGTGGCCGCAACGCCAAATGGTCGTGCAAGCGCTCGCCAAAAAAGGACTGCCGGCTTTCTTTCCCACGCTCCGGACGATCACCGAGCGGCTATGGCGCCGCTGGGACCGGCTCGCCGCGAATGCCGATACAACCAACGTCGTGGAGGACCTCGAGAGATTCACGGTCGACGTCACCTCGACGCTGTCGTTCGGCCAGGACATCAACACGCTCGAGCAGGAAGGCGATCCGATACAGAAGCATCTGAGCGAAATCTTTCCAATGGTGACGCTACGCGCCAACCTGCCTTTTCCGTACTGGCGTTATCTTCGCCTGCCCCGGGACCGCAAGCTCGAACGCTCGATCGATACGGTCCGGGCTTTTGTGCTCCGAATGATCGACGAGGCGCGCCGGGAAATGAAGCGGCATCCGGACGCGCCGCCGAGCAATCTGCTGCAAGCCATGCTGGTCGCGGCCAATGAGCCAGGCTCCGGCATCACCGACGACGTGGTATACGCCAATGTCGTCACCCTGCTCATCGCCGGCGAAGACACGACCGCCCATACG